>CAZKUN010000028.1:19672-54125 GCA_964555935.1 uncultured Armatimonadia bacterium | reverse complement strand
GTCTTTGCGAGGGCTCGGGAGAAGGCCAGGCAGACCTCATGCCTGAGCAACGTTAAGCAGCTGGGCACATCGCTCATGATGTACGTCCAGGACTACGACGAGAGGTATCCCGCCGAAGTTGCTGCGGCGGTTCCGGGTTCTGATGGTGGAATCGTATGGCAGCTCAACGCTTACGCCAAGAACATGCAGATCTGGGTTTGCCCGTCCTGGAACCAGGCCATCTGGCAAGCGTGCCCGGGCAACCGGACGGTTTCGACCTACAACACCCACGGCGACGCCCGTAACGTTGCCATGGCCCGCATTCAGGAGCCGGCGAGCAAGATCTTCTTCACCGAAGGCAATCAGCACTGCGGTTTCTTCTGGTGGTCCTGCCACCAATGGGACTGCACGTCCCCGACGGACCTGCACAACGGCGGCTTCAACAACGGCTTCTTCGATGGCCACGCCAAATGGGTCAGCCGCTCGAACCTGATGGGCGACCAGGCAGGATTCTTCCAAATCTAACCAGGGGGAGGACACCCCACGATGAGATTCATCGCTGTAGTCCTTACTGTCATTCTGATGCTCGGAATCGCCTCGATGTTGGTCGGGTGCAAAGACTCCGCGACCGAAGCCGGTGGCGATGAGGGCGGCATGACGACCAAGGAACTGAAGAAGCGCGGCCCCACCCCGCCGACTGGTAAGAAGGGCGGATCGGGCGGAGGCGCATCCACAGGACCGGGCGGACCCAAGTCCGGTGAATAGTCGTTCGATCACTTGAACCAGATGCTGAAACGCCCCTCGCGATGTAGCGAGGGGCGTTTTGTCGTTCTATCGCAGCCGTCCGGCGTCGCTACTCCAGCCCGGTGACTGTCTCCCGCGCCGCCGCCGCGTCGTAGTATTCCGCGATGTTCGGCACTGTCGGTAGCAGGTACGCCTCGCCAGGGAAGAACTGCCGCGATTCGGCCTTGTACTTCGCCTCCATCTCGGGGGTGAACTGCCACCAGGCGGAGCCGTGCCCGTACACCCACACGTACTTCCTGCTGAGCGTCCTGGCCGCCGCGAACTGTGCTCGGAACTCCGGCAGCGGGTATTTCTCCGACTTGTCGGCATACGAACCCACGATCTCGTCGCCGAACACTTCCTCGCGGCCCGACCACCCTACGAACTTGCCGTCGGCGTCGGTGATCGCCCGGTAGTATCCCAGCGGCCACACCCCCAGCGCTACGTCCCCGTGACTCGTCCAGTAGTCTCGGGCCGCCGGCGACAGACTCCGCGTGGTCGTCTCCCGCACGCCCACCACGAAATCGGCCAGCGCGTGCGGGTCCCGGCTCGTGTAGGAGCCCTCGCAGAACAGGTGGATGCCTCCGGGGTGCTGCGCCTCGGCAAGCGCCTCGACGATCCCCGCGAACAGGTGGCTCCACAGCGGCCCGTAGTAGACCGCTCCCTCGGGCAGCACCATCAGGTCCACATCCGGGTACTCCCGCACCATCCCTCGGACGATTTCCCTCCAGCGCTCGCGCAGCCGAGCGGCTAGCTCGGCGACCGAATGCGCCTCCAGGTCATACCCCTCCCAATCCGGGTCGAACTGGTAGGACGTGTATTCGGTATCGATGGCAATAGCCGGGAATCCGGCCAGCCTCGCGTAGCGCGCGGCCTCGCGGAAGTTGGTGGTGAGGGTCGCGTAGCCCTCATCGTCGAACGGATCCGGCAGGTCCCGGTAGAAGGCCACCTTCAACACGTTGCTGTCGACGCCCGCCAACCGGCACTTCTCATTAGCCGCCCGACATTCCTGGAGCAACTCGTCGTCCTCGCCGCGCGTCGCCGCATCTCCGTCGGCGGCCCACGGGTCGTCGTGGATGTCTGCGAAGATGCGGCCGACGAACGCCCCTCTGAACCCGCGCTCTCGCCATTCCTTGGCGTTGTCGGCCCACGACATCAGATGCGCGTCGAAGTACAGAAGCTTCGGTTGCTCCGCCAGGGGGCGCGCGTCGTCGACGATCTCATAGACCCTATCCGGTGCCCTCTCGAGCCTCGCGTCATCAAACCAGATCGTGCTCGGTGTGCCCGAGCAGTTCTGAACGTTGATCTCCACCCGGTCCGCGGGGGCCTCCAGCCGGTTCAAAAACTCCAGCCGGATCCACTCGTCGCTGACCTCGTAGAGTCGCGAGTAAGCTGTCGCCAGGTAGCAACGCACCAGGCCCGTCTCCCCGGGGCTCGCCTTGGCCCAGAAGCTCAACGCCCACGTCCCCTCCTCAAGCGCGACGTGCGTGTAGACCCCTGCCTGGGCGGAGCCGCTCCCGTTGATGCCGGCGAGCGAGTTGTCGCCGCTACGGGCGACCGTGGTGTCAAGCTCCTGGCGGCCGTCCGTGCCCGCGGTTCCCCAGTTGTACCGGGCCCAGCCCTCGGGCCAGCCGTCCGGCATTAGCTCCTCGAAACCGGGGTTTGCGATCAGGTTGTCCTGCGCGAGGCAGAGGTTGCTGCTGGTGATGATCAGACCGGCGACGAGCAGCGAGCGCATCGGCACGCCTCCTGGATTCTGTATGGTCGCGAGGCCCGCGCCGTTCTCCGTAACCCTCAGCCTCGCCGTTCGTCGGTCGTCTTCGAATCTTCGTGTCTTCCCGCTTTCGTTCCGTCTGCCGTCCCACCCCCGCCACCCGCAATTCCCGAGCCGATTACCCGTTTCCTCCGCCTTCAGCCCCGCGGGAACGCTCAGCCGCGCCAGCCGGTTGTTGACATTGAGGACGCACGGTAGCCCGCCGGCGTCGACCAGGCCGGGACTACTCAACGCGCGGAAAGGGATGCGAATGGAAGCGACGGGTGACGTGATTCACGAGATCCCTGGGCTGTACCAGGTGGTTCGGTTCCATCCACTCAGGCGGACCGCGGATGTTGCCTTTGATCTCTTCCCACTCCGCGCCATTCCTCCCATCAGCGCCATTGACCGAGTGATGCATGGGCCCGGCGCCGCCTCCCCCGGGGCGGTCGGTGAGGTCGAGAGGCCGTGGTACATGCACCCTCACCAGGATGACCACCTGATCGTGCTCCACGGCACGCGGCATGTCGAGATCTACACGCCCTCGCATGGGAAGATCGAACGCTTCATCGCCGAGCCCGACCGGATCGAGATGAACGGGGAGCTGCTCTACGATGGTGCGGCGGCACTCGTCTGGCCTCGCGGCGTTTTCCACCGTGTCCTAAGCGCGGAGACGGGGTCGGCGTCGCTGAACCTGGCGACTCACCGCGAGGGGTTTGATCTCAACACGAACTTCAACGTCTACGATCTGGATCCTGAGACCGGCCGCTTCACGTGCGTGCGGAAGGGTCACCTCGACCAGGGCCAAGCGCCCTGACAGCCGCGTGCATCCCTGCTCGCGCTCCGTCGCCGTCTTCCGTTCGGAGGGGCCGAATACGAGATCGCAGATCGAAGTATCCGGCCCGGTCAGTCGTCAGCCGCCTCGCTCGGCGCAACCTCCGCCGCCGCGTCCACCGGAGGCTCGCCGTCATCCACCACAATCGTGCCGCCGCCCCCCGCTGGCTCGACCACCTTCGATCCCACGGTCAACTGGTATATCACGAGTATCGCCACGATACTGATCACGATCACCAGCACCGCAACCAGCTTGCTGCCCGGCCTCTTCTCGGTGTCTCCCATCACTGACCCTCCGTGGAAACCCTCCGTGTAGGAGCGGGTTCAGCCGCGACAGATTCATCCCGGATGCCTTCTCCCATGCCGCTCCATGCTCCCGCCCCCGCCGTCTCGCCCTCCAACCTCTCGACAGTCCTCCCCATCCTCTCCGGGTGATCGGTCATCACCGCATCCACGCCGAGCCTCACCAGTCGCTTCACCGACGCGTCCGACGAATCGCTCGCCCAGCAGACCATCCGGATCCCCAGCTCGTGCGCCGCTCTCACCATCCCGCTGTCGTGCAGATGAAAGTCCGACGTTTTCAGCCGATGCCCGTCCCGCACGTAGGTCTCCGATGTCAGCGTCTCGAACCCTCGCTCGATCGGCCCGGCAGCGACATCCACGTCCAGCCGCAGTCGCGCGTTGCGCTCCAGGACATCGATCGTCCTCGGCTTCGATGCCAGGAGTTGGCTCCGCGACTCACACCCCACCGCGCCAATCGTCTCCGCCACCTTCGCCAGCAGCACGTCGTTCCGCGCCTCGTCATCTTCGAGCTTCACGTGGATCTGAAACCGCGCGTCATCACCCAAGCCCCTTAGCGCATCAGCGAGCGTCGGTACGACTTCCTCGCCGGTCGCTAGCTCTCGGATCTCCGCCAGGCTTAGCTCCGCCACGGTCCCGCTGCCGCCCGTTGTCCGATCCACCGTCGGATCGTGCATGACGACCAGCTCGTGGTCGAGCGTCAGCCTCGCGTCGAACTCGCACCGATCGCCCAGTTCCAGTCCCAGCCGTAGCGCCGCGAGGGTGTTCTCGGGCGCGTCGCTCTTCCCGCCTCGGTGCGCGATGATCTCCGGCCGGCCGAACTGCTCTCGGCTCCGCCTAAAATGCTCGTGGATGACCTCGAACTCGAGCCTTGCATCATTCACTTTGACGCCATATACTCCATCCGGTCGATCGCCCGTGTCGCCGACCACGGTCCGCTCCGCGAGACGAACTGTCTCCGCCGTCGTACCATCTACCGACACGCGGGCAACCTTGCCTCGCAACGCGGCCGGTGCCAGCAGCGTTATGCTCTCGTTGCGCAGCAGGGCGGGCATCGCCAGCGATAGCTCTGCCATGGCGTGCCACTTCGCCGCGCGCCGCTGGCCGCCTTCCACGGCGGGTGCCGCGCGCGCTTCGACTGGATGAGAGAACCCGACTCGAATGGCCGATCCTCAACCGCCCGACACAACTGTCTACGAGGATGTCCTCGCGCGTTGGCGCAGCGGGCGGATCCGGCTTTTCGCGATCCTATGGACGACCTACGCGTCGCTCTTCCTCTGCCGCGCGAACCTCAGCGCCGCGAAGAGCACGCTTGAGACCGCCGTCGGCCTCACCAAGGCTCGTCAGGGCTATCTCGACTTCCTCTTCAAGGGCGCTTACGCTGCGGGGCAGTGGATTGGCGGGGCGCTCGGCGACAAGTTCGGCGGCCGGGTCATGATCGTCGTCGGCGTGACTGGCGGCGCCGTGATGTGTTGCTGTTTTGGCTTCTCCAAGAGCTTCGCCGCTTTCGCCCTTTTCTGGACGGTCAACGGGTTTCTCCAGTCGGTCGTCTGGCCGGGCGTGACCAAGTGTTTCGCCAACTGGTTCCCACCCCGGCTGCGCGGCAAGCTCCACACGGTCCTCTGCTCCTCATACCTCATCGGCCCCGCCGTCACGCTCGTCTTCACGGGCTACCTGCTCGACCACCTGCCGTGGCAGCAAGCCTTCATCATCCCTTCTGGACTGCTCGTCATTGTCGCGCTGATCGCCTACGCGTGGGCGAGCGAGTCGCCGCAGAAGGTCGGGCTTCCCTCGCTTGAGACGCTTGACCAGATGTATGGGAGCCACAAGGCCGGCGAGGTCGCCGAGGTCGAGCACACGGAGGAGGACCAACACGACCACCACCTCGGATTCCGCTACACGCTCAAGCGCACGCTCGCGAACCCTCGCGTGTGGTGTCTGGCCGGGGCTTTCCTGTGCATCGATATCGTCCGTCACGGCGCCTTCGACTGGCTACCGCGCTACTTCTCCGATGTCGATCCGAACATGCGGATCACCAGCGTCGCCTTCCGCTCCTGGACCGTGCCTCTCGGAGGCGTCCTCGGCTCCGTCGCCGCGGGCTGGTGTACCGATCGCTTCTTCGGTTCGCGGCGCGTCCCGCTGGTGTGCATTCTGCTCGCATGGGTGGCGCTGCTGCTCTTCATCTGGGCCCGTTACTCCGCCGCCCTGTCCGACTACGGCGGCGCCTACCTATCCCTCCTCGGGTTCTTCATCTTCGCGCCGCAGGTCCTCATCCTCGGGCCGCTGGTGATGGATCTAGCCACACGAAAAGCCGCCGGATCCGCCTCGGGAATCATCGGCAGCATTGGCTATGCCGGCGCGGCTGCCATGTCGGCCGTCACGGGGCAGATCCTCGACCGCTTCGCGCGCGCCGCCAACCCCATGGGCGGGTGGGATCTCCTCTTCCACATCTGGGCCGGCGCCGCGCTGCTCGCCGCGCTCCTTCTCCTACCTCTCTGGCGCTTCCGCCCCGGCGAAGAGAAGTACTTCTGAGCATCCGCGTCGAACCGCAGTGTGCCCGGTGGCGTTCTCCGTCCGTAGGTCGGATCTCCAGATCCGACGCCATCCGTCGTTGTAGGGGCGCGATTCATCGCGCCCTGTCGTTCGCCGCAGGGCGGGCCGAATACGAGATCGAAGATCGAAGTATCCGGCCCTCAGGGAGAAACACCACCATGATCCTCATCGCCTTCCTTTCGCTCGCCTCTCCCTCATCCGCCGACGTCAGCATCTACATCTCGCCCACCGGCGACGACTCAGCCTCCGGCTCCATCGAGGCGCCTCTCGCATCGCTAACCGCCGCTCGCGATGCCATCCGGGCCCAGCGTGATGCCGACGAGCCCGCGACCATCTGGATCCGTGGGGGCCACTATCACTTCGACTCGACCCTCGCCCTCGCCGCCGAAGACTCCGGCCTCACGCTCCGCGCCTACGCCGACGAGGCCGTCACCTTCGACGGCAGCCGCCCCATCGACACGTCCGGCTTCGCTGAGGTCACCGATCCCATAGCTCTCGCCCGCCTCGCGCCGTCGGCACGTGGGGAGGTGCAATCCACGCTCATCGACGACGACGTTCTGGCTGAGAAGCTCGCATCCAACGCCACCCTCAGCCTCGATGGGAAGATGATGCAGTACGCGCGCTTCCCGAATCGCGGGTTCGCCCACATGTCCAAGCTCATCGACAAGGGCGCGGAATATGCCCACGGCCGCACGCCGGGCGATCCTCCCACCTACGCCATGGAGTCGCCCATTGGCGGTACGCTTGAGATCCGCGAGGAGCCGTCCGGCGACTGGGAGGGCGAATTCGCTGTCAACCAGCGCGCTCGCGTCCATGGCTACCTCGCCTACGATTGGTACAAGCAGAGCCACCGCGTTGCCGGCGTTTCGGGTCGATCGCTCAAGCTCCTCGAGTACAGCCGCTACGGCCTCCGCTGGGTGCCGGGCATCCCGCGCCGGCTGATCGTCACGGGCTTCGTCTGCGAGGTCGATCAGCCCGGCGAGTGGTACTTCGATGACGTCAGCAGCACGCTCTTCATCTGGCCCTTCGAGCCGATCACCGATGACACCACCCTCGGCGTCTGGTCCGGGCCGGCGTTCGCCGCGCTCGACGGAGCCGCCGCCGTCACCATCCGCGATCTCACCATCACGGGCGTCTCCGATCCGAAGTCCCGCGCCATGGTCGATATCAAGGGCGGCGAGGGCAACCTCATCGCCGGCTGCACGCTGAAGAACTCGACCCGCACCGCGGTCTGGATTGATGGCGGCGAGGACAACGGGATCCTGAGTTGCGACGTGTACGATGTCTCCGCTCACCTCAACCTCTACGGCGGCGACACGAAGACGCTCACGCCCTCGCGCAACTTCGCCCGCAACTGCCACTTCACCCAGGTCCAGGCCACCGACTTCTACGGCCGAGTCGCCGTTCGCGGCGTCGGTCAGATCTTCCAGAACAACCTCGTCCACAACTTCATTGGCCAGCCCATCACGCCCGGCGGCAACGATCAACTCATCGAGCGCAACGAGATCTTCAACGTGGGAATCGAGGAGGGCGACGGGGGCGCGATGTACACCGCCCAGGCCATCTGGGGCGGTTACGGTCAGGTCTTCCGGCATAATTTCCTGCACCATCTCATGTGCGTCCCCGAAGCCCACCCGCGCGGGGGCATCTACCTCGATCAGCTCTACGGCGGCTCCACCATCGAGGGCAATATCCTCTACAAAGCCGCACACCGCGCGATCCTCCTCAACGGCAGCGCGGGGGTCAAGGTCCGGGGCAACATCCTCATCAACGGGAACATTGGAATCTACAACACGTCGGCCTACGGGGAGAAGAGCTTCAGCGATATCCCCCTCTTCGATTCAGGGGAGATGAAACGCGGCGACGTCGGTGATTACGTCTGGCGGACGGAGCAAGCGATCGGCGAGGATGGGTGGAACTCAGAGCCCTGGGCATCGCGCTTCCCCCAGTTCCGCCGGATCATGAACCAACCCAAGATGCGTTTCTTCCCCATCGAGTGCGAGGTGACGGGCAACCTGTTCTCCGGCAACGTTTCAGACACCAGCTTCCGCACCGGCTGGGGCGCTGAAGACACGGTCGACATGTCCCAGGCCGTCGACTACGTCCGTTACGCCGACAACCGCCAAGTCGCCCTCGACCTCTTCCGCGACGCTGAGAACATGGACTTCGGCCTCGCCGATCCCAAACCCGGCTGGGCGCCCGACATCCCCTTCGACTCCATCGGCCTCTACGTCGACGAGTACCGCACCTCCGTCCCCGACAAGTCCGCCTACCGCAACGCGATCAAGGACCGCCTCCAGAACCGCCCCTCCTTCGATCCCGACGCCAAGTACGATCCCGCGACAGTCAACAGCCTCCTCTACTTCAACACAGGCAAGCTGCTCCTCGACCCACTGTAGGAGGGGTTTCAACCCCGACGCCGTCCCGTGTCGTCGGTCTGCCGTCGTGGTCGTCTTGGACCGCGAGCTTCCAGCTCGCATCGCCGTCGCCGTCCCACGCAGGCCCACTCCCTCCCCTCGTTGAACAATCATCCATGCCCAATCTCACGCTCATCGCCACCTTGCTCATCCTCATCCCCGCATGCGCCTTGGCCGACGATCTGCCGCTCCTCCATCTCTCAACGATGGCTGTCGACGATTCCGCCTGGCCGCGCTTCAACATGGCCAGCTTCGATCAAGACAAGATCCTCACGTTCGGCGGCTTCCAGTACACGCTCTACTGGGACGAGGACAAGTCACTCCACCTCGTCCGCCGCGACCTCGATGGCGACGCCATCCAGACCCTCGCGCTGCCGTATGAACTCACCATCGATCCCAACGATGGCCACCGCAACACGGTCGTCGGCTACAGTCCCGGCGACGGGCGGCTCCACATCTCCTGGGACCACCACTGCAACCCACTGCGCTACACTCGCAGCCGCGCCGGCTTCCTCACATCGCCTCCCGCGACGCTTCATGTCGATGACTTCGAGCCCGCCCAGCCGCTCATGCCCGATGACGAGTTGGAGTCGAGGGTGACATACCCGAGGTTCCTCAACAGCGGCGACGGCGCGCTCTTCTTCATCTACCGCCAGGGCGGCAGCGGCAATGGCGACACGTACGTCCACTGCTACGATTCCGACGCCGGCACGTGGACGCGCATGGGCACGACGCCGCTCTTCTCCCGCCGCGGCTCCTACCCCGCGTGGGAAGACAGCCCCACCCGCAACGCCTACATGAACGACATCCTCTTCGATGCCAACGGCCGTCTCCATGTCACCTGGACCTATCGCGAGGCAAGCCGCACGTGGGCCAGCAACCATGATGTCCACTACGCCTACAGCGACGACGGCGGGATCACCTGGCACAACAACGCGGGCGCGCAGGTCGCCGATCTCAAGGGCGGCGATCCCATCGAACTCGCCGACCCGGGGCTCGTCGTTCAGTCCGTCCCCGTCTACTCGTGGATGATGAACCAGACTACCATGGTCCTCGATTCGAGCAACCAGCCCCATGTCATCACCTTCAAACTCCCCGAGCCGCGCGTGCCCGAGGTTGTCAAGCACAGCCCACCGGGCGAGTGGGGACCCGATTTCAGCATGTACCACTACTGGCGCGACGACTCCGGCGCGTGGCACGACAGCGGCCCGATCGCAGCCATGAGCGTCCGACCTGGCGTCATCTTCGACTCCCGCGACACGATGATCGTCTACTACCGCCAGGCCGGTAGGCTGCGCTGCCACACCGCCCGCGCGACGAGTGACTGGTCCGATTGGACCACTGACGACCTCACCATCGACGAGGCCTCCGTCGTCTCAGCCGGCAAGCCCGACCGTCTCCGCGCCGTCCGTGACAACGTCCTCTCCTTCGCCGTCGCAACCAACGAGGGCGACGGCGCGCGGGGCTTCTCGATCATCGACTTCGACGTGCCCGCGCCGTGATGGGAGATGGAACCATTTGCATGTTATTGCACGTTATTGTAATATGCAACAGGAGGTGCGGTGACCATGGCCCAGCCGATTCCCGAACGTGAATGGCTCCGACCCAAGCAAGCCGCCGACTACCTCGGCGTGTCCGTCAGCACGCTCTACGGATGGCGCAAGCGTGGGCTGGTGAAGTTCTACCAGATCGGCCCGCGAGCGGTCGCCCTACGTCGTCGGGAACTCGATGAACTGAGTGACGCCACGCCGGCTGGCCCGCCGCCCGACGACGACGGGTTCGACGCCGTCATCGCGATTAACGAGGCGCTGCACACCAAGTACGGCCTGTTCTCTGACAGCACGCCGGTGATCCGCCGCGAGCGGGACGAGCGCTGATGGCGGTTCGCGCGTGCGTCGATGCTTCCGTGGCGGCGAGGTGGCTCGTACCTGAGGCGGGCCGCGACAAGGCGCTCGCCCTCCTCGACGCCTGGAGGGGCACTCATGAGATCTGGGCGCCCGATCTCATCTGGGTCGAGGTGGCGAACGCGGTGCGCCACAAGGTCCTCGCCGATGTGATGACGCGTGCTGAGGCTGAATCGGCAATTGGGGCGTTCCTGGGGGTCTCGTTACGCATCGTTCCCTGCCACGATGTAGCGCGGCAATCGCTGCAGCTTGCTCTCGACGTGGGGCTAACCGTCTGGGACGCAACGTACCTTGCGGTTGCGATGTCTGTCGAAGCGGACCTGTGGACGGCGGATCGTGAGCTGTTCAAGAAGGGTCGGAGGGTCCACGAGCAGGTGCATCTGTTGGAGTAAGCCCGCCCGCCGTTGCCGTTCTTCCCATCTTCTTGTCTTCCCGATTTCGTTCCGTTCGTCATCCCCACAAACGCAAGCAGAGGGCGGCCTCTCGCGAAGCCGCCCTCATCGTGCTCGGTACATTCAGTTGTCCCCCCCCGGGGCCACTACAGAATCTCGATCCTCTGCTCTTCGGGTTCCGGATCGGGCTCTGACTTCGGCGCCCGGATCTCCAGGATGCCATCCTCGAACTTCGCGACGATTCTCTCCTCATCCACCGGGACCGGAAGCGGAATGTGCCGCTCATAGTGCCCGTGGAATCGCTCGCAACGATGGTACCCCTCTTCCTCCACGTCCGTCTCGTCCTTGCTATCCGCGCGGATCACCAGATGTCCGTCATCCCGCACGACCTCGACGTCTTCCTTCACGACGCCGGGGAGTTCTACCTTAGCGACGAGGTCCTCTTCAGTTTCGTAGAGATCCACCTTCGGCGCCCAGGCGCCCTCGCGGGGAGTGATCTCCGGCCGCTCCATGTTGAAGGGCTCCAGCCAGAAGTTCCGGAACATCCGATCGAGGGTCGGAAGCTGTCTTTGCATCAACGGCCTGTGCAACCGTCTTACGAGGCTAGTCATCGTGACAACCCCCTTGTATTGTTGGGGTGGGAACATCAAACAGTCATTAAGGGAATATACCCCCGCTGGCGCAGTCTCACACGCGCTCGCAGCGGCTTATCAGGAACAGCTATCGGAGGATCCGCATGGTCGCTGAGATGGACTTTGCCCGCCACAACGAAGAAGTCGCCCAGCTCTGGGAAGACTACCACGCCCGCAAGCCCGCGCGCGTCCCCTGCGCGGTCAACGTCTCGTCGCGTTTCACGATCCTCAACCCGGTGACAAACCCCACCGGTTTCACCTTCGAGGACTATTTCCACGACGCCGATCTCATGTTCGACCACCAACTCCGCCACCAATGGTGGGTGCGCCACAACATCGTCTGCGACCACGCCATGGGCCCGCTGGAGGTCTACATCGTCAACGTCGACTTCCAGAACTCCTATGGCGCCATGTGGTGGGGGTGCCCGCTGGAGTTCTGGGATGACCAGTGCCCCGACACGCGGCCGATGCTCACCGATGAACGCAAATGGCAGATCATCGACGCCGGGCCGCCCGACCCCTTCCCCGAGACGGGTTGGTTCGCGCGGGCTTGGGATCACTACGATCGCTTCGTCGAGCGCGCCGCGAATGAGGAATTCAGAGGCGGGAAGATCAATGTCGGTGCCGTGCCCGGTCTCGGCTCCGACGGTCCATTCACCCTCGCCTGCGGCCTCCGCGGCGGCGTTGAGACCATGCTCGACATGCGCGTCGACACCGACTACTACATGGCCCTGATGGACCTCATCGTCACCGCCACAATCCAGCGCATGCATGCCTACCGCAAGCGCATCGGCCTGCCCGCGGAGTCGCAAGCCTGCGGGTTCGCCGACGACAGCGTGCAGCTCCTCTCCGTCGACGATTACCGCACCTATGTCCTCCCGTTCCACAAGCGACTCATCGACGAATTCGGCGCCGAGGGCCCCAACTCGATCCACCTCTGTGGCGACGTCATGAGGTTGCTGCCCATCATCCGCGACGAGCTGAACGTGCAAAGCTTCGACACGGGATTCCCCGTCGACCACGGAGCCCTCCGCGAGTCTCTCGGGCCCGACGTCGAGGTCCGTGGCGGGCCGCATGTCGCCACGGTTCACGCCGGAACTCCCGCGCTCGTCCGCGAGGAGACCCGCGCCGTTCTCGAATCAGGCATCAAGGCGGGCGGGCGCTTCATCCTCCACGAGGGCAACAACCTCCCGCCCGGCACGCCCATCGAGAACATCGCCGCTCTCTATGACGCCTGCCGGGAATTCGGGCGGCACTAAACGCGCTCCGCGAGCATTCGTAGCATGAGCGTCCCTGCTCACGCGCCGTTTGCCGTCTAGCCTGCCGCCGTGCGCCCGCGAATCGCCAGCCTATAGTGCCACGGGCTGCCTAGCCCGTGGAAGAACAGACCCACAGAGGCCCGCTCCATGCGCCACGCACCTTTCATCCTCACCCTCCTCACCTCCACCCTCGCCCTCGCCGACGACTGGGCCCAATACGGTGGCCCGACGCGCGACCTCGTCTGGCGCGAGGACGGCATCGTCGAGACACTGCCGGCCGAACTCACTCGTCTCTGGGAGGCGCCGGTTGCGCAGGGGTACTCCGGCCCCGCGGTCGCTGATGGCAAGGTGTTCGTCACCGATTACCGCCGGCTTGATGACGGTGAGATCCCCGACGGCGAGCGCATCGACGGCGTCGAGGGCGTGCGGTGTTTCGACGCCGAAACGGGCGACGCGCTCTGGAGCCACGAGTATCCGTGCGACTACGAGGTCAGCTACCCCTACGGGCCGCGCGCCACGCCCACCATCGACTCGGGCAAGGTCTACGCGCTGGGCACGATGGGCGATCTCCACTGCCTCGACGCGACCAGCGGCGCGGTGATCTGGAAGAAGAACTACGTCGCCGATTTCGGCGCGCGCGTCCCTCGATGGGGCGTCGCGGCGGCGCCGTTGGTTGATGGCGACAAGCTGATCGTGGTCGTCGGTGGGAAGCCCAACGCCGCCGTGATGGCGCTTGATAAGAACACGGGCGACGAAGTCTGGCGCTCGCTCGAATCTGACTCAGCCGGCTACTGCCCTCCGATCATCATCGAGGCCGGGGGCACGCGTCAGCTCATCGCTTGGCTGCCAAACGCCCTCAGTTCGCTCGACCCCGAGACCGGAGAGCTTCACTGGAGCGAGCCCTTTGAAATCCGCTACGCGATGTCGATCGCCACGCCGATCTACGATCCCAGCCGGCGGATGCTATTCGTATCCGCGTTCTACGACGGTCCGCTGATGATGAGACTCTCCGCCGACCGCCCCGAGGCCGAGGTCCTCTGGCGGGGAAGCAGCGAGAACGAGCGCGAGCCCGACGGACTCCACGCGCTGATGTGTACCCCTCAACTCGTTGACGGCTACCTCTACGGAATCTGCACGTACGGGCAGTTGCGCTGCGTCGATGCCGAGACCGGCGAGCAGCAGTGGGAGACCCTCGAGGCCACCGGCGATGGCCGCTGGTGGAACGCCTTCCTCATCCGTCATGGGGATCGGTACTTCATCGCCAACGAGCAGGGCGATCTCATCACCGCCGCACTGTCGCCTGATGGCTACGCGGAGTCCAGCCGCGCCCACCTCATCGACCCGACCAACAAGGCCGCAGGGCGCGACTATGTCTGGTCCCCTCCGGCCTTCGCCGGCCGCCGCATCTACGCCCGCAACGACAACCACCTCATCTGCGCCGACCTCGCTGTCGGCCCGTAGGACAGGCGTCCCGCCTGTCACTGTCCCGCGTAGCGACGGGCTTTGAGGCAGCCTCTAGACATCTACCTTGTCGCCGGGCACGTGGGGCGCCTTGATGAAGATGATCCGCGTGTCCTCATCCGCGTCGTTGATGATGTTGTGCGCCTCGCCCGGCGAGAGCTTGAACGCGTCGCCGGGCTTGACGCGAATCGAGGTCCCGTCGACGACCATTTGGGGCGTGCCGGTCTCGAAATAGAAGGTCTCCTCGACCTCGGCGTGCTTGTGCGCGCCGAGTTCTTGGCCTGGCTTGAAGACGATGATTCCGCCCTCCCAGTGAGGGCCGCGGAAGAGGTACTTCGGGCCGTTGTCGCCGTTGCGGAATTCGAGATCGTGCTCGTTGACTTGCTCCATGCTACTCGCTCTCCCTTCCCTGCCAGTGTTCGTCCCCCGGCAACATCATCGCGTTGAGCAACTCGGCCAGCTCTTCCTCGGTGACCTCGCGCGGGTTGTGCTTGGTCGATCCAGACGCAATGGTTGGCGGGATGATCCTGTCGAGGTCGTCCGACTTCAGCCCGTGGTCGCCGGGCGAGCCGGTAACGCCGATCTCGTGGCTGAGCTTGCGGACCCAGAGGATGAGATCGTCCGGGCTCTCGCCGACTCCCATCGCCTGGGCCAGCGTCGCGTACTTCTCGCCGCACGCGGGGGCGTTGTAGTCCATCACGTAGGGCAGCAGCAGCGCGCAGATCTGCCCGTGGGGGATGCCATATATCATCCCGATCGGGTGCGCGAGTCCGTGAACGAGTCCGAGCCGCGCGGACGCCAGCGCGATCCCCGCGAAGAGGCTGCCGAGCGCCATGCTCTCGCGCGCGGGCCATGACTTTGCGTCGAGGCAGGCCATCTGCAGCGAGACGCCGATGCGGATCGCCGCCTGGAACGCCAGCCCATCGGTGAAGGTGTTCGCGCCGAGAGACGTGTAGGCCTCAATGGCCTGCGTGAGCGCGTCGAGCCCGCTATGAGCGGTCACTTGCGCGGAAGCGTGCATGGTGAGCTGGGGATCGACGATCGCCGCGATCGGGAGGAGATGATCGCCGCGGATGCTGGCTTTTGTCCCGGCGGAGAGGTCGCGGAGGACGGCGTTTGGGGTGACCTCGGCTCCGGTGCCAGACGTCGTCGGCGCGGCGATGATGGGCAGGCCGTCCTCGGGCATTTCCGCGCCGGCGAGGTGCTCGGCCGTTGGGAGTTCGGAATCGACGAGCGCGGCGGCCGCCTTGCCGACGTCAATGACGCTCCCGCCGCCGACCGTCACGACGACCTCAATGTCCTCGTCCAGCAACATGTCGCGGCAGCGATCGACCGTCTCGACCAGCGGCTCGGCCTCGACGCCATCGAAGACGACGGGCTCGAGTTCAGCCGCTTTGGCCGCATCGACCAACTCGTTCAGCAGACCTGAGGTCTTGAGCGAGCGCTTGCCGGTGACGTAGAGGACGCGTTTCCCATACTTCGCGATAGTTTCCGGGATCTCATTGCGCGTCCCATATCCGAAACTCACATTCGCCGGCATCGAGACGCTGAACGTCCCGACCTGGCCCGTTCTGAGCGTAACTAGCAGCGGCACCCGCATAGCACGTATCCCTCCGACGGCATGTACGGCCAGCAGTCTACGACGTGGCATCAGTAGTTCGGCGGAAGGGCCGAAGGTCCTCGTGGGGCGATGATGCGAGGGACGGTGAACGGCGTCGGGGTTGAAACCCCTCCTACAGGGGTTTGGGGGCGTGAAGGGGAAATGGAGCGGGCGACTACACCATGAGGAGACGAGCGAATGGTCAAACTGATTGCGCGCATAGAAGCAAAGGCCGGTAGCGAGACGCTGGTCGCGGAGGCGCTGGCTGAACTCTCAGGGCCCAGCAACGAGGAGCCGGGATGCATCGAGTATGTGGTCTGCCGAGGCGCTGAGGATGCGACGAAGCTGTACGTGCTCGAGGAATGGAAGACGCAGGAGGATCTGGACGCGCACATGGAGCTTCCGCACTTCAAGGCGTTTCTGGCTAAGGTCGGAGAGGCGCTGGCGGGGCCGCCGGAGATTGAGTTCATCGAGAAGGTGTAGGGGACGGCGACGGCGTCGGGGTTGAAACCCCTCTTACAGGGAGGGTGCTGGTTGCGGCGTGGGAGGGGGAGGCGAGCGTGGGTGCAACCGGCGAGGCGCGTGGGTCGTTAGGGTAGGTACGATGAGCATTTTCCTGGCGATATTGGCGTGGATTGGCATTGGGCTGGCGGTCATCCTGATGATCGCGGCGGTTGTCGCGTGTCTGATCGGAATCCCCGGCGCGACGGTCGTGTTCATCATCACGTGCATCCTGTCGATCAGCACGGGATGGCAGCGACCGCCATGGTGGATGCTGATCTTCTTCCTGGTGCTGACCATCATCGCCGAGGCGGGCGATAACGTCCTCAGCGCGTGGGGGACGAAGAAGTTCGGAGGCACGACCAAGGCGGCGTTCTGGGCGATGGTCGGCGGGTTTACGGGCGTGATCGTCGGCGGGCAGATCTGCACGGCGGTGCTGTCACTCGCCGGGCCGTTCGGGACGATCGTCGGCGCGACTGTGGGGACACTGGCGTGTGGCATGGCGGGCGGATTCCTGGGCGGGTACTGGTACGAGCTGCGTCAGGGGACGCCGAAGGATGAGGCTAAGAAGGCCGGCTGGGGGGCCTTTCTGGGTCGCGCGGCCGGAGGGCTGTTGAAGGCCGCGCTCGCCGCGGTGATGGTGACTCTGACGCTGGGGGCGCTGTTCTCAGACGGCGGGCCGATGGCCAGCAAGGACGAGCCGGAGCCCCTGGCGGAGGAAGTTGCTCCGGAGGAAGCGCCGGAGGAGGCGGAAGATGATGAGGCAGAGGAGACGGCGCGGGCCGGATGGGGACCCCATACATCCCCCATTCGGCCCCTCCGACGGCAGAGCGTCGAGGGGCTATGGGCCTGCGAGTTCCAGCGGCGCTGCGAACGTGATCGTGAGGTCGAGGTGGAACCTGTCCTCGGCGGCTACGTCGCGGCCCTCCTGCTGCATGATCGCGGGGAAACGAATCTCGAAGATCGGTCGCTCCCACTGACGTAAATCCTGAACTATGAGATCGGCTGCCGCGCGCAACTCGACTGAGAACTCCTTGTCAGTCCCACCCGCCACTTTGACCTTGGACCCCTGACCGTTCCAGACTTGGAAGTTACGCTCTGGCTCCTCCAGCGGAAGACCGGCGAGGTCGGGGTCGTCGCCCGGCCGCGTGACCATCAGCTCCTCGCCGCCATACTGGGCCACCGGCAGGATGATGGATAGCTGCAGACCATTGATCCGGGCCGCTTTGGTCATGTTGATGTCGTAGGACAGATTGAGGCCCTGGGGAAGCACCTTCACCGTCTCGGTGAACTGCAGGGCGGCGCCGTCCGTGCCGGGGATCGGCAAAGTGCCGACAGCCTGCTTGCCATCCCCGTCCGGGAGATCGGTGATCTCGGCCGTGGCCGTCTCCTGTGGCGCGTGCTGCCAGTTGGGACCGTGGGCGTTCAACTCGATCATCACCAACTCGGCGGCGCCCTGGCTGATGTTGATCATGCCCGACGGATCGAGCTTCGCGGAGAGGGCTTCCTGCGCCCCCACGCCGCTGGTGGCGGCCAAGGCGACGAGCGCGGCGGCGATGATGGTGATTGCGCGCGGATTTGGCATGGTGATGTCTCCCAGGAAGTATGTGCGGCGCGCGTGGGCACGGATGCCCATGCTACGAGGCGGCTACCGGCGGATCAGCGGCCCGGCGGCAGGCGTTTACCGTAGTAACTAACGCTCAAGTCGGCGGATTGAGCCATCAAACCGCGAGCAGCCACTGCATCAGAACTGAACCTTGGTCATTCGCGCGTGTTAGTATGTGGACGGTCCATGGGGTGGATTCGACGAGCTGGGAGTGGGGTTGCCAGGGCCGTTCTCCGAAGATCCCGAAGCCAGGGAGTCGTGCGAGAGAGATGCGCTTGATCAGACCTTGTCTCGCCGTCGTTACGATACTCGTGGCGCTCCACAGCGGCCAGGCTGCGGACTCGCAGCCAACGCGTCCGTTTGAGACCGACACGTGGTCAACGCCCGCGAACGAGGTCGACGCCCTCGTGCTGGCGGCCCTGCAAGCGAAGGGCATCGAGCCGGCGTATCCGTGCTCGGATGGCGTGTTCATCCGACGCGTCTACCTGGACGTGATCGGCACGTTGCCCGAGCCGGCGGACGCGGTTGAGTTCCTACAAGATGATTCCCCCGACAAGCGCGCCACGCTGATTGAGGACCTGCTGAATCGGGACGAGTTCGCCGATTACTGGTCGCTGAAATGGTGCGACCTGCTGCGGGTCAAAGCCGAATTCCCCATCAACCTGTGGCCAAACGCCGTGCAAGCCTATCACCGCTGGATCCGCGAGGCCGTCAAGGAGAACCGACCGTACGACGAGTTCGTGCGGGGGCTACTGACCTCCAACGGGAGCAACTTCCGCGTTCCGCCAGTGAACTTCTACCGCGCGGTCCAGGGCCGCGAGCCGGCCGGCTATGCCGCGGCGGTCGCGCTGACGTTCATGGGAACGCGCGTCGCGAACTGGCCCGAGGCGCGTCGCGAGGGCATGGCGACGTTCTTCTCGCGCGTGGCCATGAAGAAGACGGAGGAGTGGAAAGAGGAGATTGTCTACCTCGACCTTGAGGCGACGGAGCCCATCGAGGGCACGTTCCCCGACGGCACGACGGTGACGATTGGCCCCGATGACGACCCTCGCGAGGTCTTCGCCGATTGGCTCATCACCCCCGAGAACCCGTGGTTCACGCGCAACATCGCGAACCGCGTGTGGACATGGCTGATGGGGCGCGGCATCGTGCACGAGCCGGACGACATGCGCGACGACAACCCGCCCGTCAACCCGGAGCTGCTGTCTTACCTCGAAGACGAACTGGTGGCGGCTGAGTACGACCTGAAACACGTCTACCGGCTGGTGCTGAACTCCCGCACGTATCAGCAATCATCCATTCCACGCGGCGATGACCCAAACGCGGAGGCGATGCACGCGCACTATCCCGTCCGGCGACTGGGCGCGGAGGTGCTGGTCGACGCGCTTGCCTGGCTGGGGGGGACGTCAGAGAGCTACTTCAGCGCCATCCCCGAACCGTTCACGTACATCCCGAGAGATCACCGGACGATCTCGCTGGCGGACGGGAGCATCACGAGTCCGTTCCTGCAGATGTTCGGGCGGCCGGCGCGCGACACGGGACTGGAGTCTGAGCGCAACAACCAGCCGTCGGACGCGCAGCGGCTGTACCTGCTGAACTCGGCGGACGTTCAGCGCCGGGTCATGAAGAGCCATCGACTGCGGCGGATTGCTATCGCTGCGCGCGGAGATCGGAACGCGGTGGTCCAGGGCGTGTATATGGCCCTGCTCTCGCGCGAGCCCACGCCCAAGGAACAGGTGGCGGCGATGGCGTATTACGAGACACCGGACCTGAGCGCGGATGACGCGGCGGTCGATCTGGCGTGGTCGCTGGTGAACACGATGGAGTTCCTGTATCGGCACTAGACGGACGACGCGTGACCCATGAGGGCGAACAGCAACGGCAACAGGAGACAGTCCTGCGTGAACGACACTTGGACAGTCCCGGACGGCGTCGGGACTGAAGTCCCTCCTACAGGGCCGGGTGGCCCATGGGGTGCTGGCGTAATTCCGGATGAATCGGAGAATAGCCATGAGCGAGAAGACAGGCGGAATCAGCCGGCGAGACGCGTTGAAGCGGGGTATCCTGGGAGCAACGGGATTGGCGCTGAGCGGCCCGTTGGCCGGGCTCGCTGGGCGTGGCCACGCCCAGGCGCCGGCGGCCAAGGCGAAGGCGGTCATCCAGGTCTGGATGTGGGGCGGCCCGTGTCACCTCGACACGTTCGACCCCAAGCCAGACGCTGGGCGTGATTACTGCGGCCCGCTGAACCGGCCCATCGAAACCAATGTGGATGGGATCCGGATCGGCCAACTGCTTCCGCAACTCGCGCAGCAGGCCGACAAGTACTCGATCATCCGCAGCATGACGCATGGCAACAATGGCCATGAGACGGCGGCTTACATCGTCCAGACGGGCCGCCTGCCCGGCGGGCGATTGGTATACCCGTCCGCGGGCGCTGTTGTATCCAAGTTCAAAGGGTACGACGCCGGTTACACGAGCCTCGTCCCGCCGTACGTCGTGCTGACCGCGCCGCAGGGGCGCTTCGATGAGTCGGGGTTCTTAGGCCCGCGGTACAAGCCGTTTGCCACCGGCGGCGACCCCAATGCGAACCGGTTCGTCGTGGATGGGATTGTGGGGAACATCTCGGACGACCGTCAGCGGAGTCGGCGCGAACTTCTGCACTCGGTCGACACGCTGAAGGGGGCTCTGGGCGAGCACCCACAAGCGGCGAAACTCGACACGTCGGAGACGAATGCATACGACATGATTCTCGGCGACGCCGGGAAGCTGTTCGACCTGGGCCAAGAGGACAACGAACTCCGCCAGCGCTACGGCCGAAACACGTTCGGGCAGTCGTGTCTGATGGCGCGGCGGCTGGTGGCTGCCGGCGTTCCGTATGTCACGATCAACTACGGTGGCTGGGACACGCACAAGCAGCACTTCGAGACCATGCGTTGGAAGCTACCGCAGCTGGACAGCGCCATGGCGACGCTGCTGCAGGATCTGGACGAGAACGGCCTGCTCGACAGCACGATCGTCTGGTGGAGCGGCGAGTTCGGACGCACTCCCAAAGTCGACTGGCAGGCGCCCTGGAACGGTGGCCGCAGTCACTTCGGGCGGTGCTTCTCTTCGGTCGTGGCGGGCGGCGGATTCAAGGGCGGGAATGTTATCGGCGCGTCGGACGCAAAGGGTGAGAACGTGGCGGACCGACCGGTGACGCCCCAGGATCTTCTCGGGACCATGTACGCGCAGCTCGGCATCGACCCGGATGGCCCGTTGCTCAACGCGCGCGGCCAGGAGATCAAGGTCATGCCGCTGGACGAGGCCGCCGGGGGCGACGGTCGCCTGACTGAGATTACGTAGCCCGAGAGGCTAGAAGATGACGCGACACGCGCGCTGGTTGATGACCATTCTCCTCGCCTGCCTGGCGAGTGCCTGGGTCTGCGCCCAAGGGCCTCACATTGGGTACGTCTACCCCGCCGGCGGCGAGCGGGGGACGACCTTCCGCGTCACGGTGGGCGGACAGTTCATCGGCGGGGCGGACAATGTCTACGTCTCGGGCACCGGCGCGCGCGCCGAGATCCTCGAGCACGTTCGCCCGCTCAACAACCAGGAGCTGAACGAGGTCCGCACGTTCCTGCGCGAACTGGTCAGGCGGCGATGGAGCGACCAGGCTATCGGCGGCGGGATGATGATGATGCAAGCGGAGAAGCCCGCGCTGCCCGACCACCCGTGGCTGAGGGACCTGGACGAGAAGAGCGCCAGGGAAGTGGAGCGGCTGCAGGCGAGGTTCTTCGACTCCCGGAAGCAACCGAACGCGCAAATCGGCGAGCAGGTGGAGATCGAGATTACCATCGACGCAGACGTGGCGCCGGGCCATCGGGAGCTTCGGCTCATGACGCCCGCCGGGCTGACCAACCCGACGCGCCTGCAGGTGGGCGTGCTCCCGGAGATCCGGGAGGAGGACCTATCCGGGCCCGGCGCAACCGCGGCGGCGCCGGTGGTGGATCTGCCGGTGGTGCTGAACGGGCAGGTCATGCCCGGCGAGGTTGACCGCTTCCGCATCCGCGCGCGCGAGGGCCAGCAACTCGTGATCCGCATGGAGGCCCGGCAGCTAGTCCCGTACCTGGCCGACGCGGTGCCCGGCTGGTTCCAAGCGACGATGGCGCTATATGACCCGAGCGGGAATGAGGTGGCGTACGGCGACGACTATCGCTTCGATCCCGACCCGGTGCTTCTCTGCAATATCCCCGAGGACGGCGTGTACGGGCTGGAGGTTCGCGACGCGATCTACCGCGGCCGGGATGACTTCGTGTATCGCGTCACTGCGGGCGAACTGCCGTTTGTCACGCAGGTGTTCCCGCTTGGCGGACAAGCCGGCGCGCCGACGACGGCGACCGTGTCGGGATGGAACCTGCCGGCGGAGACGCTGGAGCTAGACACCGATCCCGGCGGCGCCCCGATCAGGCTGGCGCGGATGGGTGAAGACCAAGGGCTCTGCAACGAGATCCCTCACGCCGTGAGTGCCCAGCCCGAGCAGGTGGAGACCGAGCCCAACAACACGACCGGTGACGCGCAAGACGTGACGCTCCCGCTGACCGTTAATGGTCGCGTCGACACGCCCGGCGATGTGGACACGTTCAGTTTCACTGGCCGAGCGGGCGATGAATTGGTGGCCGAGGTCCTCGCGCGGCGGCTAAACTCGCCACTCGATTCAGTCCTGAGACTGGTTGACCCGGCGGGGAAAGTGATCGAGACCAACGACGACACCGATGACCCCGAGATGGGGCTGGTCACGCACCAGGCCGATTCATACCTGCGAGCGACGCTGCCGGCGGATGGGACGTACGCGATCCGCCTCGGCGACACGCAACGCAAGGGCGGCGAGGCGTACGGTTACCGACTTCGGATCGGGCCGCCGCAGCCCGACTTCGCGCTGCGCCTGACGCCGTCCAGCATCAACATCGGGGCAGGTCGGTCGGCGACGCTCACCGTTCACGCGGTCCGCAAGGATGGCTTCGCGGGCGACATCAGCGTGGGGCTGAAGGACGCGCCCGCTGGTTTCACGCTGAACGAAGCGCGGATCCCCAGTAACGAGGACTCCGTCGACGTCAGGCTCACCGCGCCGCCGAACGCGCCGGTACAAGCGTTCGCGATGCGACTGGAGGGTCTCGCGCAAATCGACGGCGCCCCGGTCGTGCGCCCAGTGATGCCCGCCGAGGACATGATGCAGGCGTTCCTGTACCGGCATCTCGTGGTGCAGGATGAGCTGCTGGTAGCGGTCACCGGGTATCGCCCCGTACCGGCGATCTGGCGTCCGCTCGTGCCCGGCATCGAGTTGACCAGCACGAATCCAGTGCAGATCCCGCTGGGTGGAACGGCTCAGGTGCGGGTGAAGGCTCCGGAGATTCTGCCGGATCGACGGCAGTCGGCGCTCGAGTCCGTACGGTTCCGGCTCGCGGCGCAACCCCGAGGCATTACGCTGAAGGACGCGACGGTCGTGGCCAACGGCGTGGTGCTCACCGTGAAGGCCGATGCGAACACGGCTTTGGCGGGCGATTCGGCGCACCTCATTGTTGAGGCATCGACCGAGGTGGAGGGCGTGGCCTCAGGAGGCGAAGTGCCGCGCAAGAAACGAGTGTCTCTCGGCGTCATCCCCGCGATTCCGATCCGAGTCGTGCGCGGGTGAGAGGTAAGGTTGTGAAAGGTATCGACGCCCTCCGTGACTCGAGAGAGTCGGGAGGGCTTTCTGATTCGCGACGGTAAACGGCGTCGGGACTAAAGCCCCTCTTGCAGGGATTGGGAGAGGGGCGAGGCGGGTGGTAATGGACAACAGTGGCGAGCACGCGCGGCCGATCGTGCTGGAGGGAGAGCCGGGGCCGAGGTTGGTAGCGGCCATACTGGGGCGAAGACTCGGGGACAGTTGCCATGGGAACTCAGACTGCGGGTCCGCCAGGGAAAATGGCCGGCTGTCCCGGTCGTTCGCGCATGAGGATGGGGCCGGCGGGCATGAGCAGGGATCCCTGCTCATGCACTCCCACTCCGCGCGTAGCACCCGCGCCCGTGGAGCGCGGACGCCAGGGAAACTCGTCGTGTGAGTTTCCACGTCCGCAGCCGTCCCTCGCTCGTTACCAACGCGGGGGTGCCATGGGCTGCCTAGCCCATGGAAGAACCACTGCCAGGACGGCTCCGTCAGATCTTCGCCTTAGCCACCGCAATCGATTCTGCAAACGCCGCCGGCGGCTGGTAGCCGGTAACGCGGTGGATCTCTTCACCCGCCGAGTCCAAGAACACG
Source organism: uncultured Armatimonadia bacterium (assembly GCA_964555935.1). Lineage (GTDB taxonomy): Bacteria > Armatimonadota > Zipacnadia > Zipacnadales > VGFC01 > CAZKUN01. Next base: position 29,877 of record CAZKUN010000028.1, on the reverse strand, counting down.
GTCGTCGGGAGGCTGCTGGCATCATGCTTGCGAGCGCTCTCGACGTCCTCGTCCACGTCGACCTTCACGCAGATGAAGTCCGCCGCGGCGCCCTGGACCCGAGCATCCGGAAACGTGTCCTTGTCGAGCTTCCTGCACCAGCTACACCACACGCCGTAGAAGTCGATCATGACGGGTTTACCCGCCTTGGCCGCCTTCTTAAGGCCCTTCGCCAAGCTCGTTTCCCATTCGATCGGAGTGCCGCCTGGGATGGGTTGGGGGGCGAGGAGTTCGGGACCGTTCTGGTCCTCCGTCCACGACGTGGCTCTGGGCCCGGGCCCGCGGGCCGACCATGCGACAAGACCGACCGAGGCTATCAGCACCAACACGATCAACGCTGTCTGGGAGCGCGCGCTCATCATCGGAACCTCCCTGCAGCACCGCAGAAAGTCGGGCAATGCTTCAGACGTAATCAGCGAAACGCCATCGTCCGCTGTCACTAGCAAGGAACAAGAACCACCGCGCCGAATACCTCCCAATGTGACAGGTAATTCAGTATCGATGGTCGAGGAAACGCGGATGACACGCCGATTGACGCTGCTGGCCCTCGCCGGAATCGTGAGCGCGATTGCGGCCCAGGCCGCCGCGCAGAACTGTCGCTTCCACTTGGCCGGTCAGTATGAGTGGGAGGAGAAACGCGGCTTCTACCTCGCGTTCGAGGGTTGTGAACTCGCCGAGCTGCCGATCGTTCTCGGCGTCGCGGATGGCGAGAACTGGCGCTTCATCAGCCACGACGCGCCGCTCTACGCCGGCGAGAGCTACGCCGTCCGCGCGGTCATCACGCCCGAGATCGCGGAGCTGTATATCGACGACGAACTCGTCGAAGTCAGTGAGGGTGGGTTCATGCCTCACGATGGGCCTTTGCGGGCCGGCTTCCCGCCCGATTGGGGCACGGACCTGGGGGACTACATCATGACCCAGGAGTCGATCTCAGCGCGCGTCGAGCGTGGCGGCGAGGAAGCTGCATCCGTGGATGTGTCCCTCGCCGAGGCCGCCGCGCGGCCGGCCTCGCTGCAGATCTTCCAGCGCGGTGGCCCCACCGAGGTGGAACTGGACGTGCAGCCGGGCGACACGCTGACCGTGGAGGCGACCGTCCGCCCGGAGGTCTACGACCTCGTCGCCATGTCGCCGGTCATCGACCGGTTCGGTCAGAACGACGCCGCCGACTGGCCGGGCAAGATCACGAACGAGCGCCAACTGCTTGATGACATCGCGAGCGAATCTCAGCGACTGGCGGCGATGCCTCCGTCGGCTGACTACGACGAGTTCGGCGGCTACCTGAAGGCTGGCTGGACGGCGGACGCCACCGGTTTCTTCCGCGTAACGAAGCGCGACGGCTACTGGTGGCTCATCACCCCTGAGGGGAATCCGTGCTTCTACGTCGGCGTCTGCGCGGCGCCGGGGGCGCGACAGCACGGCACGCCCGTGACTGACCGCGAGTACCTCTTCGAGGAACTCCCTCCGACGGCGGGAGCGTGGGCTGACTGCTGGCGAACGGACCCCTGGGGTGAGTGGGAAGACACCGAGTATGCGAGCTTCTACCGCGCCAACCTGATCCGCAAGTACGGCCCCAGATGGGAAGAGCTGGCGACCGAGCGCTGCGTCGATCGGCTCCGCGCCTGGGGCTTTCACGGCGGCGGAAAATGGGGCAGCCCGCCCGACATGGCCCATGCACCGGACCTCTGGTCGTGGGCCACGCCCAACCTCGTGCATCACCCGGACGTGTGGGACGATGCCGTGGTCGAGAAGTTCAAGCAAAACCTCGAGGAGCAGATGGTAGACGGCATCGATGATCCATACATTATCGGCTGGTCCTTCGGCAACGAAAAGGACCAAGCCATCAAGCGATCCGAGATCGCCGACATCATGAAGATGGATGCCGACGTGCCGGCAAGGAAGGCCCTCGTCGACCATCTGATCGAAGCCCGAGGAGTGGATCCGGCGACCTTGGCTTCGGAGCAACCGGAGCTATCGGATGAGTTGCTCGAAAGCTGCCGGGAGTTCTACCAGGACGCTTACTACAGGACGATCTACAGGTTGGTGAAAGAGATCGATCCTGACCACATGTACCTCGGAAATTGGGTCGCGTTCGAGTGGTGGGAGGGTGAGGCGGACTGGGAGATCATGGCCCGCCACTGCGACGTGATCGGCTACGATCGGTATGGCCTGGAGTATGAAAACGACCTCCTCCAGCGCCTCCAGAAAGAGGCGGACAAGCCCGTGATTTGCGGCGAATTCGGCTTCCCTCCATGGTACGATGGAACGCGCGGATTCGGCCGCTACCATGTGAGCGTCCGCGACGATTCCGAGGCGGGAGAGCGCTACCGGGCGTGGATGAAATCCGCCGCCGAGGATCCGTATTGTGTTGGCATGATGTTCTTCCTATATGGCGACCAGGAGCTGACCGGACGAGGCCCGGGCAAGGGTGAGAAACCGTTCTTCGGCGAGCACGTGGCCTTTGGGATGGTGGACATCACGGACCGGCCCAAATGGGACCTCGTGACCCCGATGCGCGAGGCGAATCTGAGTGTTGCCGAGTGGCGCCTCGCGGCGCCAAACTAGGACCCGGAAGTAGGCTTCCGGTGCCCGAAAAAGTGCAAAAGAATCGAGGCGCGAGGCCTCTTTTGGAGGGTTTTCTGCCCCCTTTTTCGGATTTTTCGCCGCGCGAGCACGCTTTCCCCATCCACCACATTCAAATCGCCCGTTTTTCCGGTTCACTGCCGGATGGCGAGGAAGTTGGTGGGGTAAGGAGTGGACATGAGACATTTGGCGCTGTGCATGATGGCGCTCCTCAGCCTGAACGCGGGGTGCGCGCAACCCCCTGTTGACGTCCCCGTGCCGCGGCCCGAGCCACTGCTCGCAATGAACTTGGGCGGGCGATTCAGCTCCTACATCATCAGCTCGCACCTGCAGACCGGATGGGCGCGATACCTGGAAACCGTGCCGGCGAAACGGCTGGTCGACGGGGTCGGGAACTGGACCACCTGCCAGCAGATCAAGCGGCCGGCGGACGCCGACTGGTTGCTGGGCACGCTGCATGAATGTGGTATCGGCGCGTTCCGAGCCGAGGTCGGTTGGGGGCACACCCAGTACCGCTCTGACCTGCGCCAGCCGATGGAACTCTCTGGCGACATGGACGCGAAGTATCGCGCGATCTTGCAGGCATCGCGGAAGCACGGATTCCGGCTGGTGGTGTTGTTGAACGCGCACCAAGGATTGCCGTGCGGACTGCTGCAGACGCGGGCGAGATTCCTCGAGGCCACGGCCGAGGGATCGACTCGGGCGCTGCTGCAAATCGACAACCCAGGCATCATCCGGATCGGCTACTCGGGCATCAGCGGGCTCAGCAAGTACTGCGCGGCGCAGGGGCTCTTCACGAGGGTCGAGCACACCCCCGCCGCCGATGCGAACGCATACATCGCGCACCTCGCGAAGGGCCTCCCCGAGGACGTCGAGGCGGATGAGGAGGTCATGATCGCGACGCTTCAGTACCGGCCGTTCGGCGACCCGAGAACCGATGCCGAAACGTATGGAGGCTGGGAGCAGCACGCGGACCTCGTGGCGCGCATCGCGAAGGAGGAGGGCGTGCCGGCGAGCGACATCGACTTTGAGATCTGGAACGAGATGACCTTCGGGACCATGTTCCTGGACATCGAGAACTACGACCCCAGCATTGAGGGGCACCACGACTCCGACCGGATGATCGAGACCGCCACCCGCGCCATTCGGAAACACTATCCGCAAGGACCGCGAGTCATCAACGGTTTCGCGAACACGAGCTTCTTCTTCGGCGGGTTCTGGCACGGCAAGCGCTCCGGCAACGCGACGGGCGAGAGCTACCATACCTACGGCAACCGGTGGCTGGACTTCCCCGCCTACGCGCGCGACAAGGGCGGGCACATGATCGAGGCGTTCAGGAACGTCGATGGGTTCGTGCCGAGGTACAACGCGTTCTTCCCCGAGCACTCCGGCAACTACATCGGGTCCCACAGCATCATCTCGCTGATGCAGCCGGAGATGCGTGACCTCCTGGTGGAGGAGGAGCGCGCGCCCGAGGGCTGGACGCGGTACATGACCGAGAACGGGCTGTTCCTCAACGAGGTGGGGGCGCCCGAGCCATGGGCATCGCGGCTAGAGAAACGGCCGGAGCATTACGTCTCGAAATACTGGCTCCGCATGTACCCCTTCTACCTGAACAAGGGGCTAACCGCGATCTACGACGGATCGCTCCGCAACCCCGGCGACTGGAAGGAATCGTGGGAGCAGAAGTGGGTCGATAGCGGCGACACATCACACCTCGCCGCGCTCGAACCGGTGCGGCGGATGATGGGGCTCCTCGACGGCGCGACCGACGTGCCGCCGGAGCGACTGATGCAACTCCACCCGAGGGTCACGCAGCTATCCGGGCAGGAGAAGACCGTCTTCACCGCGGACGGCGCCGAGATCATCACCACCATCCACGAAGGCGAGGATCCGAACTCGTGGGACCCCAGCAAGGTGACGCCCGAGGCGCTGACTTACCGCGACGCGTTCTGCCTGCTGCCGTTCCAGATCGATGACACGACCCTCGCGATCGCCGCCTACATCCAGACCCGCAACATCGTGGACGACGTGACCGATGCCGGCACGTACCGCATCGAACTGCCAGGCGTGACGGGTGAGGTCTATCGCGTGCACGACCCCTTGGAAGACCGAGAGATCGAAGCCGACGTGAACGACGCCGGCGAGACCATCAGCGTGACCCTCACGCTCACCGACTGCCCGATCTGGGTCATCGTGCATGGAGCGGATGGAGCGAGAGGTGGAGGCCCGGTTACGGCGACTGCGACGGAAGACGACTGACGGCAGGACGGACGGCAACGGAGAACCCCTCTGGGGCTGTTGAGCCCCAGACCCCAAGTAAGCCACGAATAGCGAGCGGGCCGGCTTTCGCCGGCCCGCTCGGTATTCGTGGTGGCTGCCGGGACGGATGTGGGGAAGGGGTGGGGGGCCGGCGGCCGAAGCGGCGCATGAGGTCAACAGCGCGATGCACACGGAGATCGCGGGCGTCAGTCAGTCGTAGGCCGGTCCCTGTCCAGCCTCGTCGTAGGCATCCCGAGCCACCTGCGAGACCTTCGCGTCGTCGTCCTCCCGCAGGATATCCAAGTAGGGCTGGGCTAGCGGCCCCTGTTTGCGTAGCGCCTCCGCGACCAGAAAGCGAATGTTCCCATTGGGATCGTGCGCGAGACCGCCGATCCTGGGCACTCTCCCCCGGCCGATCGCGGGTGTCTTGATCAGGACGCGTAAGACGACTGCACGAGTGGCCTCGCTCTTATTCTGCAGGCCAGCGAACAGTGCCTCGGCATCCGCCTCCCCAGCGATGTCCATTAACACTCGCGTCACGGCCTCGGTCACGCTGGATTTCCCCTGTGAGGCCGCCGCCAGGAGTGAGGGGATGACCTCGGCAACATCGCGCCCCATCGATGCGAGTAAAGCTCCGGCCGCCTCGACTGCACGGCCGTCGTCCGCGCCTCCAATGACCGCCGCCAATTCACGGACCGGCGGCGGGTCGAGGACCCGGATGGCGTTCTGCACCGCGGCAGCGACGTTAACTTCGGGCTCACCGAGGGCTCCGATCAGTTGAGACGTGGCGTCCGTGCCCCCGATCATCCCGAGCGACGTGGCGCAATGGGCGCGTAGGTGCGCCGACTCCTGTGGGTTGCGCACAATGGTTGCGAGGAGGTCGACGGCCCGGCCATCGCCGATGCGTCCAAGGGCGTGTGCCGCAGCGACTCTATCACCCGCATCCGGGTGCTCTTGGAGCACCTCCAGGAGTTCGAGGATGGCTACGCTGGCCGATTCTGCTAGACGCCCCAGCGCCGTGGCTCCAGTTGCAGCCTCCCCTGGCTCCTGAGAGCGAAGGTCCTGTCGCAGGTCCTCGACAATGGCGAGGAAGTCCGCGTGATTCAGCGCGCGCACCTGTTGAGCCGCCTTCTGTGCAGGCTCGTCGGCACTGAGCCGCAGCATGCGCGCCAACTCCTCTAGGCCCGGTGGTTCTTCGGGATGGCGTGTCTCCGCATTTGGCTCTGCCGTCACTGTCGTCGCCCTGGCGTGTACCTGTATCTGTTCTGGAGTGGCTTCGAGTACCCGCGTGTCGAGCAGGAAGCGGGCGACATGTCGGTCCATGCCATTGTTCGCCGGCTCCTCGCCCAGTAACCCCCGCCTTGCGACAGCTCTGTCAAAGATGATGCCAGCGTTCCGAAACGGGTCTCGCGTCAGATCGGCATACTCCTTGGGGGCCAAGAAGCGGAGCACCAGAAGCCCGAGGAGCAGGTCCAAACTGAACGGAACTCCGTCCGATCGGTCCGCACTGAGTTCGGCGATGGGAGCGGCAACCAAGAGTGCATTGAGCAGACGCTTCGCGTCCCGCAGACGATGGGGGAGGAATACGGCCAGGTGTTCCGACCGCGTTATGGGGTGCGTAAGGTCGTCTTCGTCGAACTTGTCCTACGCGGCCCGTCGTTCCTCAACGGCGACGTGCGAGCGGACGCTACGCTCGGCGAGCATCCCGAGCGAGCCCGGGCTGTCCGAGATCATGCTGTGGAGAAACTCGCGCATTTCCGAAGGGTTGCTCTCTGGGATGCGAAACGGCACCTGGACGATCTTCTCGATGTACCTTCGGCCTAGTTCCTCGCCGTAGGGATGTTCGCCAACGGTGTCTTTGGGGCGGTACTTGACCTCGACGCATTCCTGAACGATCTTGTCATTGAGCCCCAGCACGTACACGATGCCCTTGAACCCCAAGAAGACTTTGACGGCCTCAAGCACCGCCAGTGCTGACTCGGGTAGGCAGCGGTCCAGATCGTCCACGAAGACCACGAGTTTGTTCTCACCGTTCGGAGTCGCATCGGCAGGATGATCGCGCGCGAACCTCTTGAGCCCTGACCTAAGCTGTTGATAGGCATGCAGGTAGGTGGTCGAGCCCGGCAGTGCTTCCGCCGCCGCCTCCAGCTCCTTGACTAATTCGCCTGGCTTGACGTCCAGCCCGACGCCCCCCAGACTCGCCTTGAACGTCAGCATCTTCAGGAACCCACTCGCCAGCGCCTTCCGTGACCTCCCGATCTCACGGAGCAGCGCCCATCCCCTGGCGCGGTCCTCGATGGCCTCGAAGATCGATGTGAGCAACGGCTGAATGATGTCCGTCTCTCGCTCGTACCGCCACGGATCGAACCACACGGGGATTATGGATGGCGAACGGCCGACCGGCGTCTGGCTGGTTCCCCGCCTGTGCATCGTCTCGTCTGCTCTTACGACGTTGGCGCCATCCCTGCTTCGATGGCTCGGCCGGTTCGTCCGGCTCTGGTCGACCGCAGGGCGGCGCATACGTGGCTAACCGGTCCCTCACCATCTTCATCAGCGTCGTCTTGCCCGTGCCCCAATCACCAAACACGCCGATGACTAGAGGACTGTCGCTACCGACAATCACGCCGGATAGGACCCTTGCGTAATCGTCGAACCCTAGGGCAGCCCCAGAAGGCGTGAGTTCGTCAGACAGCACTTTGATGGGATCAAGCGGAGCGTCAGGCCCGGCTGTCGCGGTTTCATCGGTCATCAGCGGCCACCTCGTCAATCTCTCCATGGACGATTGCATCTGAACGTGCGCCCCAACGAACACTGGACTGATGTTTCGTAGTCACACAACAGACGACCTGCCGCACATCTGGCGCAAAGGCCATCGCACGACAGCCATTCGCGTCGGGGTATGCACTGGCGTCTGGGGTGTGCGCGGACGGTGTTGACGTAGCGGCAAGGGAGATCGCGAGCGTGGCTGGTGGCGAAGGTGTGGGTGCGGCATCATCAGTCGCATCTCGGAAGCTGGCGAGTTGATGGGCTCTGCGGGAGGCTTCATTACCGACGGCCTCGTGCCCGTATCACGTCGACCCCCGTAAGAGGGGCTTTAGCCCCGACGGTTTGGATTTCCGGTGGACAACGATGAACGGCGTCGGGGTTGAAACCCCTCTTACGGGGACTGGGAGAAGGGCGAAGGCGGGTGGTGAATCAGGGGCGGGAATTCGACGGGGCGGGAGTGGAAACTCGCTGAGTTTCCGCGTCGCTACGCGGGCGAGGGCGGCGCTGCTAGATGCATTCGGCAGGGACGTGGTAGCCGCGGGAGGTGAGGGCCTCGATGAGGTCGGCGCGCTTGTCGGCGTGCTCATCGGTGAACAGCGGCGGGCAGGCGTCGATGGTAACCTCGCGGACGACGAGTTTGATCGCAAACGGCAGGCAGGCAATCTCGCCGCACTCCTTGCAGTTCCCCCCAGGTAGAAGGCGGAAGGCATCCATCGCCGCAAGTTCCTCGCGCCCGCGATGGTCGGGCTCAAGCGAATCGCGGCGGCTCCAGAGATCGTTGATGAGATCGGTGATCTCGGAGAGGGCCTCGTTAGCCTCGGCCTCGCCGGTGAGGTTGCTGACGAGGATCTTCCGGGGCCAAACGCTGATGTGGTGCTCGCCATGGCTGAAACTGATGGCGGGCGCGGCCGGGTGATAGGCCGACTCGGGGATCTCAGCGTTGATGTAGGGCAGCACCTCGGTGAGGTCGTCTTTCAGCAGCGCGATGGCGCTGGACTTGGTGGCGAACGGGTTGCACTTGGGCATCTGAAGCCGTAACGAGTATCCTCTGGTAAGCATCACGAATCGTCCTTTGGCGAGTCGAGCGGCTTGATTCCATACGACCGCAACAGGGCGGTGGTCTCGGTCGAGAACATGAAGTCGACGAAGGCCTCGGCGGCATCGCTCCAGCGCCCGGGCGCGGTCGATATGGATATGTAGATCGGATCGTGCAGCGATGGATCGACCGTCTCGATGACCTCGGGCGTGCCGGCCTCGTCGTGGAGGCAGAAGTTGTAGAGCAGGGCAGCATCGGCATAGCCCAGGACGGCCTCCTGGCGGGCCTTGCAGCCGGTCTCGGTGAAGTTGAGCTTCGGCTGGATCTCACCCCACAGCCCCATCGCCGTGAAGGCCTGCTTGGCGTAGTGGCCGGGCGAGGTCTTGATCGGATCGCCGATGGAAATGCGCTTGATGCTGTCGCGGTGGACATCGCCAAGGGATGTGACGTCGGCCGGGTTATCGGGCGGGACGGCAAGCACGAGTTCGGCGCGGCCGAGGTGCTCGGTGGTGGAGCGGTCGACGATTCCTGAGCCGCCGAGGATTGCCAGCTCGACCTCGCCGGCGGAGATGAAGACATCGAGATCGATACCCTCCTCGACGCGGGTGGTCAGCTTACACGGGGGGCACGTGAAGTCGGCTCGAAGATCGACCTCGGGATGTTCGGCGGCGAAGCGAGAGGCGATCTCCGCGAAGACGTCCTCAAGCAGTGGCCCCCCGCGGACGACGAGGGTCGAGGGCGTCGCGGCGGTTGGGGGTTTGCATGAGGCGATGAGCGCGACGGCGGCTAGCGAGAGAAGTAAGGCGAACTGTCTCACCACGGGTTCCCCCTCGTAAGGCGGCGACATCGACGGGCTGGAAGCCCGTCGCTACGCGGGCGACGGCGTCAGGCGAGACGCCTGACCCACGACGGCATTGCACCGGCGAGGGCGCCGGTGCTACGGTGTGTCGGGCGTTGTTGGGAAGAGGTGCACCGCGTCGGGCGGCACGCGTAGCCACACCTCGGTTCCCTCGTGAAGGCCCTCGGCGAGCCATCTGGGCCGGAGCACGATCGTGCGCAACCGAGGGTCGGCATCGACCCATAGCTTCACCGTGGCGCCTCGGTCGAGCGTCTGAGTGATGGTACCCTTGAAGCAGTTCGTTGCCAAGGGATCGCTCGGCGGCGCGGGCAGGACCTCAACGTCCTCGGGCCGGATCGAAGCCGTCGCGAGACCGGACATCTCGACGGATGAGCGGATCTCAACGCCCCTCGCTAAGCTTAACGTTGAGCCGCCACCAAGAGGCATCGCCTGGCCGGGGAGAATGTTCTCGCACCGGACGAAGCGGGCGACGAACTCGTTGGCCGGCTGACGGAAGATCTCAGCCGGCGTGCCGATCTGCTGGATCTCGCCGCCGCTGATGATGCCGATGCGATCGGCCACCGCAAGCGTCTCCTCGAAGTTGTGAGAGACGTGGATCGTCGTCGTGCGGAGTTCCTTGTGGATGCGGCGCAGCTCAACGCAGAGGTTCTCGCGGGTCTGTTC
>CAZKUN010000028.1:1957-19662 GCA_964555935.1 uncultured Armatimonadia bacterium | reverse complement strand
TCAAGAGCGCTGAGCGGCTCATCGAGGAGGAGGACCCGTGGCTCGATGGCGAGCGCGCGCGCGAGGGCGGCTCGCTGCTTCTCGCCGCCGCTCAGCGTGCGGATCTGGCGGTCGAGTAGAGGCGTGATGCCCAGGAGATCGGCGAGCTTGCCAACGCGGTCGCGGATGACGCTTGGCGACTCGCGTCGGATCCTGAGTCCGAAGCCGATGTTTCGCCCCACGGTGAGGTGGGGGAAGAGCGAGTAGTCCTGCGGGACGTAGCCGATCGCGCGCTCTTCGGGCTTGAGGTCTGTGACATCGTCATCGCCCAGGAGGATGCGGCCCGCGTCCGGCGTGTAGATGCCCGCGATGCACTCGACGAAGATGGTCTTGCCCGACCCGGTGGGCCCGAGCAGGACGAAGTACTCCCCCTCCTCGACGGTGACCGTCGCATCGAGAAGCTGGAACTCGCCCAGCCGCTTGGTCAGGCCCTGGGTTTCGATCATGCGTCGATGCCCTCCACGGCCTCAGTGATCTCGCGTCCTGGTGCGGGCTTCTTTGGAACTGTGAGCGCGAGCGTTCCCCCTGGCGTTTCCCAGTGAGCGGCGAGGAGGCCCTCGTTCGACGACACCTTGACATCGGGCAAGGGAAGCGGGGCGTCGGCGGGTGCGAGTTGGAGGCCGAAGACGATGACAGCCGATTCGAGTTCGGCGAAGTTGATGGCGGCCGATTCGCCCTGGTAGAGGACGAGGTCGAGATGGGAGTCGCCGTCGGCGGATGAGGCCTCGAAGACGATCTCGGTCGGGCCGAATTCGGCGTGGGCGATACGGAGGTCGAGACGAGCGTCGCCGAGGGGCATGGAGACGAGCTGCTTCACCGATTGTTGCGGCGGGAGGAGCGGTAGGTCGCCCGCGTCGATGAGATTGAAGCGCAGGCGGAGGTCAGTGGCCTGGATGGTGGCGTCCTTGATCTTATCGAGGCTTACGTGCGTGTCGCCGCCATCGGTGGCGAAGACGACGGCGGCGAGGACATGAGGCCCGGACTGCTGGGTGAAGACGCACGCGGATGAGTAATCATAGCCATCGTGGAGGACCTGGACCTGGAGCGCAGATGGATTGGAGCCGTTCCAGTAGCCGACGATGGCGCGCTGCTGGTTCCAGAAGTTGCCTCGGTTGACGCTGGCGAGCGAGACCGTGTCGTTGAGGTAGGTTGTGCCGACGACGGGCGGCGCGCCTTTGCCGTAGACCTGGACGACCTCGCGCGGCTCATGAATGGACTGGAAGTACTCGACGTACTTCGCCGGGCAGCGGGCCTTGAGGCGGGCGGCCTCGGGATCAGGGGCGAGGGGGCCATCCATCAGACGCACGTTGCCGCCGAGCGCGCGCTGGAAGAACGCCAACTCGCGCGTGCCGAGGAGGGTGGAGTAGTTTCGGGAGTGAGGCCCCGACCACTGGCGTGTCGGCGGGTGGAAGTGCTGGGCGATGTCGCCCCAGACGAGATCGTAGAGCCAGGACACGAGCGGCTGGGCCGCCTCGTCCTCAATGTCGCGGCCCATGCGGGCGATGATGCGCGCGGCGAGGGAAGTGTACGTCGGGCTATTGTACTCGGAGAAGGCGCCGTGCTCGCGGGTATGCTCGACGAAACGCCGCAGGCGGGCGCGGGCATACGCCAAGACCTCGTCGTCGCGATAGTGCTCGCCGACGCAGAAGGTGACATGCGTGCCCATGAGCGCGATGTTGGTATATGCTGGCCCGACGTCGCGGCGGATGATCGAGCGGGCGGCGTGCAGGGCGCCCTGGTCGAGCCGGTCGGCAGTGTCGGGAGGCAAGCGGTCGCCATGGTCCATGGCGATCTGGATGAGGTAGGTCCCGATGAAGTCCGCCCAGTTCCAGTCGGGTGGCGCCATGTCCGGCAGCGGCTCTTCGAGGAACCACGACCAGATGCCGTACGTGTTGCTGTCGGGATTGGTGTCTTGGAGCGAGAGCAAGCGATCGATGATGCCCACCGCGCGGGACAGCCGGTCGGCGTCGCCGGAATCGCATAGCGCCAGGGCGTACTCGCCGGCCACGCGCGTGCCGTGGACCCACTCGCCCGCGTGCTGCGTGTGGTAGCCAGGCGAGCCGAAGGGATGCCGGAGCATTCGCTCGGCGGGGTTGTATGCGGAGTCGAGGTCGGTGAGAGCGGCCTCGAGTTCGGTTGGGTCGAAGTCGATGCAGTTTCGCATGAAGTCCTTACGGGACGGCAAAGGCAACGGAGCGGGTCTGGAGACCCGCAGGCACGGACGGCAACACAAGACGGCTCTACCAGAGGTAGCCCTTGCCGCCTAGTTTCTTGAAGGCGATGAGGGCAGTGGCGGCGATGGCGATCATGAGGATCGCCAAGACGATGGCTTGGGCGGGCTGGCCAGCCGACATGTTCAGGAACATCCGGATCGGCAATACATCGGTCTTCCCCTCAAAGGTGCCGCAGAAGAAGAGAACCGGACCGAACTCAGAGATCGCGCGGGCCCATGTCATGATCGCGCCGGCGATGATGCCGTTGCGGGCCAGCGGCAACGCGACGCGTACGAATGCCTGCCACGGCGTGCAACCCAACGTGCGGGCGACGTGCTCGAGCCGGGGGTTGATGCCGTCGAAGGTGGCCTTGAGCGCGCGGATGCAAAATGCCGCCGCTACCATGAACTGGGCGAGCGGGATTCCCCATGCCTCGAACATCAACCCCGAGCCGAGATTGCGCACCATCCAGGCGTCAAGCCCCGTTCGCCCGAAGGCGGCGACGAGGCTGAGGCCGATGACCGGCGGCGGGATGACGATGGGGAGATCGATGATGGTGTCGACGACGGTCGCGAACGGGAGCTTGAAGCGGCTGAGCGCGTAGGCCGATGGGAGCCCGACGATCATCGCCGCGATGAGCGTGACGGTTGAGGTGATGAGGCTGAGTTTGACCGAGAACCAGACCTTGTCGCGATCCGTCGTCAGCGTCTGGAGCCAGTCGGATCCTTTGGGGTAGCTGACGTCGACGAGGATCAGCGAGACGACCATGGCCATGAACAGCATGAGAAAGCTGAGCAGAAACGCCCGGAAGAGGGCGTCTCTTAGCGAGGCCAGCGGTCGCCTGGGCGTGGAGGATTCACTCATAATGATGCGGTGGACGGCGGCCCGAGACGGCGACAGGGGACAGTCCTGGAAACTCAGACGGCGAGTTTCCCTGGGACAGTCCCGGACGACAGACGGCTGCATGAGCAGGGATGCTCATGTTGCGGGACGGCGGTCGGGGTTGAAACCCCTCCTACAGGACGGCGGACGGTGGCGGGCTGAAAGCCCACCCTACGCGGGCGACGGCGGGCGGTTTAGCCGGCGTACTCGCCGTAGCCGTGTGATTCGAAGATCTCCTGCCCCTCGGCGCTTGAGACGAGTTCCAGGAAGAGCTGCGCCTTGTCGGGATGGCGGCTGTAGGTGAGGCTGCCGAAGGGGATCACCGTTCTTGTGGTGTGCTCGGGATCAATCCGGACCACGCGGACGTCGTCGCGGACGAGGAACGCCGTGGCATCCCAGACGATTGCCGCGTCGATCGCGCCGAGCTGAACGGAGTTGGCCAGCTCGACGACGTTGAGGGCCTTCTGGGTCACGTTCTCGAGCACGGCGTCCTTGATACCGGCTTTCTCGAGGGCCTTCTCGGCCGCGACGCCGCAGGCGACCTGGGGCGCCTCGCCCATGCCGACGCGAATGCCGGGCTTGGCGAGGTCGGCGATCGATTCGATGCCGTGCTTGTCATCGAGGGGAGTGATGATGACCGTCTCCATGGCGGCCACCGCGTACTGCTGGGTTACGAACCCGCGCTCGTCGGCCTGGTCCATGTAGTCCTGCTCGCCGGGCATGTAGAGATCGCCGCGGTGGGAGAATTCGATGTCAGAGAGGAGGCAACCGGAGCCCTTGTATGCCACGTCGACCTCGGTGCCCGTGCGCTTCTCAAACAACTCGGCAAGCTCTTCCATCGGCGGACGGATGCCCGCGCCGCAGTGGACGAGGAGCGACTGGGCCTTGGCGGCGGCCTTTGACTTAGGAACGCCGAAGTACCACTTCTGCCAGATCTCATTGCACTCGTCAGTCTCGAGGAACGTGATGAACGCGCGCGCGGCGGCCTCGTTTGGCGAACTCTTGAGCACGGCGGCGGTGCAGTAGAACGCGGAGTAGAGGTCCTCGGGCACGTTTCCGATGACGGTGGCTTGCTTGACGCTCTGGCGTGGGGTGGTCCCGCCCTTGGGCGCCTCATGGACGCACGGCCCGTAGATGAAGGCGGCGTCGACCTTCTTCGTGGCGACGAGACCCTTCAGTTGGGCGGGTTGGTCGACGATGATGATCTTCCCGGCGGCGTCCAGGTCGTCCCACAGCCCGGCGCTCTTCAGGGCTTCGATGGCGTAGGCGCCGTTGGAGTTCTCCTCCGGTTTGGCGATGGCGACCGCCTCGACCTCGGGCTTGCCGAGGTCGTTGAAGGTGACGATGCCGGCCTTATTCTCGATGGGGACGACGACGGCCATGTAGCTCTTGGAGTAGGCACACTCGGTGTCGGCGATGATCGCGTCGGCCTCGCGCAACTCGCCGACGACCGTGTCGCCCATGTCCATGAACACGTCGGCGTCGTCGAGCTTGCCGGTAAGGATCTTCGTGCGCAAGACGTTGATATTCTCTACCTGTTGGTCGACCTCAACGCCCGGGTGTTTGTCCTGGAAGATCGCCTTGGCTTCCATGAACGGACCGAGCTGGCCGCAGGGGACAAGCACGGTGAGTTTGCCGGAGATGTCCTGGCCCGTTTCGGAGGCGCCCGGTGGAACGGGGCCATCGTTAGGCAGGCCGGCCGCCTCCTCGGAGGTCTTGCATCCCGCCACCAGCGTCGCGGCGACAAGAACGGCCACGAGCGACGCGGCCAGTTTTCGGTAATCGTGCGTGGTTGCTTTCACGGTGCGTGCTCCTCGGCAATGGCAGTGTGGTCGGGCGCGCCGAAGCGCGCTGTACCTTCCTACACCAATTCCAACGGAGATTCAACCCCCATACTATCCTGTATTGAGTCGAAGGGGGCTAGAACGATTTCGGAACATTGCGTGGAGTGATGCGCGGGGCGAGGAAGGGGCGCTGGAGCAAATGGGCGAAGGATCGTGTTACGATGAATGGGATTCGTAATAAGGCGACGGTGAGGAGGGACGCTGTTGTGTAATGTCACGCGGTTCAGCGTGTCGGTGGAGCCCGCGCTTCTGGACGCATTCGACCGACGGACACAGCGCGCCGGCTACAAGAATCGGTCGCAGGCAATCGGCGATGTTCTCCGAGCCTACCTCGTGGACGCGCAGTGGGAAGATGGCGCGACGCCGGTGGTTGGCACGGTGACGATCGTTTACGATCATCACTCGCGCGACGTGGCGCGGCGGTTGACGGAACTCCAGCACGGCCACGACGCCGCGATCGCTTGCACGACGCACGTGCATCTCACGCATAGCGATTGCCTCGAGGTGATCGTGGTGCGGGGGACGGCGGACGAGGTGCAGGCATTCGCGGACCAGATCATCAGCTCGCCCGGCGTGAAGCACGGGCGGTTGGTGTGCACGGCGGCGACGGAGGGGTTGCACGAGTGACGGTGGACGTCGGTGCGAGCTGGAAGCTCGCGGTCCAAGGAGACAACAGATTTCGGGCCGGATACTTCGATCTTCGATCTCGTATTCGGCCCCTCCGACAGCAAGACGGCGGAGGAGATAGGCTTTGCATTTGCCGGATGGGCTGATCAACGATCCGAAGATATGGCTTGGCGCGGACGCGGTCGCGCTGGCGGTCGTCGGCTACGCGGTGTATCGGGAGGGCAAGTCGCTGAAGCCCGAAGAGGCGCCGATGATGGGCGTGATGGCTGCGTTCATCTTCGCTGGGCAGATGTTCAAGGTGCCGATCCCCGGCGGGGTGAGCGGACACCTGATGGGCGCGCTGCTGGCGGCTGTGTTGCTGGGTCCGTGGCGCGCGTCGATCGTGATGGCAGTGGTGATCACGGTGCAGTGCCTGCTCCACGCGGACGGTGGATGGACGGCGCTCGGCGCGAATGTCATCAACATGGGACTGGCGGGGACGTTCGCGGGGTGGGCGCTATATCGAGGCCTGCGGGCGATTGTCCCGGGACGGGCGGGGGTACTGATCGGCGCGGGGATCGCGGCGTGGGTGACGGTGGTGATTGGGGCGGTGCTGATCGGGCTGCAGATCATGTGGGGCTCTGACGCGAATCTCGAGACGCCGGTGAGGGCGCTGGTCGCGGTTCACGTGCCGATCGGACTGCTCGAGGCGGGAATCACCGTGGGCGCGCTGGGCGTGGTGCTGAAGGCGCGGCCGGATCTCCTGGGCATTACGCGCGAGCATGGCGACCACGACGAGGTGGATGCCGATGCGTAAGGTGGCGTGGTGGGTGTGGGCGGTCGCGGGCATCGTGCTCGTCGCGGGCGTGTTCTCGCGGTATGCCTCGGATTCTCCCGACGGGCTGGAGAGCGTGATCGAGAGCGAGGGGATCTCGGTATCGGAGGGCGCGGCGCCGCTGCCGGACTATGGAACTCCGGGCGTTGAGGCCGAAGGGGTGTCGGTCTTCGTGGCGGCGGCCGTTGGGATTGCTGTGGTTTTCGTGGTGACGTATGGGTTGGGGAAAGTGCTGAGCTGGCGAGGGCGCAGCAGCGGATGATGATTCCGAAAAACGCAGGGACAGGAACCAGATTTCCCACGTCGGGAAATGTGGTTCCTGTCCCGGTTTTTCGATGCAAGAGGAACTGGCGTGAGTCCTCCATGCGCAACAGGTAATCCGGTCTCAGAGCGTCTCGACGCGCGGGTTGGGTTGATATGCGCGTTGGCGTTCGTGACTTTCGAGGCCGCCACGCCGATCCAGGAGTGGCAGCGTTTCGTGGCGTATGGCGCTATCCTCGCGGTGGCGATCGCGCTAGGTCGCGTGAAGATCGTATGGTTGCTGAAGCGCCTCGCGCTCGCGCTGCCATTCGTGATCGCGGTGGCGATCTCGGTGTTCATGGTGGAGCCGACCGCGGAAGAACTGGTGATGGTCGGCGGGCTGAAGATGTCGCGGCCGGTGCTACTGCTGCTGGGTTCGGTTGCCGCGAAGGCGACGCTGAGCATCGGCGCGTTGAGTCTGGTCGCGGGGATCTGGGACGTGCCGACGATCCTCCACGCGATGCAAGCGATCCGAGTGCCGAGGCTGTTCGTGATGCTGATGGCGTTCATGTGGCGATACGTCTACGTCCTCATCGATGAGGCGCGTCGCATGATGCAGGCGCGGGACGCGCGCGGGAAGCAGGGCTCGCTCGGCAGGAGGGCAACAGTCGTCGGCGCGATGACGGGATCGCTGTTCCTGCGGGGGTACGAGCGGGCGGAGCGCGTGGGCCAGGCGATGGTGGCGCGGGGGTATGATGGGACGATTCCCTTGCTGACGCCGCTACGCAAGATGAGGCTGGCCGACGCGGCGGCGGTGGTGGTCGCGGGGGGAGTGCTGGCGGTGGTGAGGCTGGCGCCGGTGGTGGGGTGAGAGGTGACGGCATTGCCGGCTGAAAGCCGGCGCCCCAGTTAGGCTACATTGGGTGCGAGGAGATGCGTTGGGTGATCGGGTGAGAGGGTTGGGAGTGCGGCTCAGGCGAGCCGCAGGCACAGACGGCAGAGGCAACGAGAATGGCGCTATGAATGCGATTGAGATAGCTGATCTGGCGTACACTTACCCCAATGGGGCGCGGGGCCTGCGGGGCCTGTCGCTTGAGATCCCCGAGCGCGACTGCGTGGCGCTGGTTGGGCCGAATGGCGCCGGGAAGTCGACGCTGATCCTGCATCTGAACGGAATACTGAAGGGCAGAGGCGAAGTGCGGATCTTTGGGAAGTCGGTCGCGGATGATGTGCTGGCGGCGAGGCAGGCGGTGGGGCTCGTGTTCCAGAATCCCGACGATCAGCTCTTCATGCCGACCGTGTTTGAGGACGTGGCGTTTGGCCCGCTGAATCTGGGCTGGCCGAAGGAACGGGTGGAGACCGAGGTGCGGAAGGCGCTGAACGCGGTGGGGATGCTGGAGCACTCAGACCGCGCGCCGCACCACCTGAGCCTGGGGCAGAAGAAACGGTGCGCGATTGCCACGGTGCTGGTGATGGACTGCAAGATCATGGTGCTTGACGAGCCGACCACGGGCCTCGACCCGCGCGGTCGGTGGGATTTCCTGAATCTCCTGAAGGGCCTCGACAGGACGAAGATCATCGCGACACATGACCTGGATCTCGTGCGGGAGATGTGCGACACGACCGTCATCCTGGATGACGGGCGCGTGGCAGCGCAAGGGCCGACGGCGGAGCTGCTCGACGACGAGGCGCTTCTCGGGAAACACGGCCTCGCGCCGCCGACCGTTCGCGCGTAGGGCAGGCCTGCTCCCACGGCGAACAGTGCGGCACCATACAGCAGAGCACTGAGGAGACGCCATGCTCGCCCTGATGCTCGTCCTGGTCGCGGACCCCGGCTTCGCCGCCGACGATGGTTGCCTGACGTGCCATGAGGGCATTGAGTCGCTGAGCGAGGATCCTGACCACCCCCACAACAACCTGAGCTGCGTTCTGTGCCACGACGGAGACGACGACGCGACCGAGCTGCAGGCGGCCCACGAGGGCTTGCGCCCCAACCCGAGCGCGCTCGAGCATCTCGACGAGACATGCGGGCTGTGCCACAAGCAATTCGCCGCCGCCGCGCCGCGATCGATCATGTCGACGATGGCGGGGGTGATCAGCGGAGCGAGGTACCTGTGGGGCGCGCAGGACACGAAGAAGTCGCTGTATGGGGTGAAGGCCGTGAAGGGCCCCAAGGATGGCGAGGGGCTGAAGCAACTCGACCTCATACCGACCTGGCAAGAGTCGGACAATCCCGTGGATGACTACCTGCGCAAGGAGTGCCTGCGGTGTCATCTGTGGGACGAGGGAGCCCAGCGCGCGGGCGACTATCGGTCGAGCGGGTGCGCGGCGTGTCACGTGCTGTATGACAACGACGGCCTGAGCCGGAGCGGCGACGCGAGCATCCCCAAGGATGAGCCGGGACACCCGATCGCCCACCGCATCACGAGCAAGATCGACGCGCGCCAGTGTCAGACGTGCCACAACCGAGGCGCGCGGGTGGGGACGAGCTTCATGGGGATGATGGAGCAGGATCCGTATGGCACGCCGTGGACCGCGGAGGGGGAGAAGCACCCGCAACTGCACGGGAAGAACTACAACTACCTGAAGCCGGACGTGCATTACGAGATGGGCATGATGTGCATCGACTGCCACACGAGCATGGATCTCCACGGTGACGGGAACGTGTACTCGAAGAAAGAGGAGCACGTCGAGACGCGCTGCACGATGTGCCACGGGACGGTCGATGAACCGAGCGAACTGGTGACTGCCCGCGGGCGCGAGATCAGCAACGTCGAGCGGCGCGGCGACGAGGTGGTGCTGACCTCGAAGTACGACGGCGCGGAGCACCTCGTGACGCAGCTCAGCGTGCTGAACGACGCGGGGGAGCTGAACGTGGCGATGCAGATCCCGGCGCACATGGAGAACATGGAGTGCTATGCCTGCCACGCGCGGTGGACGAGTCAGTGCTACGGGTGTCACCTGAAATTCGACGAGCGAGGGAGCCAGCACGACTGGGTGAAAGGCGAGGAGACCCAGGGGCAGTGGAAGGAGAGCCGGAGTTACCTGAGATGGGAGACGCCGATCCTGGGCGTAAACGGACGCGGGAAGGTGTCGCCGTTCATGCCGGGGTGTCAGGTGCTGCTGACGCAGCTAGGGCCCAACGGGGAATCGGTTGCGGCGAACAAGGTCTTCGAGACGGTGACGGGGATGTCAGGCATCGCCCATCAGCCGACGCAGCCGCACACCATTCGCAAGGAAGCGCGCTCATGCGAGGACTGTCACGCGAACCCGAAGGCGGTTGGCCTGGGGACGGGGCTGTACGACCCGAAGGCGAACGGGCTGCCGATAGACTTCGAGTGGGAGCGGATCGTCGATGAGGACGGGAACCAACTGCAGGCCACATCACACGAGGGTGCGCGCCCGCTCAACAAGGAGCAGCTCGATCGCGTTCAGCGCATCGGCGCGTGTGTGGGCTGCCACCAGGAGAACGGCTCGGGCTTCTGGACAGGGATCAAGGAAAAGGGCTACTCGGCACCGGATACCGAGGCGCACATGGATGCGATCAACGACCTGATCCATGGGAAGAAGCGGTAGGACCGCGGTCTACTCGGCGGGCGCCATCGGGCCGACGTACTCGGTGGCCAAGACGATGTGATCGAACCAGCAAGTGGCGGTCTTGGTGTTGCTGGGGTAATCGGGATTATTGGCCGCGAAGTCTTCGTTCTGTTTGAAGGCCTTCTCGGTGACGTAGTGCAGCAACCAGAAAGCGTTGACCTCGACATCGGAATCGACGCGCCAGCGGAAACCCTCAAAGGGCGCGTTGTCCTCACTCTCACCCATCCGGAACTTGTCCAAGAACCAGTGGCCCTCGACCGAGCCGGGCGCGAGGTGGAGCGTCCGGACCCCGTCGATCCACATGGTCAGCTCGCCATCGCGCGTGTCGGGCGTGGAGTTCATCTTGACCATGAACTCGCAGCAGATCCACCTGCCCCGGTCGGCGACGACGGGCTCGATCGGCTCGAAGTTATTGCCGTAGAAGCTGGTGCCCTCGGGTCCCTGCCAACTGTTCATCTCGGGCCAGTAAGCGTAGAAATGCCAGATGCCTGGCGGATTGAAAGTGGGTCCGGGATAGGTGTGGTAGGAGCCGGGCTGAGGGTCGAGTTCGACGTAGAAGTGATCGATCGCCTTGCTGCCGGCGCCGCCGATGGGCCATGGCGGAGGATCGGCGCGCCCGCAGAGATTTACGAAGTGGTGGTTGTGGCCGTAATCCTCGGCGAACTTGACGTAGTAGCGCGCGTAGATCGTGTCATGCCCTGGTTTGAGGACGGTGTAGAGATGGCCGCCGTTGTCTGAGCCGCGCGTGGCGGTGATGGATAGAGATTTCTGGCCCGGGCTGCCCTCGGGGACATCGCCCGAGAGCTTGATCGGCCGGTTCTCTGCGTTGCTGATCTCGCCCCACCTCGCGCCGATCTCGGGAAGGGTGCCGGATTCGAAGTCCTCAACGAAGACGACGGAGGGGTGATCGGCGATTCCCGCGTCGCCGGGGAAAGCGGAGGAAAGGCCCTGGGTGAAGGCGGCAGATGTGAGGATGAGAAGGCATGTCATGGTGAGGACCTCCGAGTGAGGAGGCTAGTTCGCGGGAGGCGGAGGAGGGACCTGGTGGGAGTTCGGGGGGGCGAAAACTCAGGGACAGCAACCATGTTTCGCACACAACACGAAAATGGATGCTGTCCCGGTTTTTCGCGTGTGGACGAGGGACTACGAAGGCGTGGCATGAGCGAGACGCTCATGCCACGAGAACGCGTCGGGTTGGGAAACCCGACCTACGAATGGCGGACGGCACGTCGGCGTCGGGCGCTGCGGCTGGCCTACTGCTTCACGATCGCGGCGACCCAGCCACCCTTGTATGGCGCGGACAGCGTAACGACGCCGCCGCCCTGGATTGTATTGTCCGTGAGACGGTAGACCTGGGCGGAAGTGGTCCGAGTGGTGATGCCCATCGCCACGCTGACCCAGGTGATATCGAACGTGCCTGGCGCGTCAGTCAGATCGAGTCCGACCGACCCGCCATGCGTGAAGTAGAGCGCGTAGGCCTCACCGGGGTTGGCGGTGAGGTAGGCCTCGTTGCTCTCCCGATCTGAGAGCAACTCCATGTGCGGCGTTGTATCCCAGAGCCTGATCAGGCCGTCGAGGATCCGCGCTGCCTTGAGGCTCCCCTCGGTCGTCACGGTGAGCCCGCTGCCGGAACTGGGACGGTGGAACCGCACGGCCGCGGAGCCGCCGATGATGTCTCGCCAGAATCGCTCTATGCCGTCCTCGGGCGCGCCCGAACCCCAGGTCGAGAAGCCTCCGTGGTAGATCTTGACGTGGTTCGTGGGGCGCGGATGCGCGTTGACCAACTGCAAGAGCGACTGCAACCGCTCCCAATGGGTGTCATCGTAAATCTGGCTGTTCACCTGCGAGACATCCACGAACATGTAGTGCTCGGGGTCATTGAAGATGATGGGCGTGTGGACCGCCTCGTCGGCGTCAAAGGCGTCGGCGAACATGTCCGTCGTGCAGACCGTCACGCCTCTCTCGGTGGCCCGGGCCTTGATGAACTGGATCCAGTGCTGGCCCCACGCGGCCGGGGTGGACGTCTCGTTGTCCATGCAGTACAGGACATGCCCGTGGTCGAGGCTGTACGACAGCATATTGGCGACGAAGGCCTCCTGATGGCGGCGGATGAGGTCGAGCTTAGCCTCGTATCGCGGCATGCCGGGGATGGTGTGGAAGAAGGGCTGCTTGTCGTCGCCGGGGTGGTCCGGGTATCTGTCATCGAGGCCCGATTCCTCGGTTGTGTAGTTGACGTTCTTCGCCGGGCGCCAGGGGCTCTTCTGCCAGATGTTCCATTCGCTTGCGTCTGTGAAGTCGAAGCGGTCCCAGACCTCGATCTGCACGATGATCTCGCGCTCGGCAGTCCACTCCAGCATGTCCTGGAAGCGCCGCCAGTACTCGTCATTCCACTGGTCGAGGTCGAATTTCCCGTCTGGCAGCAGCTTGTGCGGCTTGAGGTCCTGGCCCTCGCGCTGGCTCATCGTGTTGCGGACGTAGTTGACGCCGACGGCCTGGATCTCGTCGAGATGCGCCTCGAGGTCGTCGAGCAGGAAGATGTGGTCAGTCGCGCTGGCGCCCACGAGCAGCACGGGCTCGCCCTTGTATTGCCAGTAGCGCGGGTTGTTGGCGTACGGCCTGATTCGATCGGCGTCGGTGACGTCGGCCATCGATGGCCTGGCGAGCGACCAGAGCAATGGCAGCATGAGGATGATCCAGGCGGCGCGCATCGGAGGCTCCGCTCCCTTTGTGGACGGCATCAGTCTTGGTTGCGCTGGGTTGGATGGGTCACTTCGATGTGGCGGCGGCGATTCCCTGTGAGGGCGAGGTGGGGACGGGTTTGATAGGGCGAAAACTCCGGGACAGCAACCATGTTTCGTACACGACACGAAAATGGATGCTGTCCCGGTTTTTCGCGAGTGAGGATGATGGACGGCGGGCTTGATGAATCAAGCACCTACAACGGCGTCGGGTTAGGAAACCCGACCTACGAAAGGCGGCGCCTAGTCCTCGGTGACCTTGGGTGGGAGGATGTGGCTGGTGCCGCCCATGTAGGGGCGCAGCGCCTCGGGGATGATCACCGAGCCGTCCTCCTGCTGGTAGTTCTCAAGGATCGCCGCGAAGGTGCGGCCACATGCCAAGCCCGAGCCGTTCATCGTGCTGACGAACTGAGGCTTCTGGCCCTTCTCATCGCGGTAGCGAGTGTTGCAGCGGCGCGACTGGAAGCCCTCGTAGCGGCTGCAGCTCGAGATCTCCAGGTACTTGTTCATTCCCGGCATCCAGACTTCAAGATCATAGGCCTTCACGGCGGCGAAGCTCATCTCGCCGGCGCAGAGCTGGACGCGGCGGAACGGAAGGCGGAGGCTCTTGAGGACGGCCTCGGCGTTCTCGGTCAGTTTCTCAAGCTCGCGGTCCTCGTCCTCGGGCTTGCAGTACTTCATCAGCTCGACCTTGTGGAACTGGTGCAGGCGCACCATGCCCCGGCTCTCCTTGCCCGCCGAGCCGGCTTCGCTGCGCCAGCAAGGAGTGTAGGCGGTGTAGTAGAGCGGAAGCTCCTCGCCGGGGATGATCTCGCCGAAGTGCAGCGCGGTGAGAGGGACCTCGGCGGTGGGAATGAGGTAGGCGCCCTCGCGGAGCTTGTAGAGATCCTCCTCGAACTTCGGCAGGTGCGCGGTGCCAAGCACGGTCTCGGGGAGGGTCATGTATGGCGGGCAGATCTCGGTGTAACCGTGCTCGCGGGTATGCATGTCGAGCATGAAGTTGATCAGCGCTCGCTCGAGCTGCGCGCCGCGGCCCTTGGTTAGGACGAACTGCGATCCGCTCATGCGGACGGCGGCCTCGATGTCGAGGATTCCGAGTTCCTCGCCGAGGTCCCAGTGGGTCTTGGCCTGGAAGGGGAAGACCGGCGTGCCGCGCCAGGCGTGGACCTCTACGTTCTCATCCTCGGTGAAGCCGAGAGGGCTGTCTTCGGTAG
The DNA here is from genome assembly GCA_964555935.1 of uncultured Armatimonadia bacterium. GTDB lineage: Bacteria > Armatimonadota > Zipacnadia > Zipacnadales > VGFC01 > CAZKUN01. The sequence goes on along the minus strand of CAZKUN010000028.1, from coordinate 5,454 downwards.
GGATGTTCGGCATCCAAAGCAGCAGCTCGTTGTACTCCTTCTCAGCCGCGTCGAGACGGGCGTCGATCTCTTCCATCTCGGCGTCGAGCTTGTCGAGCTGGACCTGGAATTCGGCGCGGATCTCCTCGGGCGTGACATCCTTGCCCGCCTTCTTGGCGTCGCCGATGGCCTGGCCGATGCCCTTGCTGATTGTCTTCTTCTCGGCGCGGCGCTGCTCGACTTGGTAGAGGCAGTCGCGGCGCTCCTCATCGAGGGCAGTGATGCGGTCGACATCGACCTTGGCGTTCTTGACCTCACACGCCCACTTGGCTTTCTCGGGGTTCTCGCGGAAGACTTTCGGATCGATCATGTTCGATCACCTCATCAGGCGGCGCAGTCGGCCACCTGGGATCATTTCAGCACGCGGGTGCGGCGGCGGTTTGGGTCCGCCCGAGCCGGGAAGCTCGGGCTAGGTAGAGGCGGAGGTGGGTGAGGCCCCCGAGATGGTTCCCGCGAGAGGGACGAATGTTGGGTTGTCGAGTGCGGGAATTGGTTTCATGGTGGTTTGGGCGCCAGGACGGCGCGCTTCCTTATTGAATGATACGGCGGCGGGGATGTCAAGTTGCGGCTGGCAAGAACGGTGCACCGTCGAAGGGATACGGTTGGCAGAAGGAGGGTGAAGGAAGATGAGACGCTGGAGCATGTGGCTGATGGTCGTGGGCGCGGTCTCGACGGCGCAGGCGCAGGAGACGGACGGGCGGGTGATTCTGGAACGAGTGATCGAGGTGTATGGATCGGCGGAGGACTACCGGGCAGAGACGCTTCTGTCGATGGTGCGTCCGCAGCGAGTGCTGATCATGCCTGGCCGGCTGGCATTCAGGCGGCCGAACTGGGTCCGACAGCACATCGGGCCGCCTTCACGGTGGTCGCACCAGGTCGTCATCGCCAATCCGACACACCGATTCCACAGCTTTCCGAACCTAGGGCAGTACACGAAGAAGACTCCGCCGGAGCGCGTCCTCGACGACGGCCTCGCGATGGGCATGTTCACCGTGGAAGATCTCCTGGCCGGCGCAGACGTGTGGTCGGTGGTCGATGAGGTCGTGCTGGAACGACGGGCGCACTACTACGGCAAGCCGGTCTACGTGCTGAGGGTCGAATCGACCAAGGGACCCATTCAGTGGTTCTGGGTCGGCGAGGACGACTATCTGGTCCACAAGATGGCGTGGACGATGGGAAAGGGGGATGCGGAACGGCTCGTTCACGAGGCCGTAGACGAGATGAGCCGGGCCGACGAGTTGGAGGGTGCCGCCAAGGCGCGAGAGGAGAAGGCGGCTGAGGACATCCACCGGTGGGTGGGTGCTGGTTACTCGGTGATGGATCCCGCGACGGACTTCGCCTGGACCATCCGCTACAAGAACGTGGCGATCAACTCGGGTCTGCCGGACTCTCTTTTCCGGTACGACCCGAGGCCGGGCGAGGCGCGGGTAGATGAGATCGACATGTCCGAGGGCTGGGCGCAGGTGGCGCGCGAGTAGGCGCGTGGAGGCAGGTGCGAGGGCGGCGAGAGGGCAAGATAGCCGCGAGGCGGCGAGGTGAGGAGACGGCATGCACCGGCGAGGGCGCCGGTGCTACGAGAGCATGGAGCCAAGAGAGACCGGGCGGACACAGGGACATTCGGGGAAGGTGGTAACGAGATGAGAGGAAGCCCATTGGCAGTGCTCGCGTTAGTCTTGGGATTGTGTGTTGGTGTGGGCGCGGGGCTCGGCGCGCAAGAGCTTGACGGCCAGGCGATCTGGGACGAGACGGTCGCGATCTACGCGAACGCAAGAACGTATACGGCCGAGGGTAGCACGAAGGCGAACATGGGCTTTTACAGCATGAGTGGACGGGCCGAGTGGGCGTACAGCCGCGACGGCCGGTTCATGATGAGCACCACAATGGACACGAGCTTCGGTGACCTGGGTCGGCGGACGGTGGTGTGCGACGGGCGGCACCTATACGACCGGATGGAGATCACGAACGAGTACCGGAGGAAGCCGGCCCCACCCGACTTCGTGACGTTCATCGAGGAAGAGATGGAAATGCAGGGGATGCCGGCGGTTACCGTCGGACACTTGCTTGCCGGAGACGACTGCGCCGAGAAGATCGAGGAGGTCAGGTACGTGCGGAGCGGGCGGTACTACGGCACGCCGGTGCATATCGTGGACATTGTGCTCGCGGCGGAGGGCGAAGACGCCATGCCGGGGATGGCCGAGCGCATGTGGATCGGTCAGGAGGACTCGCTGATCTACAAGTTGGACATGGAGTTCGACATGAAGGCGCTGATGGAGGACACGATGGCGGAGATGAGCGAGGAGGGCGAGGATGACGAGGGCGCGGAGCACGAGGGGGATGAAGGGGAGGACGCGGACGGCGACGGGGACGATGGTCCGGGAGAGGGCGACGATGGGTCGATGGATGAGATGATGGACGCGATGTTCGAGGGCATGATCGAGATGTTCAGCCAGATGGAAATGGGGGCGACCGAGCGCTACCGCAACATCCGGATCGATGATGAGCTGGCGCCGGGGACGTTCAGTTTCCATGCGCGTCCGGGCGAGAAGAAGGTGCGCGTGCTGAGCGAGCCAGAGGTGGACGAGGAGGCACTCGAAGCAGCCAACCCGTTCGCCGACATCGACACGGACATGCCGGACTTCGATATGCCGGATCCAGATCCGTCGGCCTTGCTCGGGACGGAGGCTCCGGACTTCACGCTGACGGGACTGGATGGTGAGACGGTTACGCTGTCGGACCTGCGAGGCAAGCCGGTGCTGATCGATTTCTGGGCGAGTTGGTGCGGCCCGTGCCAGATGGAGCTGCCCCACATCCAAGAGCTGCACGAGGAATACGCCGACAAGGGCCTGCAGGTCGTGGGGATCAGCGGGGACTTTGAGAAGCAGGATGCCATTAACGCCGTGGAGGAGATGGGCCTGACCTTCACGGTGGTTTGGCAGAACCACGAGGTCGCGGCGGACATGGCGATCGATGAGGCGTATGGCGTCACCGCGATTCCGCGGCTCGTGCTGCTGGACGCGGACGGAATTGTGGTCGAGGATGTGTTGGGGTATCACGAGAAGCCGGACCTGGTGAAGATGCTGGGCAAGGCGGGGTTGTAGAGAGCGACGGCGACAGGCGAGGACGCCTGTCCTACGACGGCAACGGCGGACGGCATCGTGGAGACTCAGCCGCCGAGTTTTCCTGGGAGTTTCCCTACACTCGCTACTATTAAACGGCAGTAACACCGCCCGCCTGGACGGAGATGCTTCTGAAGGCGTTGTGTGCAGGTCGGCCATGCCCCTTCCGGTCTGGCTATTCCATGTCAGAGCCGCAGGCGCGCTCACGGCATCCTCACGCAGGGCATCACTCGAACAGGAGCCAAAGGGTAGAAAATGCAGTGTAATCGCGTCGCGGTCCCGGAGCTCTGCGGTTCTGGGAATCGTGCGCAACCCTTGAGCGGGCGAGGGGGTGGGCGTGGG
>CAZKUN010000028.1:0-1947 GCA_964555935.1 uncultured Armatimonadia bacterium | reverse complement strand
GGTCGATGAAGGTGATGTTGCCGTAGTACCCGGCCCGGGCGCTGTGGGTTTCGGGTAAGCGGGCGAAACCCTTGTGCGGGGGTGGGGGGGGGCGTGGGTGGGGGCGGCGAATGGCCCCTCTGTGACCAAGGAGACGGGCAGCTCGCAAGCCTCGCGAGGTTTGGCGACTTGCGGGCTGGGGGAGGGGGCTCAGATGAGCCGGTTGGCCGACCGCCGAGACGAGTACAGGGGCGATCCCAATGGCCATGTGGAGTGGCTGAGAGGCAGCCCCGCCGCCGGCGGGCTGTAGCCCGGCGCAGGTCACGGGGTGCCCGCTTCCGTCGCAGCTCACAAGCAACAGAACCCCAGCGACTCGTCCTGTCGGGCCTACAGACGCGACCTCGCGAACTCGATCGCCAAGCGGCTACCTACTCCACGCGCTCCATGAGCACGTAATCCAGCCCGAAACCATGCAGCGGCCGGGCTTGCTCGTTCGAGCCGACGATCCCCACGCGCAGCACGTGACGACCCTCGGCCAAGTGGTGTTGACCTAAGGTCACCGGGCCGGTGTGGAGCGGGCTGTGGTTATAGAGGTCAATGGGCTCGCCGAGCTTCTCCCCATCGACGTGAAGCTGCACGATGCCGTAGTCGAAAGCCTTCGTCATGCCGGCCGACAGTGAGTATGTCCCCTCCGCGTCGACCAGAAGAGCCAGATCCAGCGTATCCCCCGGCTCGCCGTTCAGCCAGAACAGGTGCGAGTCGCCACTCCAACCCGTCGTGTACGACAGGTCCTGAGGTTTCGCCTCGCCTCCCGTGCAGGCGAGGATCTCGAGGGCCTCCCCCTCGATGGCGCCCGCCACGTTCGCGAGCTGCTGCCACCAGGGCCGCCGCGCCTCCAGATCAGGCAATGCCGGGAACGGCGCGTGCGGCTCGGCTTGGTACCAATAGGCCACCGAGGCGATGTCGTCGTCCATCTTCGCGTACTTCCCATCCGGGCCCCATCCGAGAGCCTGGATCGTCACCCGTAGGTCTGAATCGAAGCAGATCGGGTCGGGCAGATGCCAGCGGTAGAGGCTCCAGTACTGAGGAGGGGCGCCATTCTCATCACTTGCGAGTGTCGTGCCCGCGTATGGCGTGGTGTAGCTCTCCGAGAATCCAAAACTGCCACAGAAGTAGTCCTCCATCCCCGTGCCGCAGATGGTCGGGAAATCGGCGTCGCCATCCATGTAGAACTTGATCTCGCCCTCGCCAAACCAGCCTTGGCTCCGCTGGGTCCAGGCCAGGAATGTGCCGACATACCGTCCCTGGCCGCGCACGCCGTCGATGATCACGTACGGGTTCACCTCGCCCGTCTCGGCGCGGCGCCACTGGGCGTGCAGGTAGCCGGCGTTGTCGGGCACCGGCGTCTCGGCGTAGGTGATCTGGTATGCCACGACTTCGAGGTCGCTGTTGCCCTCGTTCGCTAGCGTGATCTTGCAGTGCTCGCGAAACGGCATCGGCCAGTAGCAGTTCAGCGCGTTCCGCGGCGTCGCCACAACCGCGAGGGAGTTCACCCGGGCGAACATCTCGTGGCCTATGGCGAAGAAGTCCGGCGCGGGCACCTCTATCGACGGCGTCTCCTCGTTGTCCCAGTAGAAGCGCAGAACGTGGTCTCGGCTCAGGCCCTCGACCAGGAAGATGTGCTGGATCACGCCCGGCCCGTCCACGTCCATCAGCGTCCCCGTCTCGCCCGCGTTAATGCGCAGGAACGGCCGGACCTTCCAGCCCTGCCCGAGGTCATCGGCAGCCCGCGCGGCGGCGGGCGGCTTTGGGTCGGTGGGGTCGGGAATTGCCATGCCGCCCTTCCCTGGCTCGCCGGTGGGGTTCTCGGCGGAGATGGATCGAGTGCGCGTACCGTCAAGCAGCGGCAACGACCCCATGTGCGGGAAGCTCTCCTGCGACGACCCCGCTGACCTCCCCCCATTAACG
>CAZKUN010000027.1:0-54749 GCA_964555935.1 uncultured Armatimonadia bacterium | reverse complement strand
TGGGCAAGAAGGATCCGGAGCACGTCATGCCGCCCTCGGAATGGATCCGGCGCCTCGGCAGCGAGCTGCGGGCGGGCGCGTGGAAGGTCATCACCGAGGGCCGCGAATCGGGCAAGGCCGGCATCTACAACAAGGCGGGCGAGGTGCCGACCGCCCTCATCGAGGACGTGCTGGCCTCGGGCATCCCGCTCCGGGACATCATCTTCGAGGCGCCCATGAAGGCGCAGCAGGTCTGGTTCCTGCGCAACGTGAGCTGGGAGGCGAACCTGGGCAACATCGCACCCGGCGACGCCATCAAGCTCGAGACCCTGCGCCTCGGCCTGCGCGGCGACACCATGATGGACCGCGCCGCGCGCCTCGGCCGCATCCCCGCCGAAGGCACTGGCCAAGCCTTGCTCGAGCTCGTGCGCAACGTCCTCAAGCTGCCCGCCGATACGCCGCTCAGCGACGAGACCACGGCGGCCGAGGTGCCGGGCTGGGATTCGATCGCCAACGTGAACCTCTTCATGGAGGCCCAGGCCCGGTTCCGCATCACCATGGATTTCGAGGCCCTGGCGGGGATCGAGTCCATCGGTGATTTGCGCCGCGAGATCGAGAAACAGACCGGCCCGCTGGCGAGCTGACCCCATGGTGGAGACACCGTTCGACCACCTCGCCCGCGCGGCCGGGCGCTGGCCGGACCGGCCCGCCGTCATCGCTTCGGGCGAGGCGGTGACCTACGCGCGGTTGCGCGAGCGCGTCGAAGCCCTCGCCGCGCGCATGGCGGCGCTCGGGGTCGAGCCCGGCCAGCGGGTCTGCGTCGCCGGGGAGCGCAAGCTCGACTTCATCACCGGCGTCCTCGCCGGCTTCGCCCGCGGCGCGGTCGTGGTGCCGCTCCCCGCCGGCGACGCCGAGCTCGAGGCCCAAATCGTGGCCGACTGCGCGCCGAGGGCCGTGGTCCGAAGCGGCGGCGATCTCACCGAGGTGGACGCAGCGGCACCAGCGGCCAACCCGGGCCTCGCGATGCTGCTCTACTCCTCGGGCACGACGAGCGGCGAGCGCAAGGCGGCCCGCATCACCCACGACGTCCTGCATGCGACCGTGTCCTATATCAACGACGTGATGAGCTTCACAAACGAAGCGGTCGAGTATGCGGCCGCCCCCATCCACCACGCCTTCGGCCTCGGGCGCGCGCGGGCGAGGCGATAAGGTACCTGGTGCCGGATGTGGTGGCGGAGTATATTGAGGCGGAGGGGTTGTTCGGCAGGGGATGAGATCAGGGCTGACATCAGGGCTGACATCAGGGCTGACATCAGGGCTGACGCCTGGGCTGACGCCTGGGCTGACGACAGTGAACGGCAGGGAGACCAGCGGGCTTGGGACAGCCCGAGACAGTGCAAGGAGCAGGGAACGCAGCAAGGATCGCATCATGGCATCAGGACCAACACTGGCCAGGCGACATGACGATGACAAGCGGACCGAGCGCATGCTCGATCTCGCCATCTACGCGCTCGTTTTCGCGGTGGTGTGCCTCGGCGTACTTGGCGTGCATGACATGCTCTTCACCGCGACAGGGGTTGGAGGCGAGACGAGGTCGCGGATCGAGAGCATCACGACGCCCCTTCGCCCGCCCTTTGCGGGCGACAGCCGCATCCGCATTCTGCTCATGGGCGCGGACAAGCGACCCGATGACTCCGGTCGGTCGGACACCATCATGGTGCTGACCTTCAACCCGCGCAACAACCGCGCGGCGGTGCTTGGCATCCCCCGTGACATCAAGTGGGACATCCCCGGGTTTGGGCGCGACAAGATCAACCACTCCTACGCGTTCGGAGGAGTCGACCTGACGCGCGAGTGCGTCGAGGACCTCATCGGCGCCAGGATCGACTACCACCTGCTCGTGCAGTTCCACGGGTTCACCAAAGTGGTCGATAAGCTCGGAGGCGTGTGGGTCGACGTGCCCGACGTCGAGGGCCGGGGCCGGGGGATGAACTACGACGAGAAGGTGCGCGTGATGCGCACGCATGTCGACCATGACGGACACCTTCACCTCCACCTAAAGCCCGGCTACCAGAAACTCGACGGCGCCGGCGCGCTCGGGTTCGTGCGGTACCGCAAGAGCACCCTATACCGCGATCGACACGGCAACTGGGCGGGTGACAGCGACGTCGCCAGGTCAGCGCGGCAGCAGCAATTCCTAAAGGCGATGGCGCAGCAGCACCTGAAGGTCACCAATGTTAAGAAACTCGCCGAGGCGACGGGCGAGATGCGGAAGCACTTCACAACCGATCTGGCTTGGGAAGAGATTTACGATGTCTTGCGCGTGATGAAGGAAGTCGACACCGACGCGCTGTGGACAGGCACGGTGCCGATCGATGATGACCCCGCGTTTTTCAGCGGAGGGATCTATTACGCCATCGTCTTGGAGCGGTCGTTCGCGCAAGTGAAGAGCGAGATGGAGCGGCACCTAAGTGGGCTGCCCACGAACCTGGGCCACATCGAGGTGCTGAACGCATCGGGCATCCGCGGTCAGGCGGGCGACGCGGCGGAACGACTTGCCGCGAAGGGCTTCCCGGTGAGGACGGTGGGGAACGCCGATACGTTCGATGCCGCAAAGACGCAGATCATCATCACCTCAGAGGAACACAAAGAGGGCGCCCGGGTCGCTCAGAGCGTGCTCGCGTGCGGCGACCTCGTCGTGGTTGAGCCGGACTCGGACAACGCGCCGAGCGATGGTCACGATATCCGGGTGATGCTCGGGCAGGACTATCGAGCGGATGCTGCCGAACGGGCTGCCGGGCGAGGCTAGGAACAGCAACAAGGGACAGTCCTGGAAACTCAGACGACGAGTTTCCCTGGCAAACGACGCTTGGACAGTCCCATATGGCAAGACGGCAGCGGGCAGGAATGCCTGCGCCACGCAGGAGGCGTATGGGCCGACTCACCGACGTGTTGCTGTGCGTCCTGGCGGTGGCGCTCGTCGCGCTGGGCGCGCGGGAGGTGGGTCCGCTGCTGGATCCACTAGGCGGCGAGGAATCGGTCATCTCGGTTGCAGACGTGCAGCGCGTGGTCGGGCAGGCGCCGGCTCCCGAGACGCGGCAGCGGGTGACGATCCTGCTGCTCGGGGCCGACCGGCGGCCCGGAGATCGAGGCCGATCCGACACGCTCATCGTGCTCCTCGTGAACCCCCAGTCAGGACGTCTGGCACTGTTAGGACTGCCTCGCGACCTCTACGCGGCGGTTCCCGGACATGGGCGGACCAAGATCAACCACGCCTACGCTTTCGGTGGACCCGAACTCTCGCGTGAGACCGTTGAGGGGTTCTTGGGGCTGGAGATCGACCACTACACGGTCTGCTACTTCGAGGGTTTCGTGGAGGCGATCGACGCGCTCGGGGCGGTCGAGGTCGACGTGCCCGATGTTGAGGGCAAAGGTCGCGGGATGAACTACGACGACCACGCGGGGCACCTTCACATCCACCTCGAGCCAGGCATTCAGCGGCTGGATGGCGAACAGGCCCTTGGGTTTGTGCGGTATCGCAAGAGCAACACGCCGGGGCTCGGCGACGGCGACACCCAGCGCAGCGGCCGACAGCAGACCCTCCTGAAGGCCGTCGCAGAACAGCACCTCAAGGCAACCAGCCTGCCGGGGCTACTGGCGGCCGCGAGGATCGTCGCGGACAACATCGAGACCGACATGTCGCCGGGAGACATCGCGAGCCTCGCCAGGGCGTTGCATGCCTCCGGTACCGGCGCGATGATGACGCGGACCGTGCCGCTGAAGGATAGCAGCTGGCGCAAGGGACAGGCATATTACGCGCACGCAGACGCGGATCGGTTGCGGGAAACGTTAGATGAGATAGAGGCGCACCTCGATGGCGGGGACGGGGTACAATAGCCAGGAACGGCGTCGGGGTTGGAACCCCTCCTACAGGGAGTGGAGTTACCAATCAGACGAGAGGGGCAAGCGTATTGTCATCTGAGTCGATGGACCTGGCGAAGAGAATCGCCAGCATAGCCGTGGAAGGACTAGCCGAGGACGCGGTGATCCTGAACATGATGAAGATCGCTTCGTTCTGCGACCACTTCGTCATCTGCCAGGGACGCTCCACGCTGCATATCGGGGCGATCTACGACGATATCATCCACAAACTCAAGCATGAAGGCATCGAAGCCGCCCACCGCGAGGGAGGCCGCAACAGCCCGTGGGTCATCCTCGACTATGGGAGCGTTGTCGTGCACATCTTCGACGCCCCCACGCGGGAGTTCTATGCCCTCGAGGAGCTATGGGCCGAGGCGGAGAGAGTGCCGGTGGGTGAAGGCTAACACCAAGGCCGACGACAGTCGACGGGCTGGAAGCCCGTCGCTACGCGGTCATACAAGCTGGAAGGGAAGCTGAGCGAGTTTCCGCATCGCTACGCTCGCGCACCATCGAGTAGGGAGCAATTCTCTTGGCCGAAGAGATCAAGGACGAGCTTGAGGAGCAACTCGCCCGCGAGCAATTCGACCGACATATCCTGAGCGCACGCCTGTTCCTCAAGCAGAACCGTCACGCGGATGCTCAGGGCGTGGTGGACCAACTGCTGGAGGAGCACGCGGAGAACTCTGAGGTGCATGAGCTTCAGGGCGATGTTCACCGCGCTCAAGGCAAGCGGAAGGACGCGCGCGCGGCGTACGAGAAAGCGCTCGGGCTCGACAGTACCAACGTGACCGTCGAGCGCAAGCACGCGGAGCTGGTTCTGTACATCGGCGAGGGCGCACGCGCCGAGAAGCAGCGGCTGTCGCTGCTCGACAATCCGGACGCGCCGCGTGGAGATGGCAAGAAACGCAGCTCGCTGTCAGCCGTCATCTACGCGTGCCTTTTCCCCGGCCTGGGGCAGCTCTATAACCGCGAGCATGAGAAGGGCCTCGCGTTGTTCGTCGCGGGCGCGATCGATCTGATCCTGCTGCTTAACGGCGTGATCCTGGCGCCGTCACGCGCCGTCGCTCGGAGCGCCGGGGCTGGCGCGGGGATGACGTTTGGCGAGCAGTTTGGGGCCTGGGGCGACGAGATCCGGGCGATCGCATGGTGGGGATGGTGTCTGGCCATCCTCGGTTTAGCGGGGTTTCTGGCGCTGCACATGTATTCCATCTACGACGCGACGAGGGTGGCGCGAGCGGCGGAGAAGGATGCGGACAGACTGGGGATTGAGGCGCCGGGGTAGACGGCCAACGGCGTCGGGGTTGAAACCCCTTTTACATGGGCTGGGTAATGGTCGACCGCGAGATGGACACCACCTGAGTTGAGACGACATGCCCCCGAAGTCACGCGGACCGATGGCTGTGGATCTCCCGTTGGGCCCGCTGGGGCTCGAGGCGGAACGCGGCTATGAGGATGAGGCGGTCGCCGGCGGGATCAGCGGGTTCATGAGCCGCTGGGCCGAGAGCGCATCGCGGGCCGCGACAAATGAGCCCGCGCGTCAGGCTATCTTGCGCGTCGGCGTGATGTTTGACGGTTACGGAGATCTCGATGCCGCCGCCAGAGAGAAGGTCTGTCACCACGCGCTCGAGGCTATCCGAGCGCTGACGAAGGGCGTGCCGAAGACCAAGCGCGCCGCCCCTCCCCCCTCTGCCCTGGCGCCCAACCACCCCGTGACCGAACTGCAAGGCGTTGGCGAGGGGCGAGCGGAGTTGCTGGCGCAACTCCACATCCGGACGATCAGCGATCTGCTCAGGCACTACCCCGCGCGATACGAGGACCGTCGACACATCGCCGAACTGGCGGAGATCGATCAGGGCCAGAAGGTGGTTGTCGAGGTCGAGGTGATCGCGCAAGGGCGGACGGTTCGCCGAGGCCGGCGGCAGCTCACCACCGTGCCGGTCAGGGATGCCTCGGGCGAGGGCGATCTCGTCTGGTACAACCAACCGTATCGCCAGCAACAGTGCCGCCCCGGCATGAAGCTGGTGTGCTCGGGGACGACGCGTATCGTCGCGTCGCGACCCTCAATCCAAGTACCCGAGTGTGAGCTGATCGGGAGCAATCAGGCGCTGAACATGCGCCGGATCGTGCCCGTCTACCCCACGACAAAGGGCATCAGCCAGCCGATGCTCCGGTCCCTGGTGGACCAGGCGCTGGAGCGGACGCCGCCACTTGGCGACGAGGTGTTGCCGGAGGATCTGCTGCCATCGCGCGAGTTGATGCCGGCCGAGGAAGCGCGACATGCGGTGCATTTCCCGCAATCGCCGGGGCAGGCTGACGACGCGCGACGACGCCTGGCGTACGAGGAGCTGTTCATCATCCAAGTGCTGCTGGCGCTGCGCAGGCGGCTGTTCACGCAGCCGGTGCCGGGGACGAAGCTGCCGGTGCCCGACTCGGTGAGGGCGGAGCTTGAGAGCGCCCTCCCCTTCGAACTCACCAAGGCCCAACAGCGCGTTCTGACGGCAGTCACGAAGGATCTACGATCTGACCAGCCGGCACTTCGGCTCATCCACGGTGACGTGGGATCGGGCAAGACGATCATCGCCGCGCACGCGCTGCTGGCGGCCGTTCAGGGGAGGCGGCAGGCGGCGTTTCTGGCCCCGACGGAGATCCTCGCGGAGCAGCATCGGCGGAGCTTGACGGAGTTTCTGCGGCCGATGGGCATCAAGCCCGTGCTGCTGACCGGGAGCCTTTCCCAGGGCGACAAGGACCGCATCCGCAAGGGGCTGCAATCAGGCGATATCCCGCTGGTGGTCGGCACGCACGCGCTGCTTCAGCAGTCGACGGAATTCGATGATCTTGCGGTGGTGGTAGTAGATGAGCAACATCGCTTCGGGGTGTTGCAGCGGGCAAGTCTGGCGGGCAAGGGCAAGCGTCCGCATCTGTTCGTGATGACCGCAACGCCCATCCCGCGGACGCTGGCGCTGGTGGCGTACGGAGACTGCGACGTGTCGGTGCTGGACGAATTGCCAAGCGGGCGCAAGCCGCCGCAGACGCGATTGATCGCATCGCAGGACCGCGACAAGGCATACGCCGCGGTGCGCGAGACTGTGGAGGCCGGGCATCAAGCGTTCATCGTCTGCCCGCTCATCGAGGAATCTGACAGCCTGCAAGCTGAGGCGGCGATCGCTCGGCATGAGGAGTTGAAGGAGGGCGCGCTGAAGGGCGCGCGCGTGGGGCTTTTGCACGGGCGGTTGCGGTCGGACATCGGGGCGAACGTTGCCGACGAGTTCCGCCGGGGCGAGATCGACGTGCTGGTGGCGACGACGGTGATCGAGGTGGGCGTGGACGTGCCGGCGGCGACGGTGATGGTGATCGAGAATGCGGAGCGATTCGGCCTCGCGCAATTGCATCAGTTGCGGGGGCGAGTTGGACGAGGGACGGCGCAAGGGACTTGTTACCTGGTGGCGGCGACCTCGCGCGACAACCCGGCGTGGGAGCGGCTCGAGGTGTTGGAATCGACAGGCGATGGATTCGAGGTGGCGGAGGCGGACCTGCGCATGAGAGGCCCGGGCGAGTTGACCGGCGCAAGGCAATCGGGTCTACCGGATATGCGAATTGCTGACATCCTTGGCGATACGGCGCTCATCGAGGCGGCGCGGGAGGATGCGTTCGCGCTGATCGATGCCGACCCGACGCTATCCGCGCCAGAACATGAGGCGCTGAGGCATGTGGTGCATGGCCACATGCCGACGATACTGCCGTTGATGAGGGCGGACTGAACGGCGAGGGGACGGGGACAGCAACACAGAGGCGTTACGCGTGGCGAAGCGTCTCAGCGGGTGGAGGTGGATGATGCGAGAGGAACAGGCTGCACAGGGACGGGACGGCACGAGGCGATGGCGTCGGTGGGACACGGTGATCGTGGTTGCATTCGTCTGCGTCCTGATCGGCCTTGCCGTTCCGGTCATGCTCAGGGCAAGGACGAAGGCACATGCGTTGTTCTGTCGCCGGAATCTCGAGCAACTCGGCATGTCACTGGCAATGTACGCGAGCGAGCATGACGGTTACCTCCCTCCGGCGGCACGCTGGAGTGACTGCACGCTGCCGATTGCGGGCGCGAGGCACTTCTCTGACTGCCCGGCGGCCAAGCCGGGCGGATTCGCGATGAACCAAGCGGCGAGCGGGCTCAAGCTCGAGGACATCCCCGACCACGACCACTTCATCTTGCTGTTCGACGGAGACAGCGAGTGGAACGCTTCCGGCGGCGCGGAGTCCGTGCAATACCGACACCACGACGGCGCCCATTTCGTGCTGGCCAACGGCGCGATCCAATGGGTGGAGTCCGGCGGGCCTCACCCATACGCGTGGGAGCCGTGAGCGTCGGCAGGAGGCTGAGGGACGCGCGCCGAACGGGTGGGATGACCCCCGACTGACGGAGCAGCGACGTGCACTATCGCCTGACGAGAGTCATGAGGACGCACACATCAGAGATCTACCTGGCGTGGCGAGACGAGCGCCGGGTGGCGCAGATCGACCTGCACTATGGGCCGGACACGATCCAGGGGACCGTGATCCTCGAAGAGGACTTTGATGAGGACGCGCTCCACGCCCTGGTCAAGCAGATCGACCGCGATGTCGTCGCCTCATACCTCCAGGACTTCGAGCGCGAGAACTTCCTCGTGAGCGTGTTCCGAGGCGAAGAAGTCATGACCACCTCAGACGAAGACAGCGAAGACGACGAAGACATCAGTTGGTGAGCGATGAAGCCAAGCGACACAGATGGGCTCACCTCGCGGTGCCCCCAGTGTAAGGACCCCATCGAGCAGGGCGTGAGGGAATGCCCTCACTGCGGCGCGTCCACCGATGCCAAACCGATCACGGTGAGGCGCCGGAGCCTGAAGGCGCGCGTCCTGGACTCGCTGGGAGGGTATCTCTTCCTGGCGCCGAACGCGATCGGCTTCGTCGCGTTTACGCTGCTGCCCGTCCTGGCCGCGTTCCTGCTGAGCTTCACCGAGTGGGACGCCGTGCGGCCGGTGTCGAGCTATGATGAGATATCCGACATCTGGGTCGGGACGCAGCATTACTCAGACATCCTGGGCTTCCACAGGGATGATGACGGAAGCCTGGAAGCGAACGACGAGCGGTTCTGGCAATACTGCTACAACACGCTTTTCCTGATGCTGGGGATCCCGATTGGGATGGTGCTGAGCCTGCTATGCGCCATCCTGATGAACCAGAAACTGAAGGGGATCATCTTCTTCCGGACCGCGTATTTCATACCGTCGATCTGCTCGGCGGTCGCGGTGGCGATGCTCTGGCGATGGATCTATAACCCCAAGTTCGGACTGCTCAACGACCTGCTGCGGGCGCTGCATGTAGTAACGCCGGCGGGGGGCGGATTGCTCAACATGCCGCTTGAGGCGCTGGGGCTGAAAGACCCGGGCGAGCCGCTAAAGTGGCTGACCGATCCGACGTGGGCGAAGCCCGCGCTGATCCTCATGGGGCTATGGGCGGCTATCGGCGGACAGAACTGCATCCTGTACCTCGCGGGGCTGCAGGGGATCCCGGAGCAGCTCTACGAGGCGGCGGAAATTGACGGCGCGGGATGGTGGCACCGGCTGAGGCACATCACGTGGCCGATGCTCGCGCCGACGACGTTCTTCATCCTGGTGATGAGCGTCATCCACGGGTTCCAATCGGGATTCGTGGGCATCCACATGCTGACGCGCGGCGGCCCGGCCGGGGCGACGACGAACCTGCTTTACTACGTCTACAACCACGCGTTCGAGTGGTTCAAGATGGGCCGAGCGTCGGCGCTGGCGATGATCCTGTTTGCTGTCGTCTTCCTGCTGACGCTTGTGCAGTGGCGACACGGACGGAAGGGCGTCGACTACCTGTGAAGAACGAGCGCGCGCACATCGATGAATCGGTGGTAGCAGCGGCCACGAAGGCTCGCGCGAAGCGCAACGCGCGGATCGGGAAGGTCGTCCTCTTCATCGTGCTCTCGCTCGGGTGCATCAGCTTCATGATGCCGCTGGTATGGATGATCTCGACCTCGCTGAAGGCGAAGGGCGCGATCTTCGCCTACCCGCCGCAGTGGATCCCGCAGAAGCAACTGACAGCCTGGGCGCCGGAGGTTGAGGAAGTGGATGGGGAGTGGGTCGAACAGCGTCAGGCGGGACGCCTGACCCACGAAGGCGGAGACAAGAAGCTGTTCACGGCGACGACGGAGGGCGTGGCGGAACTGAAGGTCGTGGAGTGTCGGAACATCGAGGACGCGAAGGTTGTGATGATCCTCGAACCGGCATCGCGGGAGGGCGAGATCGTCGCGCTGCCGCTCTATCGAGACACGGGCAAGAAGGTGCTGCAGCCAACGTTTGAGCCGATCCGAGAGCTTCACGTGCAGTGGAACAACTACCCGGACGCGTGGAACGCGCTGACCTTGCGGAGGCCGTGGCTGGGGTTCAGCATCCCGTATGCGTTGCGATTCGATCTGTTCGGGAAGACATTCCAAATCGGCCCGGTGAGCTTCGAGGGCTTCCACATCAAGAGCGCGTTCGCAGTGTTCTACCTGAACTCCGTGCTGGTGGCGATCTGCGTGACGATCGGGCAGGTGTTGACGAGCAGCCTGGCAGCCTACGCGTTCGCGCGGCTGAACTTTCCGGGCCGGGACAAGCTGTTCCTGGGCTACCTCGGGACGTTGATGGTGCCATACGTGGTGACGATGATCCCGGTCTTCATCCTGCTTCGGATGATGCACCTGATCGACACCTACGCGGCGCTGATCCTGCCTGCGATGTTCTCGGCGTACGGCACGTTCATGCTGCGCCAGTTCTTCGTGACGATCCCAACGGAACTCGAGGACGCGGCGCGAATCGATGGCTGCGGCAAGTGGCGGATCTACACGAACGTGATCCTACCGTTGAGCAAACCGGCGCTGGCGACGCTGACAACGTTCGTGTTCTTGGGCAACTGGAACTCGTTCATGTGGCCGCTGATCGTCATCAGCAGCCCGGAGAAGAAGACGCTGCCGATTGGGCTCTACGCGTTCATGGGCCAGTACAACACAGAATGGACGCTCCTCATGGCGGCATCGATGATGGTGCTGCTGCCGGTGCTGATCGTGTTCATCCTGGGGCAAAGGTACTTCGTCAAGGGAATCGTGTTGTCGGGGTTGAAGGGGTAGGACGGAGGTCATTCATGACGGGCGATATGGCGATGCAAACCGTGGCGGAGCGGCGAGCCTTCATCATTGACCTGTGCCGCCGGCGACAGCGCCCCGGGTCGGGGAGCGACCTGCGCGCGCTTTGGAAAAGGGAGCCCCACATGCACTGGCCCAACCTGTCGGACGTCCTGGGTGATCTCGCGTGGGCCGTGGTAGGCGGCGTGGCAACGCGGCTGTACATGCCGGAGCGCGCAACACTGGATCTCGACGTGGCCGTGGCGCCGGCGGACCACAGAGAGGCTTGCGCGCGCCTCGCGGCAGCCGGGTGGGAGCGGATGGGCGACCTCACCATCGGCGGCACGATCTGGCGTTCACCGGAGGGAGTCGAGGTCGACATCCTGGTCTGCGCGGAGCCATGGGTGGGGTCCGCCATCGCAGCCGCCGGCGACAATCGCGATGGCGACGGCTTGCCGGTGCTCCCGCTCCCCTACATCGTATTACTGAAGCTGCGCTCAAGCCGCGCCATCGACGTGGCCGATCTATCGCGGATGCTGGGCCTCGCCGACGACGAGGCGTTAGCCGAAGTGCGTGACAAGGTGCAAGAATTCGCGCCAGCGGACGCAGAGGACCTGGAAGCCATCATTGAACTGGGCAAGCTCGAAGCGGACGGCACATGAGCGAGACGCTCACGCCACGCAGGCGTTATGTACCCTCACTGAAGGTGTGATGTGATTGTCCCGGGAGATCGATCGGCGCAAGGCGGAGTATGTCGCGTGGGTTGCGGAGCGGTTTGCGCGAATGGAGCCGGAACTCGCGCCGACGGATGGGCGGCTCTGGGCGCTGAATCACGCGCGGCTGGTGATGGCTGAAGGCACGGCGTCGGATCAGGAGATCCGACCTACGACGGATGCGGCGGAGGCTAGTCGGTTCTTCGAGGCCGCGAAGCTTACGGGCGACCCCGATATCTACTTCATCCGGTTCCTCAATACGCTGCTGGACTTTCAGCACTCCCCTCTGCTGTCGGACGCGGCCAAGGCCCATCTGATTGGGATCCTGACGGCGTGGCCGCGCACTGACCTGAGCACGATGTCGCGATGGCCGCCGATCCACACCGAGAACCATGATCTGATGCACCTGACGATTGTCCTGTTCGCCAAGGCCTTCGACAGGGAGGATCTGAGCGAACAGGTGCGGGCGGTCGACAAGCATCTCACGCTGCGGTTTGAGCGGGGTTGGGTGGAGTGGAACTCGCCGTGCTACCAGTACCACTACTCGAACCCCCTGATCGTGCTGGCGCAGCACGCGCCCGTGGAAGGCTTGAGGGCGAAGGCGGAGGACCTCCTGAACGTGATGCTGGCCGAGCGGCTGGTGATGGGCGTGGACGGGTACCTCGGCGGCCCGGCGTTGCGCTGTCGGACGGCGGATGGGCATGACTCGCTGACGGCGCGGAAGATCGCGTATCTCGAGGACAACCGGTACGATGGCTTCCTGCCGACCGTGTGGCTGGCGCCGGGGCTGGGCGAAGCGCGGTTTGACTACGAGACGGCGCGCGTCGAGGGCTTGGAGCCGGCGGGCGAGCACTATGCCAGCGGCAATGAGCCGCGACTGAAGCAGGATGAGGGGATGCTCTACGCCTGCACGGACCTCACTCCGCATCCGGCGGTTCTCGCGCTGGCATCAGAGGCGAGCGCGCATGGGCCGTGGACATACACGGGCCAGCGGTACCTGGGATGGCCACGCGACGAGAACTGGGCCACGCAGAAGTGGCAGCCGGGGGCGATCTACTACTACAACACGCCCCACATCTCGATGGGGTCGATGCACTCGAACGGATGGAGCCATCAGGTGCGGCACTCGTGCGTGATGTTCGGCGCGGACCCATCGCGGAACCTGCGCGTTGAGGTGATCGCGGCAGGCGTGACGCCGAACAAGCGGCGCCACGAGGCGCGCGGCCAGGTCGTCCAGCACGAGAATTGGATGCTCGGCCAGGGGACGCTGTTTGAGGATGGGGGCATCACCGCGCGACGCGTGGGCGACTGGGACCTGTACCGCGTTGGCAAGGGGCTGTGCGCTCGCTACGCGCTGCCGAACGGCTACCACGTGCTGCAGGTGTCGGACCTGGATCAGTACGAGAGCGAGGCCGCTTTCGTTGAGGCACTGCCCATGCCGGTGATGGAGGGGCATGAAGTGCGTGGAAGGCTGACGAACGGGGACGCGGTGGCGGTCGACACGAGGGATATGAGCATCAAGATCAGCGGCAAAGCGAGACCTCATCCGCCGGCGATGCTTCATGACTCTGGGTGGATGAGGTCGGAATACGGCAGTGCAGTGATCACGATAGAGACCGCTGCCGGCTCGTTCACGTTCGACGGGAGCCGGCCGGTCACCGAGGCAGGACGATGACAGCGCGCGCATATCTGGTGATTGGAGTGGTACTCATGACGATGGCGGCGAAGGCCACAGCCGAACCGTTCGCTCTGCATCCGAAGAATCCGCATTACTTCCTGTTTCGCGGTGAGCCGACGCTGCTCATCACGTCGGCGGAGCACTATGGCGCGGTGCTCAACGGGGACTTCGATTACGCAAAGTACCTCGACACGCTGGCGCAGGATGGCATGAACCACACGCGGATGTTCGTCGGCGCGTACTGCGAGCCTGTTGGGGCGTTCAACATCGAGCGCAACACGCTGGCGCCGGCGACGGGGAGTTTCCAGAGCCCGTTCGCGCGCAGCCAGGAGCCGGGCTACGCGAACGGTGGCAACAAGTTCGACCTAACGAAGTGGAGCCCGGCGTACTTCGAGCGGCTCAAGGGGTTCATCGCGCACGCGTCGGCGCAAGGCATTGTGGTTGAGGTCTGCTTGTTCTGCCCGTTCTACAACGAGAAGATGTGGGACCTGAGCCCGATGAACGCGGCGAACAACGTGAACGACATCGGCGACCCGAGTATGACCGACGTCTACACGCTGGACAGGCACGACGGGATGCTTGCGGTGCAGGAGGCGATGACGCGCAAGGTGGTCGCGGAGCTGAGCGAATTCGACAACCTGTACTATGAGATCATGAACGAGCCGTATCAACGGGACGTGCCAGACGACTGGCAGCACGCAATCGTGGACGTGATCGTCGACGCGGAGAAGGACGCCGCGTCGCCGCACCTGATCTCGCTCAACATCGAGAATGGCCGCAAGAAGGTCGATACCGCGCATCCGAACGTCTCGATCCTGAACTTCCACTATGCGTTTCCGCCCGACACGGTGGAGATGAACTACGGGCTGGGTCTGGCCATCGGAGACAACGAGACCGGCTTCAGGGGCACGGCGGAGCGGCACTACCGGATGGAGGCCTGGGCGTTCATCATGGCGGGCGGGGCGCTGTACAACAACCTGGATTACTCGTTCACCGTGGGGCATGAGGACGGGACGTTTGAGTATCCGGACACGCAGCCTGGGAGCGGAGGTGTGGAGTTCCGGCGGCAGTTGCGCGTGCTGACTGGGTTCATGGGGGAGCTTGGGTTCATTGATATGGCGCCGGATGCATCGGCCCTTGGCGAGCTTCCCGAGGGAGTGCTTGGGCAGGCGCTGGCGGAGGCCGGACGGCAGTATGGCATCTACCTCTGCCGGTCGGAGCCGGGCCACGCGGCGGAGGCATTGAGCACCACGATCAACATCCCCAAAGGCGAGTACCGCGTGGAGTGGGTTGACGTGCTGACCGGCGAGGCGACGGAGGAGACAGTCAGGCATGGAGGCGGGGCGCTGGCTGTGGAGTCGCCGGCGTTCGCGGATGACGTGGCGCTCCGCGTGACGTCAGTCGAAGGTTAGCGCGAACACGTCGGCATTGCGCAGATGCAGGCGGAGGTGACAGTCGCCCGGCGGGAGATCGGAGATGCGCTTGCCCCCCCAGGCGACATCGTGGGCGAGGGAGTCGCCCGTGATGGGAGTCGCGTCTTCCCGCGCGAAGCCACGGACACGCCGACCCGAGGCGTCGAGCACCTCGACTGCGATGCTGCCTGAGGACGCATCGGCGTTGATGGTGAGGGCTTGGTTGCGCTTGAAGGCGCGCGGGCGGAGGGTGATCTGCCCGACTTCGCCGATGGGACGGACGCTCGCCATCCGATCGCGGGGCATCGTCGCCAGACCGATCCCGGTGACGAGCTCGTAGTCGTTGGCGCCCGTTGCTCCCTCGGAGTACCCCCCGTAGTAGAACCGCACTTCGTCGCCATGAGGAATCGGGTTCGGGTTGTTGAAGATGCTGCCGCCATCGAATCCGCCCTCGGGATTCCTGGGCAGGAAGAACGGGCTGCGGAACGGTCGCTGCCAGCGGATCCCGTCCTCGCTGAGGGCGAGTTCGATGTCCATGATCCCGCCGCGCTCGGCGCGGTTGAGAATCTGCAGCAGGGCGAAGTAGCCGTCGTTGTAGTGGAAAACGGGCGAGGTGTGGAACTCCACGTACTCCGGATCGAACTCATCAGGCGCGAGTAGCAGCTCCGGGCGCGACCAGTGGATGAAGTCCCGGCTTTCGGTGCGATGCATCGCGTGCTTGCCAAACATCGTCCCATCCGGGCCGTCGACCCACATCTTCCCGTAGATGGCGAACACCTTCCGCACGGGGTCGTAGAGGGCATCGGTCGCGTCTGAGATCGACAGCGGGATGAGCCACTCGTTGCCCGGCTCATCGGCGTAGGGGACTTCACTGCCACGGGTCCCGTAGGCGGCGGGCAGCAAGGGCGCTCTGGGGTGCTTCGTCCAGTGGATCCCGTCGGGAGAGAACGCAACGCAGAGGCCCGGCCGCTCGACGCCCCGGTCAATGGAGAAATCGAAGTGAGCCATCTTGTACCGGCGGGATGGATCTGGATCGCGCGGATCGACCACGACCGATGCTCCGTAGCGCGTCGAGTGTCCGCCGTTGCCGATGAGGACGATGTTCGTCTCGTCAATTCCGTTGTAGCTGAACAGGCCCAAGTTCGGTTTGCGCCACGAGATTCCGTCATCGCTCTCGGCGTAACAGACCACGCAGCCGTGCGTTCGCTCCTGAGCCTGGCTGCCGGAGAAGGCCTGGTACCAGAGCTGATACAGCCCCGTGTTGGGATCGCGATGGATGCTGTTCCAGGCAATCGCCACCTCCCACGGGAACTCGCGGTCGGGGAGCACAGGATTGCCGGGATGGCGATCAAGCGGGCGAAGGACACGCCTCGTCCCCGGGCGATAGAGCATCGGCCGATCATCGACCATCAGGAGCGTGTCCGACGGGTCGGCCGCAGCGCGACGCCGACTCGTGGCGGCGGATATGGCGGAGGGGATCAGCGATGCTGCAGAGACGCTGGCGAGAAACGATCGGCGTTTCACGGACGGTCACCTCAATCGTGGGCTGCGTGCAGGTTCGCCAGGGGGAGCGTGGGACCCTACTTTTCGGAGAGGTGGTCGGTGGTAAGCTGCTCGTAATACTCGATGACCTCGTCGGTAGGGCCCTCCTTGGCGATCAGGCCATCATCCAGAAGGAGAACGCGGTCGCAGACCTCGCGGACCTGCTGCATCACGTGAGTCACGAACACCACCGCGCAACCGGTCTCTCGAAGTTCGCGGATCTTGTCGTAGCAGACGCGGTGGAACTCCTCATCCGCGACGGCGAGGACCTCGTCTACGAGCAACACGTCGGGCTCCAAGTGAGCGGCGACGGAGAACCCCAGCCGGGCGCGCTGCCCCAGCGAGTAAGTGCGGACAGGGTGGTCGATGTAGCCGGAAGCGTCGGCAAAGGCGATGATCTCCTCGATCCGCGCGACGACATCGTGGCGCTTCATGCCAAGGATCATGCCCTGCAGAACCGTATTCTCGACGCCGGTCAGATCGGGGTGGAACCCCACCGCCGCCTCAAGCAGCACGCAGATGCGTCCGCGGGTTATGACCTCGCCTTCAGTCGGGACGAGGACGTCGGACATGATGCCCAGCAGCGTGGTCTTGCCGGAGCCGTTGGGCCCGATGATGCCGACCGCTTCCCCGGGCATGACCGTCATCGACACTCCGCGGAGCGCGGGCTCATCACAGACCAGCCGCTGACCTTTCAGCCTTCCGAGCACGGTTGTCTTCAGCGAGCGGCTGGCGTGGCGGAGGCCGCAGTAAGTCTTGGAGACATTGCGAACGTCGATGGCGGGCTCTGGCGCGCTCACTAGACCACCTCCGGCAGCTGCCACTCGCGGCGGCGGAAGAACCAGAGGCCGACAATGAAACAGAGAATCGAGAAGGCGCCCGTCGTGAGCATCGGCCCGAGCGGCGGGAGTTCGTGGCGCATGATGATGCCGCGCACGCCCTCACAGTAGGTCGCCATCGGGTTGTACCAGATCAGCGCGCGCACGGTCTCGCTCTCGACCCAGACGGGATCGATGTTCCAGATGATTGGCGTGAGGAAGTAGAAGGCCCCGACCAGGTTCGTGACGATGTACTCAACGTCGTGGTACATGGTGTGGAGCAGCGAGAGAATCAGCGCGATCCCCATCACCATCATCAACTCCAGCCCCACCAGCACCGGCAGGAAGAGCGTCTCCCAACTCAGCCACTGAGGCCGAAACGATTGGCCGGGAGTGCGGATGACGATGGGGATGATGACGAGCAGTACCATCAGCACGACGATCGACATGGCCAGGTGGAAGAAGCAACTCCCCACGACCGACCATGGAATAATCTGCCGAGGCAGCGGGACGCGCTTTACGAGATCACGCGAGCGCAGGAACGACGCGCACGAAGTCGTGATCCCCGACGAGAAGAACGTCCAGACAACGAGCCCGCAGAGCACCTTCACCGAGTAGTCATCGTCGGGCTTGTGCCAAATCATCTTGACGACGACGGTCATCAGAGCGACCTGATAGAGGGGCGTGATCAACGACCAGAGCAGGCCCAGAAACGAGCGCCGGTAGCGCGTCTTGATCTCGCGCTCGATGAAGGCCCAGAGCAATTCGCGGGCTTGGTAGGTTGTGGAAAGTAGTTTGAGCATAGGGAATGCGGGGACGGCATTTCGACGGGCTGGAAGCCCGTCGCTACGCGGCAGGTACTCACATACAACGGGGAGAGTATAGCGTGGGTGCCCGGAAGGGGCAAGAACGGCGACAGCAGGGCGCGATGAATCGCGCGCCTACAAATACTGACCGGTGAGGTGGAGCTTGAGGAACTCGCGGATGTCCTCGGCGGCGCGCGAGGAGAACTCGGGGAGGAAGTTGGCGTTGAAGAGCCCCTTGGCACCGGACTTGGCAAAGCCGTCGCGAATCTCCTGAGCGCACTCACGAGCGGAATCGACCGGGCATCCGGGATCGCCCTCGGCGTGGATCATCATAAGCGGCTGGGGCGCGCAGAGCGAGGCGACGTCGGATAGCTCAGCAAGCCCAAACACCCCAGGGCACATCGTAAGGAGTTGGTCCTCGATCCCCTGCCAGCGATGCTTAATGAGATGGCGCACGCGGTCGGCGTGACTGCCTAGCTGCCCCGACACGGCGCCGACGCGGAATCGCTTGTCGAGGGCGAGGGCATGAAGCGCCGCCGCGCCGCCCGTGCCGAATCCGACGACCGCGAGACGGTCGGTCGCGACTTGCTGCATTGGCTCAAGCACGTCGATGCCGCAGATAGCCTCATGGACAGCGCGGCCGAGCAACGGCCGTCCCATCCAGGCGCCGACGGCGGCTTGACCGAGTTCATTCGCCGCGCGCTCGCCCCCGCCGATTGGATCGATGACTAAGACGATGTTGTGATCGTCCACCAACCGCCGCACGAGCGAGCGATCCGGATCGCCCGGCATCGTCCAGCGTGGCAGCACGGTCGCGAACTTCGACTCTCCCCTATCTGGGCAAACGACGACACCAGGCAGCGGCAAGTCCCACGTGTGAGGGAGGAGCATCAGCGCCGGCACGGAGACGCCCGTCTCAGTGGTGATGAGGAGGCGGTCGAAGGTGATGCCATCATCCTCGTAGCGATCGAGGAGCTTCACGTCACGCTCGACGGGCTCAACGCTGTCCAGCGCAAGCGCCGCGCGGAGGCCGGAGGTGAGCTTCTCGCGCCACGAGTCCAGGTCGCCGCCTTTGAGAAGCCACTCGGCGAGGAAGTACTCGGGCCGCTTCCGCGCCAACTCGCCAAGGAGCCAGTCGTCGGGCGAGTATGAGTTGATGATGGCGTCGTCGTACATTGGCGTGCTCTCCGGGACACGTGCGTGCGACTTGACGGCCGCAGGCAGGTATGCCTGCGCCACGGTGGGACACGGCTATCTCTCACCCGAGCGGGATGAAGTAGAATGTCAGCGCCATGATGGCGTAGGTCGCGAGCAGCAAGAAGCCCTCGAACCAGTTCGTCTTCCCGTCGAAGGAGATGAAGTTCACGATCGCCACCGCCGCGGCGATGACGACGATCTCAGGCACCTCGAAGATGTACGTCATCGGCGTGCCCATCGCCCAGCTTATGAAGATCAGCACCGGCGCGACGAAGAGAGCGACCTGCGTGCTGGAACCGACGGCGATGGTGAGCGCGATGTCCATCTTGTCCTTGGCGGCCTGGAAGACGGCGCCGGCGTGCTCGGCGGCGTTGCCGACGAACGGCAATATGATGACGCCGACGAAGAGCGGCGACAGCGAGCCGTGCTCGAGGATCGGCTCAAGCGCCACAACGAGGACCTCGGAGTTGAACGATACGATGATCGTCGCGCCGACGAGAACAGCGATCGCGAAGGCGCGAGACCATGCGGGCTCCTCGTGGTCAGTGTCACCATCGAAAACGTCGCGATGGGTCTTGAGGGAGAAGAGCAGGCCCGCTCCATAGGCAACGATCAGGACGACAGCCACCCAGAAGCCTAGGCTGAGGACCGTCTGGTCGCCGGCGACCTCAGCGGGAGTGGCGTGGATGAAGATGGCGGGGACGAGCAGCGCGACGACGGCCAGCAGGAGCATTGATGCGTTGGAGCTGGCGGCGACGACGTGGAACTGCTGCTCGCGCTTCTTCCACCCGCCGACGAGGGCGGCGAAGCCGAGAACGACGAGCACGTTGCCGATGATGGAGCCGGTGATGCTGGCTTTGACAACATCGAACATGCCGGCCTTCAGCGCGAAGATGGCGACGATCAGTTCGGTCGCGTTGCCGAAGGTCGCGTTGAGCAGCCCGCCAATCGTAGAGCCGACGTACTTGGCGAGTTCCTCAGTGGCTTTGCCCATGATGGCCGCCGGCGGCAACAGCGAAAGGCAGGCCACGGTGAACGCGATGCCCGGGGAGACGTGGGCGAGCTTGCAGATTACCACCGCGATGGCGAGGACGACGGCCAGCGCCATGATGAGCAGATCAACTTTGGAGATGCGGCCGACTTTAGCCATCCGGTCAACCTCCGAAGACTGGGACGTGCTCCGAACGCGTAACGTCGACGAGCTTGCCGCCTCGAGATACGAGGCCGATGGGCATCGGCGATTACCCTTGGCCGATGCCGAGCGCCGCGCCGATGAGCTTGAAGAAGCCGAGCATGCGCAGGCCGGCGAGGATCATGAACGCGCCAAACATCTGGCGGAGGACCGTGTCCTTGATCAGGTGGGCATAGGGGGCGCCGATGAAGGTCACGCCGATGACGCAGCCGATGGCAAGGCCCGTTGCCGTGGGCCAGTCGACATTGCCCTTGAAGTGGTAACGGAGCATCCCGGCGATTGCCAAGGGGATCATGGCGGCGAGGCTGGTGCCCTGAGCCATGTGCTGGGCAAAGCTGAAGAAGAGGACCAGGACGGGCACCATCACGATCCCGCCACCCACGCCAAACAGCCCGCCGACCGTTCCTGCGGCGACGCCTACGACCGCGAACTTACCGACAGTCATTGCCCACTTCAAGAGACCGACCTCCAGGGGAAGCGCATCGTTGTTGGGAGGCAGTATAGCATAGACGGGGAGTGGAATGCACCGGCGAGGGCGCCTGCCTTGCCGAGGCCGGTGAGCGAAGGGACGCAGACGACGCGTGGCGAAGGTCCGTCTTCGCAGATTGACACCCGTTGCTGGAGATAGCATGGAGTCGGAAGAGAAACAGCCGCTGTTACCCGGTACTCTGGCGATCGCCCTCATTGCGGCGGTCGCTATTGCTGCCGGGGGAGCGTTCTCGGCGTTGGTGCGATACGACCTCATAGGTTTCGGCCACCTGCCCAGGGCCGCGGTGTTCGCGGTCTTCCTGCTGCTATTGGCGAACTACGCAGCCTTGAAGACGGTCGGGCGGAAGCTGTTTGAGACCGCGCAGCTTTGCTACGTATACGTCGCGATCCTGGTCATGGCCGGCTTTCCGGGGCAGCAGCTCGTGACGTACCTGTACCAGGCGCTGATATCAGTCCCCCACTACGCTACGCCCGAGAACAAGTACGAGCAGACGTTCTTCGACTACATCCCCGAGTGGATCGTGTGTTCGAAAGACCCCGATAGCCCCGTGATCGCGTGGGCGTTTGAGGGTCTGCCGGCGGGCGCGGGCATTCCATGGGGCGCGTGGGTGCAGCCTCTGGTGCTGTGGACGCCATACATCCTCGCGCTGCTACTGCTGCAAGCGACTCTCGCGGCGGCGTTTCGGAGACGCTGGGCGGACGACGAGCACATGCTCTTTCCCCTCGCGCGCGTGCCGGTTGAGATGGTCACGTACACCAACGACGGCGAGATGATGCCGTCGGTCTTCCGCAGCTGGCTGTTCTGGATAGCGTTTGGGATCCCCGTCTTCTTCTACACGAAGAACGCGCTCCACCACTACTGGCCGATCATCCCCGAAACGGACCTGATGGCCACGATCGAGGTGGTGTTCACGGGCCGGCCCTGGACGCAACTCAACTACTTCCCGCACTACTGGTACTTCGAGATGATCGGCGTGACGTACCTCATCGCGGACGACATGGGCGGGAGCCTGTGGTTCTTCTGGGTGGTGCGGCGACTGTGGATGGTGGCGCGAGACGCGTGCGGGCTCACGGAGATGCACGAGTTCTTCCAGATGCAGGGCATCGGCGCGTATTTCGTGGTCGCTGGATCTTACATATACATGGCGAGGCACCGGCTTCGAGAGATCGCGTTGGCGGCGTTATCCAACCGCTCGGGGGTGGACGACAGCGAGGAGCCGATGTCGTACCGGATGGTGTTTTTCGGGTTCTTCGGCTCGCTTGTGGTCATCTGCATGTGGGGAGCGGCGGCTGGAGCCTCGGTGTGGGCGTCGCTGCTGATGATGGTGTTCTACGTGGTGTCGATCCTGGTGCTGAGCCGCTTAGTCGCCGAATCCGGAGTGTTCGCGGTGTGGACGCCGATTGCCGGTCCGCAAGTCCTGCTGCCGCGGCTCGTGGGCCCAAGGACGCTGGGCACGCAGACGATCACTGCGCTTGGCTTCATGGGGCGTAAGATCCAAGACACCGCTTCGTGCACGATGGCGAACATCTTCCAGGGGTACAAGATTTCAGAATTGGGGTCGCTGAAGGCGCGGAGGGCATTCTGGCTGATGGCCGGCGCGCTGGTCTTGGCGCTGCTTGCCTCGCACATCCCATCGATCTACGCGATCTACAGCCGCAGCGTGCCGGGCCTCGGGTGGTGGCCGAAGCACTCGGGCGCCGGCCTGCCGAATGACATAAACCGCATGATCGTCGCGACCCAGACGTTCGAGGCGCAGCAGTACTGGCAGATGGGGCTTGGGGCAGGCATTGTGTTCGTGATCCACATCCTCAGACAGCGATTTGCCTGGTGGCCGCTGCACCCGCTTGGCTACGCGGCGATCATGGGACCGCAGTTCATGGCGGACCGCTACGGGTTCTCGATCTTCGTCGGGTGGGTCATCAAGAAGACGATCAAACACTTCGGCGGCCACCGAGTCTACGAGCGGGTGCGGCCCGCGGCGATTGGGATCATCGTCGGGAACTCGGTGATACTCATCATCTGGACGCTGATCCACTACTTCCACCCGATCGGCGTGGCGCTGGTGGTGGAGTGACGGGAAGAAACCACGAAGACACGAAGGGCACGAAGTACGACCGGACTGAGGGGGACTATGCTCTCGACTCTGTGTATTGGGATGGTTGGATCGGCGGCGCGCGCACAGCCGATCGCGTATGATGCCGAGGCGCAAGAGTGGTTGATCGATCCACAGGCTATCGTGTCTCGGAATGATGTGGTCTACACCACTCCCTCGCCGGAGCCGTGGGATGCGATGCCCACGGGCGGCGGAGATCTGTCGGCGATGGTGCGGTGGGACGGGTCGCTGCGAGTGCATCTGACGAAGTCGGACTGCTGGGGCTTTCAGGAGCCGCCAGATGCGCTGCCCGGGAGTCGGTTCTTCAACAATGTAAGCCCCGGGCACGTGCGGGTGCGCTTCGGCGCGGAGACCAAGGAAGCGGCAGGGCGCCACTTCCGGCAGCGGCTGGATCTCTACAGGGGGCGGGTGGCGCTGGAGGTCGGCGAGGCACGGATTGCGGTCTGGGGGCATCCCGAACTGAACGTGCTCGTGGTGGATGTGGATGATCCCGATGGGACTCTCGGGCCGGTGGGGGTGGAGTTAGGCGAGTGGCGCGACATGATGACGGTCGGCGCGGGCGAGGGAGAGGCATGGGCGAGCGAGGTGCATGAGCGCGCGGCGCGTCCGCATCTCGCGAACACGGGCATGGACGGCTTCTACCGCGAGGGAGACGACCCGCTGAAGGGCCGCGGCACGGCGATCGTGCTGACCGTAGGCGGCTCGCAATCAGGCAATGGCACGACGTCAGTGGAGGGTCAGACGGCGACGATTGAGATCGGCTCCGGGAGTTGTCGGATCCTCATTGCCGCGGCGGTGACACCGCGCGGCGAGCCGCTTGAGGCGGCGCGGGAGGAACTACAGAAGGCGCTCGCGACCCCGGCGGGCGAGTTGGCGAGGCAGCACGAGGAATGGTGGAGAGGGTATTGGGGCCGGTCGTTTCTCCGGCTGACGAGTGAGGACAGGACGGCTGACTGGCTCACGGCGGCGTACCACGTGCATCTGTACACGCTGGGATGCACGAATCGCGGGGACATCCCGGCGAAATGGGACGGCGGCGCGGGGCTGATGGTGGGAGATCAGCGGAACTGGGGCATCTCCGAATGGGTGCAGGAGGTGCGGTTCACGTACATGCCGCTGTACGCGGCGAATCGGCTGGAAATGGCTCGTGGATTCGCCGATTTCTACTCGCGGATGACGCCGTATCTGCGCGCGCAAACGCAGAAGATGTGGGGCCTGCCGGGCCTGTGGATTCCTGAGACGGTGACGCCGTGGGGGCATGCGGAGGACCTCGTGCTTGAGACCCACGGCCAGCCGACTGCCCTAGACGAGTACCCGGCATGGGACCCGCAGGCGGGGCCCTATGGCAAGTTCGAGGGATACAATCCGCATGTGGGATTCCTATTCACCGCCGGGCTTGAGGTTTGCTGGCATTACTTGACGCACTCCCGCTACTCCGGAGATGAGACGTTCCTGCGCGAACGCGCCTACCCGATCCTCCGAGGCGTTGCCGCATTCGTCACGAGCCTCCTGCGCGAGGGCGATGACGGGCTCTACCATTTGGATCCGGCGAACGCGCTTGAGACATGGTGGATGGTGCGAGATCCGGCCGATACGATCGATGGCCTGAGGGCGATCCTGCCTGAGTTCATCCGGCTGTCGGATCAGTATGATGCTGACCGCGAGTTGAGGGAACGGTGCGAGGATGTGCTGAGCAGGTTGCCCGCCTTGCCGCGAGCGCTCTGGACGGAGGAGAGCCGGATCGATTCGACGGTGGACGTCTACGCGCCGGCGGCGGCCCTCGGGCAATTCCCGGAGAGGATCAACCGGGAGAACCCGCAGCTTTACCGCGTGTTCCCCTTCGGTCTGAGCGGCATTGATTCGGATGACCATGAGCTAGCAGTGCGCACGTTTGAGCACCGGCTCTTCCCGCTCGTGCATGGCTGGTCGATGGATTCCATCTGGGCGGCGCGACTTGGGCTGGGCGAGGAGGCGTGTTCGCTTCTGGCGGATCACGCGCGGAGATACAACCGTTTCCGATATGGCGGATGGGACAGCAACGACTCCAGCGTGCATCCTGATGGGCTCGCGGCGGCGCCGTTCCTGGACGCTGGCGGCCTAAGCGCGTATGCTCTGCAGGAGATCGTGTTGCAGAGCCACGGCGGGATCATTCGCGTGGCTCCGGCGGTCAGCGAGGCGTGGTCGGGGGTGTTTCGCTTGCGGGCGGAGGGCGGGTTCATGGTCGCGGCGGACATCGCGGCCGGGGAGGTGCGACTGGTTGAGGTGGAGAGCCTGCTCGGGCAGGCGTGCGTTCTGGCGAACCCTTGGGACGGCGAGTGCGTCGTGAACACTGGCGGGCAGACGGTTGCCCGGTCGGGCAACGACGTGGTTGCCTTCGACACGGAAGCAGGAAAGACGTATGTAATCGAGAGCGCGGACCGGCCTATCTCAGGGCTGCGCGCCACGCCACTGACGGATGCTGCCAACGACCGCCCCGGCCTGCCGGGACGGGATTGAGCGTACATGAAAGACTGAGGAGACTGACGAGAATGAGCTTGGCGAACGTAGCGTGGATGGATCTGATGCGCAAGGCGGCCGATGTGGGCGTGCTGGTGCCGGCATTCAACGCGGCTCACCTGCCTATGGTCGAGCCGATCATCGCGACACTGACGGAGCTGAACACCTTCGGCCTCGTTGAGGTCGCGCGACCAGACATCGAGAAGTTCGGCGCGCAGAGCTTCGCGGCGGTTGCCGCGGAGTACAAGGCGCTCGCGAACCGCGAGGTCTCGCGACTGCACCTCGATCACGTGCCGGTCATCGATGAGGACGGCGAGGCGGTGGACTGGAAAGCAATGATCGCAGAGGCGCTGGAACTGGGTTACGACTCGGTGATGATCGACGGCTCGCGGCTCAGCCTGGATGAGAACATCGCCTGCACCAAAGCAGTCGCGGACATGGCTCACCCGAGCAACGTCCCCGTTGAGGCGGAATTGGGAGCCGTGCTCGGGCATGAGGCGGGACCACTGCCGCCGTATGAGGAGCTGTTCGCGAGCGGGCAGGGCTTCACCGACCCGGCCGAGGCAGAGCGGTTCGTCGACGAGAGCGAATGCGACTGGCTGTCAGTCGCCATCGGCAACATCCACGGCGCGGTCTCAGAGGCCGGGCGAGATCAGGACAAGGTGCAGGCGCGGCTGAACGTCGAGCACCTGAAGGTGCTTCGCGAGGCGACGGGCGTGCCGATGGTGCTGCACGGCGGCTCGGGAATCCAGGCGGAGTACCTGCGCGAGGCGGCGCAGAACGGGATCAGCAAGATAAACGTTGGTACCGAGATCCGCCAGGCGTTTGAGCGGACCTTGGGCGAGACAGATAGCGTGGCGAAGGCGCAGGAGGCGGTCGGGGAGTCGATTACGAAGCTGTGTACCGAGACATACCGGATCGTTGGGTCGTCGGGGAAGTTGGTGGGATGATGACGAACGCGGAGGGCGAGGTGGCGGCGGGGGGGGTTAGTCGGGCTCCCCGGATGCGGCGTCGATGATGGAACGGACGTGGGCGACGAGGCCTTCGACGTCCTGGACGAGGGTGGCTCGGTTCAGGGGCTCCAGATCGGCCGGCATCGGGTCGTACCGAAACTCGACGGCAAACGGATTGAGATCGACCAGGTCACGGTGCGGGTCGATCTCGTGATTCTCAGTCTGGATCAGCCGCATCAGAGCGCCCAAATCGTGCGTCCGGGGCGGCGCCACGTCAAGGGCGATGAGCCATGCCTTGAGGGCCTTCTCGACCGCCTGCTGGGCGCGGAAACCGAAGTTGGCCTCAGTGAACCCACCGGCCCCCAGCATCCGCTGAAGATCGGCGAAGTCATCCTCAGCCCGGCTCAACATGAAACTCGCACGATCATGCCCGCTCATGCAGAACCAACCCCTCATCCAAAGCCGCACGCACAACGTGGCTCACTGAAGCTTGCCAGCGGTCTACTTCATTGGCGCTGAAGAGCAGGATGTCGAGCGGGACGTCTATGTCCCACGCAGCGTCATACAACTTCCGCCACTCGCGACGACGGCTGCGAGTCGCCTCAAACGGCTCATCCTCGACGACCAAGAAGTCGAGGTCGGAGTCGGGCTTCGCATCGCCGCGGGCGTGGGAGCCGAACAGGATGATCTTGCGCGGGTTGGCGACCCGCACGAAGGCGTCGACGATCTCCTGGATGACCTCAGGCGTTATCTCTCGCATGTCAGTGAGTAGAACGCCTCCGTTCAGAACTCCGTTGCGCCCGAGAAGCGGAACTTGTTGACCTTCAGGGCGGGAACGAGCACGCCCTCGGCGATGCGAGGCGTCGCGCCGATCATGTTGATCTCGCTGAAAGCCGCGAGGATGCTCTGGGTGAAGCGAAGGTTCTTGACGCCTTTGGTGATCTCCCCGTTCTCGATGAGGAAGGTCCCGTCGCGCGTCATGCCCGTAATCTCCGTGCGCAGCGGGTGGGCGATGTTGGTGTAGTGGAACCGCGTCACGTACAACCCGCGCTCGGTCGAGGCGACCATCTCATCCACCGTGGCGTCGCCGCACGCAAGCTTAAGATGCATCGGGAACGGACCCCAGGTGGCTGGAGGCGGGATCGCATGCCCCGTCCCCTCAACGCCGGCTTCGGCTGCCGTGGCTCGGTCGTGGACAACGGCCTTGGCGATGCCGCTGTCGATGACGGTAACGGTCTGTCGCGGGACGCCCTCGAAGTCGAAGGGCATCGGGTAGAGGCGGGAGTCGTGGCCATCGTCAAGGATCGTGACGTTCTCGCCGCACACGCGCTCGCCGATCCTGCCGCACATGAAACTGCGTTGCTCGACGAAGCTCTTGCCGCCGAGCCCCATGTAGCCCAGGAACGAGACCATGTCCCCCACCGCGTCCTCTTCGAGTATGACGGTATACTCGCCGGGCTCTACGTCGACGGGATCGGCTGAATCGACGGCCTTCCGGGCGGCGACACGAGCGCTCTCGGCGGCGTCGATCTCCGCAACGTTCATGACCGTCGCTGTGGCCCGGCCGGTCGATGTCTCGCCGGTCATGGTGATGTTGAGATCGGCGCCGGCCTCGACCGCGGCGGCGGCGACGCCATTGGAGTTCGCAACGGCAAACTCGTTCGGGCCTGTGGCGAAGGCCCCAGAAGCGACGAGGCTGTTCTCCTCGGCGACAGCGATGATCTGGCCGACGGCCTCGGCGCGCTGCTCGGGCGAGAAGGTCGCGCTCTCACCTGTTTCGGTTTCGACCTCGGCATACTGCGCCGGACCGGGGAGCGGGAGGAGATCCGGATTCTCCTCGGACGCGCGAGCGATCTCCGTCGCTGCATCGACGCAACGCTTCATGGCGTCATCGCTGGAGTCGTTCGTCGTGGCGACGCCGACGCGTTTGCCCACTATCGCCCGGACGCGCAAGGTGAGATCAGCGCGCGTCACGTTCTGGTGGATCGTGTTGTTGGCGAAGCGGGTGAGATTCGTGCCGCCCCCAGTGAGGACGACCTCAGTCTCGTCAGCGGACGACAGCTCGACGGCGCGTCGCCCGATCTCGATGAGTTGCTTGCAGTCAGCCATGGAACACCTCGTAAGGCAGAAGTCAGAATCCGGAAGACGGGTGACGGCGCGACGGTCGCGGGCCCCTACTCGTCCGGTTGCTGCAACACGCCGACGCGGATGTTGCGGAAGCGCGCAGCGGACACCCCGTGGCCGACGTGGGCAGACTGGCCCGGCTCGCCCTTGCCACAGTTTGGCACGCCCCAGATGACCCAGTTCTCCTTGTCGGCGACCGCATCGCAAGCACCCCAGAACTCAGGCGTGATGCCCGTGTAGGTCGGGTTGCGGACGATGCCGGCGACCGAGCCGTCCTCGATCTTGTAGGCGATCTCGGTGCCGAACTGGAAGTTGAGTCGCTTGTCGTCGATGCTCCAACTCGTGTTCGCGTGGAGCAGCAGGCCCTCTTTCATGTCCTGGATCATCTCATCCAGCGACCACGTGCCGGGCTCGAGGTTGATGTTGGTCATGCGGATCAACGGGATCGCGTCCCAACCGTCGGCGCGCATCGTGCCGCTGCTGCGGTCCCGGCCAACCGTGTGAGCGGTCTCGCGGGAGGTCAAATATCCGCGGAAGATGCCCTCGGTGACGATCTCCGTGCGCTCGCCAGGGACGCCCTCGTCATCGTAGGCGAATGAGCCCAGTCCGCCCGGCAAGGTCGCGTCGGCAGTCATGGTCACGTGCTCTGAGCCGTACTTGTAGTCGCCCTCGAGCTTCTCGGGCGTTAGGAAGCTCGTGCCGGCGTAGGAGGCCTCCGTGCCGAGGACGCGGTCAAGCTCGATCGGGTGGCCACACGACTCGTGGACCTGCAGCGCGAGCTGCGTGTCATCCATGATGACATCGGACTCGGTGGACTCGCAGTGGGGAGCCGTCAGCAGCTCCTTTGCCTCGCGCGCCATTTGCTCGGCATTGCCGGGGAGATCGAGTTCCTCGACCATCTCCCAGCCACGAGTCTGCATCTGCCCGCCATGGCTGCCGGGATATGAGCGGCGTTGGGTCTCGCCCTCGGCGGCGGCAGTGGCCTCAATGCCGCAGGCGGTCTCCGTGCGCTCCTGCGTGATCGAGGCGCCATCGCTGGAGGCGAAGTGCTGCTCCTCGCGGACAAACCTCAGGCTGCCCTCGCGGACGGCGAGATCAGGCGTGGTGGATGCCATGATCCGATCGCAATCCAGAAGAAGCGCGATGCGCTCCTCAAGAGAGACCTCGAAGGGGTCTTCCTTGTACTTGGTACTGGCAGTGTCGACGACGGGGTCAACGTCCGCCAGCGGGACGTCTTCCTTCTTCGTGGTGGCGGATGCCCTGCCTACGCGGACGGCGAGTTCGGCGGCCCGGCGAACGCTGGCCGTGGACAGATCACTCGTCGCGGCAAATCCCCACGCGCCATCGGCGAGGACGCGCACTCCAATGCCCCGGCTCTCGCTCGACGCGAGGGCTTCGACCTTGCCGTTTCGCGTGCTCGTGCTCTCCTCGCGCGTGGAAACATAGCGCGCGTCGGCGTAGGCGGCTCCGGCCTCTTTTGCAGCGTCAACGGCGAGCTTCGTCAGATCCTCCATTGCGACACCTCCGTTGCTGCCACGTCTATTCCCAGATGAGTGCGGAAAGCCCTTCGTGGGGCCTACTCCAGATAGCCGAGATCGCGAAGCCGCCGCTCGACAGCCTCAGCCCCCCCCGCGGAGGCGTGAGGCTCAACGGGCTCGCGCTCGGTCTGCATCGGACGCGCGCGCGGCGTCTCGGCCAAGAGATGCCCGGCGTCGATCGCGTCTGAGTGCACGGATCCATCCAGCCCCTCGGGGATGTCCCCGCCGGCGAGGTAGATCAGCGTGGGCGCGAGGTTGCGGGCAGGGACGGGGTCGGGCGCGCGTCCGCGGGCGGCATGCGGGCCGGCGATCAGGCACAAGCCCTCACGGCGATGGCCGGCGGCCTGGAATGCGGGATGGCGCCGGTCGCGGATGAGGAACGGCTCGGCCGCGTCGAGAATTGGCGGCCCCATCCAGTATCCGGCGTCGACGTCGATCGAGAACAGCACCTCCGGCGACGCGTCGTAGCGAGTGACGGACGTGACCGGGGGCGTGCTCTCGGATGACGATGCGTTCATGACCGCCTCGACGGCGGCGTCGAGGTCGGAGGCGTGCACCCAACCGAATCCGACTCCCGAGTGCGCGAGAGATTGCTCCCAGTCGACGCGTGGAGCCCAACGGTTGATGCGCCCGCCCCCCCCGGCGTCGCCTGGGCCCTGAACGGGCCTCCGGAGCCGTCGGTGGACCCATCGCGCGGCTCGGTAGGCGGGCAATACCGCTCTTTGCACGGGCGATCCGCCCTGACGCATGAGGCCCGCTCGGAAGAGCGGGCGCGAGAAATTCACCAACGAATGGCACGGCCCAATGCCGTGGTCGGAGACCACGGCCACGGTCTCGGGAGAGAGTTCATCTATGAGCCGCGCGAGACCGTCGTCGGCTTCGCGGTAGACGCGAGACAGAGGGTGATCCGGAGCGATCTCGTCGCCGCCCGGCCAGGTGACGTGAGCCACCGTGTCAGTCTCCATCAACACCGCGAAGAGCACGTCGACCGGGCAGAAACGGGCGAGCGCGAGGATGGCCTCGGTCTTGGCGCGCATCTGGGCGAGCGCCGGCTCGACCGGGCCGCCGTGGTAGGCGTGTAGGGAGTAGTCCGGAGCGGCCCCGCGAAGCACGGAGAGCGCTTCGGACGGATGGACGGAGGCCCCATCGAGAGCTGGCGCGTCGAAGCCACTGACCGCGAATCCGGGCCAGGCGTCGGCTGGGTATGTCCATGGGATGTTGACGGCGCCGCACGTGGCGCCGGAATCGCCGAGGTAGTCGAACAGCGTCCGCACGCGTCGATCCGCACCGTTGGTTGATGACACGAGGCCGCTTTGCGGGTCAGGGCGGCAGAAGGAGTAGACCCCGTGTCGCGCTGGATCCATGCCCGTGAGGATCGTCGTCCAAGCCGGGGGGGTTATCGGCGGGTCGGTCGACAGGAGGGGCGCGGACCAACCATCGCCCGCAAGCGCCGCGAGGGTGGGCATGTGTCCGGATGACATCAGCGGCTCGGCCACCGTCCAGGTCGCGGCATCGAGGCCCAGGACGAGGAGTTTCATGGCGTTTCACCGCCCCGCTTGCGCGCGACCACGTATACAAAGTCCGACGGCACGTCTCCCGCCGCCATCAGGGCGTCTTCCCGTTCGAACAGCGTGGTGAGCAGTTCCTCGGCTTCTGGGTCGTCCGGCGAGAAGTTCCCCGCGAGGTCATCGAGAACCCACATCAGTATCGCCCCGCCCAAGGGCTTCTCTTCAACCACGTCAAGTGTCTCGCGAAGGAGCGGAAGGACCTCGGACGAGCGGATGGCTTCGCTTGGATCATCGATGGCCATCGCCGCCCCAGAGATACGGGGCACCCGCTCCTTGACGAGGGCTCTGCCAGAGGCTCTGGCCTTCGTGAGCTTGGCGCGGGTCGCGATGGCGGACCAGAGGCTGCCATCGGTGAACTTGCGCCAGATGAGCTTCAGCCACATGCCCGCCGCGCGCCGCCCCCCCGCGCCGACACGGCCGGAGCGGGCGAAGCTGACGCTGCGACGGTACGATTCCGGCAGCGTGAGCAGCGCCTCGTCCATCAGCTCATAGCGACGCTCCGAGTACTGGAACCGATCGGGGCCGACGTAATCTACGCAGGCGAACAGGCCATCGGGCCTGAGGCCGCGAGCCACCTGCGCGAGCACGGCATTGATGGCTTCGAGATGGTGCAGCGAGTGGTGGGCGAGAATCAGGTCGAACCGGCCCTCGTCGAGCTGGATGGCGTTCACGTCATCGCAGCGATACTCGATGGTATCGATCCCAGCCTCGGACGCGAGCTGCTTGGCGGACGCGAGCGCCTCAGCCGAGGCGTCAACGCCGAGGCAACGAGCGAAGCCGCCGCGCTCGGCCAACGCGCGCTCGACACGGCCCTCCCCACAACAGAGGCTGAGACAGCGCGCGACAGGCGCGCGATCGGCAAGGTGGGTGTGAAGGAGGTGGTCGAT
This sequence comes from uncultured Armatimonadia bacterium, assembly GCA_964555935.1. Lineage (GTDB taxonomy): Bacteria > Armatimonadota > Zipacnadia > Zipacnadales > VGFC01 > CAZKUN01. Next base: position 22,163 of record CAZKUN010000027.1, on the reverse strand, counting down.
CCAATCGCGATTCGGGTCGCCGCTGACCTTGGCATTGAGACGCCGACGCACGGCGCCGATGTCTTGCCACGTGATCCCGCCCGCCGCGTAATGGGCCACGCGTCGCGCGTCGCCCCAGTGAGCGGCCGCGCGATCCGCACCGTGAATGGGCATTGGGATCAGCCCCCAGCCACAGCGACGATGCGCATCGAGTCGATGAGACGAGCGGCGAGCGAGCTGAAGCGGCTGACCACGTATTTGGCCCTAAGCTTCAGCCTCGCGGCAAGAGCGCTGTCGGGCCGGGCGCAACAGAGCGGCACGAAAATGGGGATCAGCCGGGCCTGGGTGAAGCCGAGGCTCTCGATCTTCTCACGCAGCCAGAACGGCGACATCTCCCGCTCAACGTACACGCCAGTATGCGGATCGCGAGGCGCCTCGGTCACGGGCTCGGGAAGCGACTCACCATCCGCGAAGGCCCGGATGTCGGCGGCGGTCAGGGCCAGTGTCCGATCCGCGAGATCCTCGACGTCCACGGGAGGTAAGTCGGGAAGCAAAGCGTGAATGATGCGCGCGCGCTCAGGTCGGTAAGCCGCTTCGGCCCGCGCCCACTTGCCCGCGCGGCGGCGGGCTCGGCCTTCGGCGATGAGCGCGTTGTTCTCGTCCTGCACGAAGAGCCTGCCACCGGGTCTGAGAACGCGGCGGACCTCGGCCAAGGTGCCCTCGAGGCTGGACACGTGAGACAGCATCCCGTCGGCGGTGCAGACGTCGAAGGCGCTATCGGGGAAGCTGAGGCCGGAGGCATCGCCGACGCAGGCGGAGACGGGGAGATCACCCAGATCGAGGTAGTCCAGCCAGCGACTGAAGGTGGTGACCTCGTCGACGCTGATGTCCTGACTCACCACGGCGCCGGCCCCGCAGAGCGCGAGGAAGGCGGAGGTGATGCCACAGCCCGCGCCGATCTCGAGGACGGTCCGGCCGTGGCCGTCCGCGAACTTCAGCACCTCGAGAGCGAAGCGGATGCGATCGGCCACGGCGAGCCAGGGCCGCGCGTAGAAGAACGAATGCAATGTGCGGTAGCGCTCGCCCGCGTGTATTGCATCGGCGCCCGACTCATCGACGAAGAAGCGAACGATACGCTCCACGGCCGACCGATGCGCGCCGGGGAAGTCGGCGGTGAGGCGATGGACAAGGGCTTCGCCTTCCGCCTCCGTCACCGCCAACGTGCCGCTCGGATCGCGGACCATTAGCCGCTCCCCGCCTGCCCATCCGTGACTCCAGGCGTGCCGTAGCGCCGCGCAAGCTCCGCATCCATCCTGATCTCGTCCGGCCGGTGCTCGGGATAGACGCCGACGCAGATGGGATCGGTATCGCGGAGATGCTCGAAAGCGTAGCGAAAGGCCTCTTCAGGCTCGTTGCGGCCGGCCGCCAGGATCTTGTAGCCGATGACCGGGACGGGGATATCCTTGATCGTCGCGACCATGCGGTCGCGATCCTCGGCAAGGTACTCTTCCTGGCGCTCGGCGAGGTTGTAGAAGCTGCAGCAGTGGAAGTCCGCACCCAGGTCAGCCTCGACCGCCGCGATGTGAGTCTCGGGCCGGTGCCCGGCGATCCCCATGACCATCCCGCGGCCCTTGCCGAACTCGATCGCCTCGCGAAGGGGGGTAAGGTCGCCGGCCTTGACGAGGCCATCGGCCTGACCGCCATGGAGGTAGCACATCTGCGTTCCGATGCCCGCTATCCGGTCGATGTTATCGATGAGCGACGCGCGCTCAGGGCATGTCTGTGCGATGAACTGGATCTGACCGCCCTCGTTCCAGTACTCGACCAATAGGCGCGAGATGTGGTTGTCGCCTCGCCCCAGGAACGTGTTAACGCCCTCTGCCTCGCACTCGCGGAAGATCGATTTGATGCGGTCGACCGTGAAGTAATCGCGCATCTCGCGGCTGAGCGTGCCGGGCTGGTGCGAGTTCCCGCTAAACGGGTTGCCCCCGACGATGAACCGGGAGACGGTTACCCCGCCGATGGTGACGGTTGGCATGTTGGGCATGTGTGGAATGGCCTCCAGGTACGGCGACGGCATGCCGGCTGGAAGCCGGCCGTCCAGTTAGGCTACCTGTGAGGTGAGCCAGCTCCATGCATGAGGCCAGAGCCTGAAGGGCTACGACGGCATGAACTTGAGCTAGTCGTCGCCGAGCGCCTTGGCGGTTTCCTTGAGCTGCTCGATGATTGGGATGTTCTGCGGGCACTTGTCTTCGCACTCGCCGCACTCAATGCACTCGCTGGCAGGCAGAAGACCCTTGCGGTGGTCCAGGCCGAGGTGCTTGTAGCCGCCCTTGGCGTGGTCGGTCAGCCCCCAGACCTTGTGCATGTTCATCAGGCTGAAATTCTCGGGGATGCCAACGTTATTCGGGCAGGGCATGCAGTAGTTGCAGCCCGTGCAGTAGAGCTTCGACAGCTCCTTGTTCTCGGAGAGGGCTTTCTCGATGGCCTGGAGTTCGTCGGTCGAGAGCGACTCCTCACGACTGGCGGTGGCGACGTTCTCATCGACCATCGCCTTGGAGTTCATGCCGGAGAGAGCAACCGTCACGCCGGGGTTGCCCAGGACGAACCGGATAGCGACTTCGGGAGTTGTGGCCTGCTCGGCGGGAAGCATGGAGCTGATCTGCTCGGATGCGAATCCCAGTCGGCCGCCGCCGACAGGCCCCATGACGATGATCCCGAGCCCGTTGTCTTTGGCGAATTCGATGACTTTCTCATTGTTGCGGTCGAGCAGGTTGTACTGCAGCGTCATGCCTTTGAAAATCCCCGTGTCGAGGAGTTTGATCATGTTGTCGGGATTGTCGTGGCAGCTCAGGCACCAGTTGCGGACGAGGCCCTCATCGGTGGCCTTGCGGCACTCGTGGATGCCGGCTTTGCTGAAGTTGTCCTCATACGCCTCCCAACTCAGGCCATGTCCGACCTGGTAGAAGTCGATGTAATCGCACTGCATGCGCTCAAGGCTCGTTTCCAGCCGCTGGCGCCACCCCTCACGCGTGTCGCATTGGAGCGGATTCTTGGTGGAGAGGTAGAGCTTGGAACGGTCGTAGCCCTGGATGGCATTGCCCAGCATCTGCTCGCTCCAGCCATCGTTGTAGCCCGGCGCCGTGTCGAGGTAGTTGATGCCTTTCTCGATGCCATAGCGGATCACCTCGACGGCCTCGTCGTCGTTCTGCGGCAAGCGCATGAGTCCCCAGCCGAGCGCGCTGAGCTTGATGCCGGTGCTGCCGAATTCGCGGTATTGCATTCTGCGTCCCCCATTGGGAAGATTGGATGCGGCTAGGGCGCGTGACTCTCAGCGATCTTGCGGGCCAACGCGCGGTTGTCGGCATGCCCCGTGCGATGGGCGATAACGCGTCCGATGACCGGACGGCCAAGCAGGTAGAGATCGCCGATGAGGTCGATGACCTTGTGCATGGCGAAGGAATTGGCGAAGGGCTCGGGCGCTGAGAGGCGATCCTGGAAGACAATCAGCGACATCCCGACATCCGCGCCCTCAAGCCCACGCGCCTCGATGAGCGCGCGGGCCTCTTCCTCTGTAGAGAACGTCCGCGCGGGCGCAACTTGCGTCGCAAAACAGTCTTTCAGCGGATCGAAACTCGCCGCCTGCCGGCCAATGCGCCGGTGGGAATGGTCGAGCAGATACCAGTACTGCGGCCCGCCGGGCACAGCCGATATCATCTTGTTCGGTCCGGCCACGAGGACCTCCGACGTGATGACGATCGGCTCAATCTCAGCGCCTAGCGAAGCGATTCCAGCCTCGGCCACCATCTTCGCATACTCGCTGGCGCTGCCGTCGAGAAGCGGGACCTCTCCCCCATCGACCTCCACGACGGCGTCGGTGATTCCGCCCGCGAAGAGCGCCGCCAGCAGGTGCTCGCTGAAGTCGATGCGCGCTTCGCCCATCTGAAGCGCGGTGCAATGAGGCGTGTCGGCGACGTGGTCGAGCGATGCGGGGATGAGCGTTCGCGTGGGCAGGTGGAGGAACGAGATCCCCGCGCCGGCCTCGGCGGGGCGAATCGTCGCCGCGCACTCCTGCCCAGTCAGCAGGCTCGGGCCCTTGCGAGACGCATCGTTGCAGACGGTATTGCGGGTGATGACGGGTAGATTGGTCATGAACGAGTCGGCCTGATTCCCCGAAGACGCTGCCTATCCGACCCGATTATACGTCTTCGGCGGGCTGCGATCAACTACCCGGATGCGCGCCTATCGGGCGACGGATGCCAGGAGCGAGTCGAAGTCAAGGCGGTCGCCGGGGCAGTCGGTCTGGCCGAAGTCCTGGTGGCGATGGATATCCTCGGCGCGGAAGTCGTACTTCACCATGAGATCGCGCGCGAGGTCGTGGAGGGCTTGCACCTGCGCCTCGGTGGGGCGGGAGGGCCGGTCTCGGCCGCTGGAGTTGGCCTTGCTGCTGAAATTGCCCGTCAGGCAGATGCCGAGGTGGTCGTTGTATCCCGTGCAGTGGGCGCCGCGGACCTCCTCGGGACGGCCCGGCTCGACCGTGCCATCGGCGAGGATGACGTAGTGATACCCGATGTGGTAGAGCTGGCCCTCGTATTCGATCTCCCAGCCCTTCTTCTCGTGGTAGGCGTCGATGTCGGCGGCGGTGAGCAACTCGCCGCCCTCCGCGTAGCCGGTGCTGGCGCTGTGGTGGATGATGATGCCGTCGGGGCGGTGCTTGAACAGCCACATGTACCAATGGCGCCCATGCCGGATGCCCAGACCCGCCCACGCGATCGTAAGCACGGTCGCCAACAGCACGAGGCCGGGCGCGATGAGCTGACGTCGTCTATTGGGTAGTCGCTGGGCGGGCATGAATGGTCATCCTTCGCGAGGTGCGTGATAGTTCCTGCCGCTGGAGAAGGCGGATGCATGTTGATGTACGAAACGCCCTGCAAGAGAGTTGCGCGGGAGAGTAGGAGTGCGGCTCTGGAAAGCCGCGGGCACGGACGGCAGAACCAACACCGACAGAGGCGACGACAATGAAGGCAATTGTGTTCGATGCGGCGCGGACGGCGAGACTGGCCGAGGTTGACGACCCGAAGCCAGGTGCGGACGAGGTGCTGGTCCGGACGCGGCTGACCGGGGTATGTGGTAGCGACATGCACGCGTATCACGGCTCGCAGCCGTTTTTCAAGTACCCGGAGATCCCCGGCCACGAGGTCGTCGGCGATGTGGTTGAGGCGGGCTCGGGCGCAAGCGCGGAGCCGGGCCAACGCGTCGTTCTCGATCCGACGATCAACTGCGGGGTCTGTCGGCCGTGCTCGCTGGGCCGGTATAACTGCTGCACGGACATCAAGGTCATCGGGGTCCACGCGCCCGGTACGTTCGCGGAGCTGTTCGTCGCGCCGGCGAAGCGGCTGCACGTGGTGCCGGATTCAGTCTCGGACGAGATGGCGATGCTGGTGGAGCCGCTGTCGATCGCCCACCACGCAACGGATCGCGCGGACATCACGCCGGGAGACACGGTGGCGATCATCGGCGGCGGGACGATAGGCCTGAGCCTGCTGCTGATGGCCCAGGCGCGAGGCGGCAGGTGCGCGGTGCTCGACCTCGAAGAATCGCGGCTGGCGTTGGCGCGGCGGATGGGGGCTGAGCTGACCGTGAACGCCGGCGAGCGAGATTCGGTCGAGGCGATGATGGAGTGGACGGACGACGTCGGCGTTGCCAGAGCATTCGAGGCGGTTGGCACGCCGCCTACGATTCGCGCCGCGGCTGAGATGGCGGCCTCGGCGGGCCGCGCGGTGATTCTCGGCCTGTGCGCGAAAGACGTGGTCCTGCCGGGCGCGATGTTCGTGCGCAAGGAGCTTGAGGTGGTGGGCTCTCGCCTGCACCAGAACACGGTTGAGAAGACCTTGGCGATGCTGGCGCGTGAGGAGATCGACCCGGCGCCGATGCTGACCGAGATCCGCCCGATGGACGCCTATGAGACCGCCCTGACTGATCTGCAGGAACGGCCGGCGGACTTCATCAAGATTGGGTTGAGGCCGTAGCGGCCGGCAGGATGTGAGAACGCAGGGCTCTGTCCACGGTGTTTAACAGTAAAACCGCACGACAATACAGTATTCGCTCGATGGCACGGGAGGGCGCACCCGATGAGGCTTACATTGAGGTCGTGGGAACGAGTAGCGCTGCTTACAGTCGTGGCGGTGATGACGGCCGGCCCGGCACTGTCTCAAGGGGACGTGGACGAGCCGCCGGTCGACGAGATCTTCGACCAATTCGCCAATCCTGCCATGGTGCCCGAGCTCATCATCGAGACATTGCGCAAATCGGCCACGGAACGCAAGGGAAGCGTGACGTATGTGGGGGACAGATTCAAGTGGCTCATGGAGCTGACCATAAAGACTCACGAACTGGGCGAACAGGACCGCCTGGATTCTCACGTCCGCGCAGTACTGCCGAACGGGGACACCGTAGTATCGGGTGACATCGGCATCCAACGGCCCCACACCTACCTATTGGACCGCGGGAAGGTGACCCGGTCAGTGTTGGTTTACCACGACCTTTACGAGATCCGGCTTCTCATGCAGTGCCACCCAGCCGAGGTAGAACGACCGCAGTACTCCGACCAGGAGCGGTCGGACATGATGGTGCTCTGGGCCACCACCGTTTATGCGCGATTCCGTGACCTGCTCGGGTATGAGGATGAGGTGGAGTGGGGGGACGGCGTCGAGGTCAAGGTGTACCTCGAGGACGGCGACCGTTACTTCACTCCAGCCGACACCGCCACGCTGAAGATCCACGTGACGAACGTCAGCGAGGACCACACGTACGAGAGCCTGGTGGTCAACTACCAGATCATAGGGGAACTCGGGCGCACGCCCGACCCCGCCCTCAGTTTCCAGGGCGAGGCGACGCAGACGGAGGGAGCGCGACCACTCGGGGGGCCACTCGAGCCCAGCGTGACGCGAATACTCGACGTGCCGGTGAGAGCGGCCGCGCCCATGTCGAACACCCGCGCGTCCAGCGCCAAGGAGCAGTGGGAGCTGGCCGCGCAGACGTGGATACTCCAGGAGTTGGTGCGCAACATCGGCAACGATGACGAGAAGTCCCAGGCTGAGAACAAGATCGAACTCGAGGATGTGCTGACCATTAAGGTGGGGGATGCGACCAAAGAGCCGACGGAGGTGCTATACGACCGACAGCGCCCCATCCAGTGGCCGGACGGGGAAGTCGTTGCTCTTGGGTATCCCGACTACCGCGAGACGACCGGCATGCCGACTCAGCCGGGAGGGAAGGGCGCGACGACGGACCTGGAGGAGGCGGCGCTGTATTACCGACACGGGGATTTCGGCGACTGCAGCCCGGGCAACACGTACGTCCGCGCCCTTGCGATTCGGGCCGCGCGGTTTGGCGGGACGTGGCTCGACTCGCCCGCCTACGACGATGGCACCGACATGCCGGAGAGCATCTACGGGGTCGTTGAGAACGTGGCGGATTTCGTGTACGAGGCCCTGATGGATAAGGGCGCCCCGGACCCGTTCATCGATGACGACGCGAACGCCGAGGGACTGTGGAAGGGTAAGTGGGGCTTTGGCACGCCGCCGGACACCAAGGAGAAGTTCATCTGTCAGGAGCACGCCCTGCTGTTCGGCGCGCTGCTCAGGGCGCTTGGAATCCCGGTCCGGGAAGTCAACGTGATGTACCAGATGTCGGATCTCAGGCTCTACCCCGGACGGTACTTCGAGAAAATAGCGCGCGCGGTCTTCAACAAGAAGGGGCCGTGGAACTCATACGTCTGGCAGGATGCCTCCAGCGAAGTCTGGTATGACGAGAAGTGGAACTACTGGGGGCTGTTTGACGAGGACGAGCACGGGAAGCCATGGCGCGACCACCTGCACTACAACAAGTGGTTCCAGGCCTACGAGGTCTTCGTGGGGTACGCGCGATTCAAGAGCAGCGACGCCATCCCATCGCGCTTCAACATCGGTTCGAGGGTGCGCATTCTCTCCACAGCCCAGTGGTCGCTCTCAGGCGTCTGGGACTACCACGGTTTCGGCGCCCTCGGCGAGTTTCACCGGCGCGACACTCCCCCGGTAGAGGCGTGGTTCTTTCCGTACGGGGCGGCGGTTCTGACGGCGCTTTCGCCAGTCGCGGTGGAGGTCGAGCTGCCGGACGGTCGCAGCATTGGCATGAGTGAGGCTCCAACCGGCGACGTCAACGAGTGGTTCTTCAAATCGGACCGTCCGGGGCTGGTGAATGACATTCCCGGGGCTTACTACTGCCCCCAGGGGCTGGAGCTATACCCAGACGCCACCGACCCGGAAAGTCGCGTCACGATGCCGCAGACGATCGTCATTCCCGCGGACCAGGCCGGCCCGGAGAACTTCAACGTGAAGCTGACCGGGACGGGCGAGGGCGACTACACGCTGCTGCTGGCGCATGTGAATGATGATGGGGTGCAGGCCTACGAGGAGGTGAAGGGCGCCGTGCAGCCGGGCCAGAGCATCGAGCACGCGCGTCAGGAGTTCACGCCCAGTGGAGAGCGACAGCCGATCTCCGAGGCGCCCGCCGAGGTGGCGGCGCAGCCGGCGGCAGACGACGTCGCCATGCCAGGGCAACGTCCTGCGGAAACTGTCACGGCGCTGCCCGACGTCAACGGCACGTGGAATCGGCATGTGGACGCGGATCACGGCATCCTGATGGAGTACCCTCCCGGCTGGGAGTTGCTGCCTGGGGACGAGGACTACGTGCTCCAATTGCAGAGCCCGGCCGACGCCGCCGGGGACCGCCACGAGATGGTGCTCCGGGCGGACCCGCTCGCTGCGGGCACGGACCTGGATGCCTATGCCGAGGCCAGGGAGAGGGAGCTTGACAGCGGCGTGGGCGACCTTGACTTCACCCGTGAGGAGACATTCACAGGGGCGACCGACGCTCTGAGTTTCGCGGCGGTTCGGATTCAGGCCCCCGAGCACGCGGCCGGCGGGTACATGCTGATGTTCCTGACCGTGCACAACGACACGGGGTACATGATTGGGTGTCGCGGCGCGTCCGAGTACGAGGCCATCCGTGCCGTGCTGCGGCGGATCGCGGGGTCGCTACGGATCGAGTGATCCGGCCGCGTCAGTGGAACGCCTGGTAGCCCTGGATCTTTAGCATGGGGCCGATGATGGCCCAGATTCCGCCGGAGGAGTAGTCGCCCAGAATGAGGCCCAGGAAGAAGGGCGTCAGCTTGCGGTAGGCCGGCTGGCCGCCGTAGCGGAGGATGGCTGACTTCGCCGCCCAGGCCAAAAAGAACGGGAACCATAGCCAGATCAGCCCCGGCCCCGCGCAATACCCGAGCGGGTGCAGGAAGAGCCACGTGTAGCGCGACTGAAGCAGCCATAGCCCCAGCGTCAACGCGCTCCCAAACAGCACTCCGAGCAGGCGCGTCAGCTCGAACTCCTTCCCAACCGTCAGCATCGACTGAAGCCAACTGAACGCCTCAACGCCCGTCCAGTTCGCGTAGCCGATGCACTTCGCGGTGGCCCCCTCGCGGTAGACGATGTGCAGGAACGCCCACGGCGCGGCGATGACGGCGACCACCGTCGCGGCGAACATCATGCCCGTCATGCTTCGCGGCTTGATGTTGAGGACGTCGCCGATCTTCAATGACTCGAGCTGAGTCGGCATGGAATGGCTGCGATTCAGCCGCCAGAACCAGTGGCTGAGCGCGCCGCCGACGAAGTCACCTCGGGTGAAGACTTTCGAATCGACCAGACCGAACATGTAGCGAGGCTCGAGATCCCAAACGGTGTGCTGGCTGGCGGCCTCGCCGCGAACACGCGTGATGGCGATCGCGAGCAGGAAGTAGGCCAAGACGGTCACCACTGACGGAATCAGACTCATCCCCACAAAGTGCCAGAAGATCAGAAGCACGATGATACCGCCGACGGCCCCGCCGAGGGCGAGGCGATAGGAGAACATCTCGCCGCTATCGTCAAACTCCTGGCCGCGTATGATGCCCAGGATGAGGCGCTTCCAGTGGGCTCTGGTAAGGTAGAGCAGCAGACCCGCGTATGTGGTCCACGCGCCAATGCCCTGCTCCATGACAAACGGAAAGCCGCGCAACTGAGCAAGCCCGGCGAAGTGGCCGAAGACGTGCTGGAATCGGACGAAGAGATAGAAGAACCAACAGGAAAAGGCGATGTCGGTTGGGACGAAGTAGGCGAGCCCAATGGCGAAGGGATAGAGCGATATGCACATCCCGTTGAGGCGGGTCCAGGGCGGCGTGTAGAAGTGAAGCCACTTCGCGCGGGTCTCGAAGTAGGGCACGCTGGGGTAGAGTTCGTTGAGCCCGCTGAGCGTGCTGGTGATGATGGGGATGGCGAAGCCAATCCAGAGAAGCTTGTTCTGGTAGAACTTGGCCCCATCCTGGCCGAGCAGCGCCAGCGGCAGACGGACGACGGGGAAGCTGAGTTTGGTCTCCTGGATCCACGCCTTGCGCACGAGAACGTTGAGGCAGAACATGATCCAGACACTCACAAGCACGAAGCCGATCCAGATGGTCGTGGGCAGGATCCACGGCAGGAAGTTCGCGACGCGGTAGATGCTCGAACCACCCTCGTAGTAGCCCTTCAGCGCGCCCTCATCCCACACCAATAGCCACTGGGGCAGATGGGGCCACATGATGCTTTCCCACTTGTTCTCGGGGCTCGCGTACCAACCCGCCCACGGCATGATGCTCATCAAGTTGATGATGTAATCATGCGTGGCGAAGGTGCACGCGATCGCCAGCATGATGTAGACGGTGGCGAGTTCGGAGGCGCTAAAGGCGCGCTCGGGCCACCACTTGCGGATGACGGCGTTGATGATGCACCCGAGGAACAGGAAGCAGACGGGCGTGACGAACAGGGGGTTGAGGCTCAGAACCTGGTACCAGCGCAGCTCCGCAAGCATCATCCAATAAGCGTTCAGCGGAATCAGCATGAGGCCGACGGCGATGGCGCGCGGGGTGATGGCGCGGCGTATCGGGCGGTCGGTAGCCGCGGGCGGCAAAGACTCGGGCACGAGGCGCTCCTGAGCGTGGATGAGGCGAACTCCGGCATTCGTCGCGCGGGTGTCGGCAACCTCCAGGCGCCGACATGCGTCGGGTAAGGTGAACGGCCGACAAGACGGACGGAGGGCAAACGATGAACTGGATACGCGCGATCTGCACGATGACGGCGCTGGCGGCACTGGCTACGGCGGCGATGGCGAGGGAAATCAGCGCCACGCCGGAGGGTTCCGACGCGCCGAGGCTTGACGTGGTTTTCTGCGTCGACACGACCGGCAGCATGGCCGATGAGATCGAAGTCGTGAAGGAGAGGCTCCGCGAGATGGTCGCGCAGATCGCGGCGGGCGATCCCACGCCGGACGTGCGATTCGGCCTCGTGATTTACCGCGACCGAGGAGATGAATACGTCACGAAGCGCTATGCCCTGACACGAGACATCGACGCGACGGTCGGCTCGATCAACGACATCGAGGCGGGCGGAGGCGGCGATTACCCAGAGAGCCTCAACGAGGCGCTCCACGTGGCAATCGATGAGATCACATGGGACGAGAAGCCGGGCGTTGGGCGCGTGATCTTCCTCATCGCCGACGCGCCGCCGCACATGGACTACAAGGGCGACTACAACTACGAGGAAGAGGCCAGCCTCGCGCTTCAGAAGAGCATTGTCATCGACACGATCGGCTGCAGCGGCCTCCAAGAAAGTGACCAGAGGATCTTCCGCGAGATCGCGACGATTACCGAGGGCGAATTCGAGCTGCTGACTTACGCGCAAGAGTACGTAAACAAAGATGGAGAGACTGAGACCATCGTCCACGCGGGCACGGCAGTGTATGCCCTCGGCGCCGGCGCGTCGAAGGACGCGTGGTATGAGGGGGCGGAGAGGCTTGAGGGCCGCGGGATGGTGGCGAAGGTCGAGGGCGGTGGCTACGGGATGCTGGGAGGAGGAATGGGTGGCGGCGGAGGGATGGCCGCGATGCGGCCCGCAGGCGAGGGGATGGCTGTCACGGCGAGTCTCGGCCGGCCGACATCGGGCACGACCAACAACTTAGACCGTCTGCTGACGCGGCAGGTTCAGGTGCAGCTTGCGCGGCAGGGGGTGAGGTTTGACGACCAGCCGTACCTGGCCACGCGTGAGTGGCGCGGCGGGACGTGTGATGTCGAGAGGCGGTCGGCGATGACGGCTCGGACGCAGACCGAGTGGGAGAAGGTGTGGGGGCTGGTGGCGGATGCGGAAGGCGCTCGCGCGCCGGAGATCGACTTCACGCGCGACATGGCGCTCGCGGCGTTTGGCGGCGAGGCTTGGGCGGGAGACTCAGTGCGTATCGCGGACGTGTGGGAGGATGATGAGGGCCTGCACGCCCGAATTGAGCGCGGCGCGGAAGACGAGGCATCGACATCACCGTACCATATCGTGGTAGTGAGCCGGTACGAGGGTGAGGTGACGTGGAAATAGGCAAACGGCGCGGTGAATCGCGCCTCTACGCCTTGAGCCACCGAAGCGTCTCTTCCAACATGGCGGCGGTGCCTGCATGGCTGCCCGCGGGCGCGACGTAGCCGCCGCGTTTGGCGACGAGGTCGCGGACGGGCTCGCGGGCCTCGGCATGAGTGAGCGGATAGCCGCAGGCCTCGAGCATCTCGATATCGACGAGGTCGTCGCCAAGGGCGCACGTATCCTCGATGGCGATCCCCAGCTTCTCCGAGACGTACGAAATGGCGGCGGCTTTCCCTGCGACGGCGGGGTACATCTCGAGAAAATCGCCGGTCTCGTTGCTGCTGGTGCGCATGACGAGTTCCTCGGGCAAGGCATCCTTGATCGCGTCGGCGTCGTTCCACGTGAGGTTGTTCTGCGCCATGCTGATGCTGAGCATGCGCGTCTTCGGCCGGATGATTAGGCCGAGATCCTCCTTGTATCCCTCCACCACCGCCAGGAAGGGCTTTATCCGAGCATCCCACGCCTGGTCGATCTCATTCCCCTCGTAAACGACGCAACCGTTCTCGACGATAAGGGAATCGTGGGGGATCTCGGGAACATGCTGGTGGACGCTGGCGAGCGAACGAGCAGTGATCAGCACGAACGGCGCCTTGGCGCGGATCTCCTCGATGAGGCGAATGGTCTCGTCGGCGACGGTGAGTTCGTACATCAGCGTGTGGTCAATGTCGGAGAAGACGATCTTCATGGTCAATGGCCTGCTTCGCGACGCCTTGGGATGGGCACGGGACAAGTGTATCGACGGGGGCGGCGGATAGCAAGGGCAACGCGCGCGAGACGGCGACAGGACACGGTTGAAACTCTGGAGGGAGACGAACATGAGCAAGATTCCAATTGCGTTGCAGCTCTACTCAGTCAGAGGCGAAGTACAGAATAGCCTGCCGGATACGCTGAAGGCCGTGGCGGACCTCGGGTACGTCGGCGCGGAGCCGTGGGGCTATGGCGGTGAGGAAGTGGCGTGGCAAGGACACAGCGCCGCGGACATCCGCAAGATGTATGACGACAACGGGATGACGTGCTGCGGGATTCACTTGCAGACAGCCGCGCTGCTCGGCGATAACCTGGCGCGGACGATTGAGTTCAACCAGATCTGCGGGAACAGATTCCTGATCATCGCCGCCGACAGCGTCCGGATGGGATCGGTTGAGGGGATCGCGGAGCTGGCGGGGATCCTCGACGAGACTGCGGCGAAGCTGAAGCCCCATGGCATGGAGACCGGCTACCATGCCCACGCGTTTGACTTCGAGGTCATCGACGGCGAGATTGCCTGGGATCGGCTGTTCTCAAGCACGGGCAGCGACGTCGTGATGCAGATGGACATCGGCAACTGCGCCAGCGGCGGCGGCGATCCGATAGGGATGCTGCGGAAGTACCCCGGGCGCGCTCGCTCGATGCATCTGAAGGACCACGGCGGCCCGGAGGGCGCGGTGATCGGCGAGGGCGACGCGGACTGGCCGACCGTCTTCGAGTTGTGCGAGACCCAACACGCCACGGAGTGGTACGTCGTCGAGGAGGGTGGCGCCGACGGACTGGGGTTCGACGTATGCAAGCGCAGCCTCGAGGCGCTTAAGCGAATGGGGAAATGAGGGCGGGCCATGCCAGATCCGTTCCGCGAGATCAGCCAGGAAGAAGCGCGGGCGCTGCTGCCGCTGTGGGATGCTGGCGAGTTCGTGGGCCTGCCCGGCGAACGGGGCGGGACGGCGAACCCATCGGCGGCCGTCGACACGACGACAGGGCGGGTCTTCCTGAGACGCCGCAATCCACGTTACTCAGAACCCGAGATGCTGGCGCACGATCACGCGCTGATGGAGCACCTGGCCTCGAGGGAGTTCCCGGCGCCACTGGCGTTGGAATCGCGCGCGGGGCGGAGATGGGCCGAGGTCGAGGGCGACGTCTTCGAGCTGTACCCGTACATGCCCGGCGAGAAGCACGACCCGACGAGCCACGCCCAGATAGCGGCGGCGGGCAAGGCGCTGGCAAAATTCCACGCTGCGACGGATGACTTCACCCCGCCACCTGGCAAGGAATGGCCCCGGTATCACGACCCGCGGACCACCGTGGAAGCGCTGGATTGGGCGCTGACAGAACTTGGGATGACAGACGCGCAGCGGGGCGAAGTCGAGCGTCTGCGTCGCCTGGCGGGCGAGCTGTCGAGCCAGTTTGGTGACGGCGACTATGCGGGGGCGCGTCAGGGAACCGTCCACGGCGATTGGCATCCGGCGAACGTGAAATACGCGGGTGACGAGGTGGCGGCGGCGTTCGATCTCGATTGGGCGACACGTCAGCCGCTCCTCGTGGATATCGCGGATGGGGTGATGTTCTTCGCGGGGGTGAGAAAGACGGAACTGGATGGCGGAGACATCCGGTCGCTGACGCAGGGCTTCGCGCTGGACGAGGAGAGGATGGGAGTCTTCCTGAGGGCGTACGCTGACGCCGTCGGATCTGGAGATCCGACCTACCAGACCCCGGAGCTGGCGATGCTGGGGAGGTTCATGCTGGCACGGTGGCTGTACTGCCGGGCGGATCCGATGCGGCGGAAGATCCCACGCGAGGAGGCGGTCGAGTACCTGCTCGACGGCGTGTGGGGGCCGATCGACGAGATACGCCAGTTTGACGGCGATCACACTGCGGTTTACCGATTGTTAAGATAGTTCCATATGGTCTGGGGGTAGTAATCGGGGTATAGAGTAGCTAACAGCCGTCAACGAGGATGGGAGTTGGGAACAATGGAAGTCTTCGGATTCCAACTTACCGCTATCGAGGTCGCGGTGTTCAGCGCCGCCGCCGGGGTGGCCGTCGCCACCCTATCGCTGCTGGGAAACATGGCCGTTGAGGCCATCAAACACATGACAGGACGCATCACGAGGCCCGGCGTCAGGCGCTGCGCGGCGTGCATGGATCCCGCACACGTCGGATCAAGCCTCTGCTTCAAGCACGCGCAACTCGCCGCGATGGTCCAGCGCCGACGAGCCGATATGTAGAAAGTCTCAACCCTATCTCGGCTGGAAACTCACCAGTCGATCCGTAGCCGCATCCGCAACTACAAACCCGCCGCGCCAGGAGGTAATCCCCCGGGGATCGCCGATCGGGCCGGCGGGTGTTGTTTTGGGGTCGATGACAGCCTGAGACGTGCCCGTCAGCGCGATGATCTGGATTCGCGCATTCCCAGCGTCGTTCACCACAAGTCCCGAGCCATGAGCCGCGATTGCCGTCGGGCCGCGGAATCGCCCGGGTGTCGATCCGATCCGACCGAGAGTCTCGATGTAGTCACCCGACGCGACGTCGAAGACCTGGATGTCGCCGCGGTCGCGGTCCGCCACGTAGAGACTGCCTCCGATCATCGCGATGCCCGACACGTCGCGGAACTCCCCGTCACCGTTGCCCAGCCGACCGATCGTGAACTGGTACTGCCCTCCGGCGTCGTAGACCGCAACCCCATGTTGGTCGCGGTCAGCCACAGCAACCGCGCTGCCTCCCACCGCGATGGCGCCTGGTGTCCGCAATGAGCCGCCTTCAGGCCAGCGAGAGCCGATCTCTCGCACGAAGCCACCGGCAGTCGTGAACTCCTGGATGCGTTGGTTGCCGCGGTCGGTAACGAAGACAGATGAGCCCGACACCGCGATGCCGACCGGAGTATTGAACTGGCCAGGCTTGCTCCCGGGCGCGCCAAAGCCCAAGAGCGCCGCGCCTGTGTCATCGAGCTGCTGGACGCGGTTGTTGGCGGAATCGACGGCCCAGAGCGAGGTCCCGGCTCCCGCCGCGACGTCGGTGGGCGTGTCGAATGCGCCAGGCCCCACGCCCGTGCCACCGAGGAATAACTCAAAGATGAACACCAGTCCTGGCGCGGGTGGCGGGGCGGCCGCGCCAGGCGGGCCGCCACCGGAGCATCCAGCGATGCATAACGTTGCGATGAGTGCAAGAAGCGCGAGAACTCGGGTCATTGATAATACCTCTGGATGTCGGGACGAAGTGAACGCGCGGCGGGTTCAGTTGGTGCTTCCGCCACGGGAGGCGTGGTTCCTTCGCGGGGGAGGGCGGATGCAAGAGAGGGTGGACCCGGAGCGCGAGAGAATGGCCGGGTGACGGGGAGAGGACGGGACATGAACGGAACCACCGCGAGCATCGCAGCGCTATGGGCGATCGCAGCCGTAGGCGTGGGACAGGAGGCGGGGATCGTGGAGATCGGCGACCGCAACCAAGTGTTCATCGACGGCAGGTACCTTGAGGATGCGCGCGGCGTGCGGATTGTCGCCTGCCCGCCAGTGAAGACGAACGAGAAGTGTCTCGTGGGCAGTTTGGGCGGATACTCATCCCTGGTCAAGCCGCGCGAAGACTACCTATGGTACACGGCGCTGACGAAGGATGGCGTGAACTGGCGAAGGGTCTCGGGGTTTGGCCCGCCGGAGCCGGATGATGTGTTGGGGATCGTGTTTGGCGGGTTCACCGTGTTTGAGGATCCGAACGCGCCGCCCTCGGAGCGGTTCAAGCGGTTCGATGGACTGCAGAACCGCATCAGCGCCGCAAGCGACGGCTCGGATTGGCGCGTGCTCTACGAGAACGTCTTTCCGCCCGAGGCGCGGTATCCACTGGGGATGGACAGTCACAACGTGTGTTTCTGGGATGCGCGGCTCGGAAAATACGTGGCGTACGTGCGGGTGAATAAGCGCTACGAGACGCCGCCGGAGCGGCTGGATTACTTCCGCGAGGTCAGCCAACACAAGTACGGCGTGCCGAATCTGTATGCGAGGCGGACGATCGGGCGAGCGGTCACGGATGACCTGTCGTCGTTCCCCGTGCCTGAAGTGGTGCTAGAGCCGGACGAGCGGGACCACCAGTTTGGTGGCGTGAGAGTGATGGACTTCTACTGCCCGCAGGTGGTGCAGTATCCCAACGCGCAGGACGCGTATTTCCTGTTCAACTCCCGGTACCGATCGTATGAGGACTGGTATCTCCCGCTGGATATGTCGAAGTACCCGCGCGGGAACGTTGATGGCAGGCCGGGGATCTACAACGCGGGCGTGGAGGACATCGAACTCGCCGCGGGCCGGGATGGGATTACGTGGGACCGGTACGACCGGCGTTCTTGGATCGCGTGCGGGATGGAGGGGTCGTTTGACTCGCTGACGATGTACATGACGCGCGGGATGCACATCGTGGGGGATGAGATCTGGATGTACTACATCGGCTTCGACGATCCGCACACGGGCAACAAGGACGCGATGGAGCGGGCCACGTTGAGCCGCGTCGTGCTGCGGAAGGATGGCTTCACCTGCGTAGAATCGGACTACGACGGCGGCGAGTTCACCACTCCTCCGGTTCGGTTTGGGGGGAATCAACTCATCCTGAACATCGACACATCGGCGATGGGTTTGGCGAGGGTCGAGATCCAGGATGAAGGTGGCGCGACGGTCGAGGGATATGGGTTAGATGACTGCGATCGGATTCACAGCGCAAACTCGACGGCACGTGTCGTGAGCTGGAACGGCGATGCGAGCGTGGGGGCGCTGGCGGGGCGGCCGGTTCGGTTGAGGTTTGAGTTGGAGTACGGCACGAAGCTATATGCGTTTCGGTTTGGCGAGTGATGGGACTGCAACGGAGCGAACGTGACAGGCGAGGACGCCTGCCTTACGGACCTCACTTGCGGGCCGCGATGAGGAGGTTGGCGGGGAGGGTCTCAGTGCCAGCGGCTTCCCACTCATCATCGACCTCGCCGTCGCCGAACTCACTGACGGCGATGACGTTGAGACCGGCGTCGATGACGGCCTGGAGGTAGTCGGCGACCGTCCAGTGGAACTCGAAAGTCGGAGTGCCGTCGCCGTCACCGTAGCGGTAAGGCCCGCGATTGAGGTAACGGTGCTGGCTCGAGAGCGGCTGGTTGCCGTCGGCGTAGATCCGCCGCATGGGATGGTATTCGTTGATGAGGAGCATCCCGCCCGGGCGGAGTATCCGAGCGGCTTCTGAGTAGTATGCCCCAAGGTCTGAGACCCAGACGGCGACGTGTCCGCCCGTGTAGACGAGATCGAAGGACGCCTCGGCAATGGCGGCGAGGTCGGTAACGTCCGACCGGATGAAAGTGATGTCGAGGCCGAGGTGAGCCGCGCGAGACCGGGCGGTTGCTAACTGCTCGTCGGAGATGTCGACCGACGTGAGGGTGGCTCCCATGCCGGCCAGCGCAAAGACGACCTCGTTGTCGCCGCTGCCGAGCACGCATGCGCCCTTGCCCCGCACGTCTCCGAAGAGGGCCATCTCGTGTTCTGAGAGCACGAGCGATGGGTCCTCGTGGCAGCGATCCCACACGCCCTTGCGGTCCACGCGGTCCTTCCACCAACCGTGGGCGGAATTCCAGGAGCGTCGGTTGGTCTCGTGGATGTCGTTCATGATACTCACATTACGGTCGATGCCGGCGCCGGTTACGGGAGGTCGATGGTGAAGACCTCGGGCGTGACGTGCGACCAGCCGCCCCGGACGTGGTTACCTGTGATCATCAGGCGGCCTGGCGAGATCTCGGTGATGGACGGGTAGGAGAGCTGCTCGGATTTGCCGATCAGCATGGGCTCAGACCATGTCTGGGCATCGTCATCGCTGAAGGCCAAGTGCAGAGAATCGCGGCCTTTGGTCGTCTCCATCGTGTTGTTCCACGCGACGGCAATCCGACCATCGGAGAGCCGGCGGACGTGGCAGGGCGAGTTCGGCGCGCCGAGAGCGGTTGGCTCGGGCTCGGTCCACGTGAGCCCGGCGTCGTTGCTGAGAGCCTGGTAGAAAGACCCCTTCTGAGTGCGGAGGAACATCAGGACGCGGCCGTCTCGGAGTTCGACGACGCACGGCTCGATGGCGCCGGAATGATCGCCCGCGCCGCCCATATCGATGTGATCGCCGAGCTGCCACGACTTGCCGCCATCGGCCGACATGACGACCGCGCTCACGATCCGTCCCGGGCTGTTGACGTAGTAACTGAAAGGAACGACGATCTCGCCCGATGACAGCTCGATAAGGCTGTTCGTCGCCCCCGTGTAGCCCTCCCAGATGCACTCGCGACGCACCCATGTCTTGCCGCCGTCGCGGCTGAGAGCGGCCCAGAGGTCGCTGCGGTGGTCGGGGTAGATCGGCTCGCCGTCCTCCCACCGGGCGCGGTAGAAGCCCATGTAGATCATGCGCAGGACGCCGCTACGCTGCAAGAGGACGCCGGGCGCGCAGGCCTGGCATTCGGGATGGTTGATCAGCTTGCGCTCGCGGCCCCACGTCCGTCCGCCGTCCTTCGAGTAACGCCCGTAGATCCAGCACGTGCCAGGCGGCTGCCCATGGGGCGAGACCGGGCCGGAGTAGGTGAGGAGGACGCGCCCGTCGGGCAACACGACGCTTCCGCCGGTCGTGGCGAAGGGATAGCGCACGTCCGGCGAGGTCAGCTCAAACGGCGGGTTCACGTCCACATTGCTCACCCTTTCGGGCATCTCGAACGGCGTGGCCTCGCGGTTGGTCCAGCGGATGGTGTCGATCTCACTCAGGCCGGCCACCGCAGAGGAGAAGTCGCCGATGAGCAGCGCGTTCCGCGGGTGGCTGGACTGGGCGACGCACTCATCCGGAATGCGCTCGCCGTCGACGAACGCGTTGCAGCCGCCGTCACGAAAACTCAGACGATAGGTGTGGAACTCGGTCGCGGCCAACTCCAGGATGCGCTTTTGGCCGTTGTAGATCCCATCAATGCCGATCCCCAGCTGCCAAAGGAGGTAGCCGCCCGAAACCTGGATCATCGTGGCGACAGGCGCAAGATCGAGGCGCTCGACGACGCGCAGGCGCACCTCGACCGTGGTCGGTCGATTGCCGTCCCACCATCGCGCCTTGCCCCACGTGTCCCTGGTCACATGCTCGTTGGGGGCGGTGGTGCCGATGCCAAGGTAGGCGCTGCTCTGGAACTCGGGCGAACGGACGCGGAGCACGCTGTCCGGCGCCGACACCGTGAGCTCGCCGCCCGCATCCGATCCCGGGGCAAGCCCACGCGGTGGGCGATCCAGTTCAAACTCGTGCTGCCAGCGCTGGCCAACAGCCGACACCGTCAGCATCATGGTGAGAGCGACGTGGATGGCGCGCATGGGCAGGTGGTTCGAGAGGCGCCGCGCGGAGGCCTCCAGCGGCGGCCACGCTCACAGCCCGTGTTGCGTGCGCTCAATGACGTGCTTCTGAAGCTCGGGGATGAGTTCGGGGAAGACAGCCGAGAAGCCCCAGACGCGGACGATGAGCGTGCGGAACTCGGGGCTGGAAGGGTCGGCCTGGGCGCGCAGGAGCGTCTCTCGGTCGATGATGTTGAGCTGCAGCGTGGTGCAGCAAGGCTTGTTGAGGAAGGTCTGCAGAAGGGCGACCAGCTTCTCAAAGCCCCCCGGCCCATCGAGCGCGGAGGTGTGGAGGGCGAGGTCGAGCGTGACGCCGAAGGGCGCCTTGGTGGCGTCCAGCTTGCCGATGCTGTTGAGCACGGCCGTCGGTCCGCTACGATCGCGGCCCGGCACGGGAGAGTAGCTGTTGGCGGTGTTGTCGCCATGGCGACGGCCATCAGCGGTCGCCGGCAGTTGCTGGCGCCCCTGCAAGCCAAAAGACATCAGACCACCGACGCGCTTGCATCCGGGGCCGTCCCCGTTATTGGCGTGCTCCATGACGCCATCGAGGAAGAACTCAGCGATGTCGGTGGCGAGCGCATCGACGAAGTCGTCATCATTGCCGAAGTTCGGGGCGCGATTGAGGATCATCTGGCGGAGCGGCTCGCCGCCATCGTAATCGCTCCGGAGCGCAGCGATCAGATCATCCCACGAGAGCACTTCCTCGTCGAATATCAGCCGCTTGATGGCCGCGAGGCCGTCGGCGGAATTGGCGGCCTCGGCGATGATCTGCCCGGTGATATGGTAGCGCGCGCCGACGGGCGAGGCTTGCTCGAGGCAGTCGTCGATGCCGCCGGCGAAGAACGGGTGCGTGATGGGCTGCTCCGCCCCGGAGTCGTCGGGCATCCACTGGACGAGCCGCTGCTTGAAGTCCTCGTACACCTCGTCGAAGGACGCGTACGGCTTGGACTCGTGGCGGAAGACGGTCTCGTTGAGCTGAGAGAGCGTGTCGAAGACGGCGAAGTGGGACGCGCAACGACCGCCGAGGATAATCTCCTCACAGCCATCATTGCAGTACTCGCGCGCGTCCTCAATCGGCACGCCAGCACGAAGAAGCGCTGGGATCGCGATCTCATCGTTGAAGAGCGAGGGCTGGCTGAGACCCTTCGCGAGGCAGCGGGCGGTGGCCATCATCAGCTCCGGAGGCGAGTCCTTGTGGAACCGAGCGTTGATCTTGGGCTCGGGCAAGCGGAGGGTTTCAGTGGCTTCGATGCACATGAGCGTGAGCGGATTGCATCCGTCTCGCCCGTCGCGGGTCTGCCCGCCAATTGAGATGTTGCGGAGCGTGTCGTTGTTGCCGCCGAAGTGGTTGAGCTTGATCCAGAGGCTTTGCAGCAACTCGCGGGCATCGGCGTCGGAGATGCGTTTCTCGGCGAGATCACGCTCGAGCAAGGGCCACATCCATTGATCGAAACGACCGATGCAGCCGCGCCCGCCAAACACGCAGACGAACCAGAAGGCCTGGAGCGCGGCGTGGAAGGAACGCGGCGGCCCGACGGCGATCTCGTCGCAAGCGTCGGCGATGCGGGCGAGTTCT
>CAZKUN010000026.1:20340-56970 GCA_964555935.1 uncultured Armatimonadia bacterium | reverse complement strand
CCGGCGCGGTGGACCCACGCGACGTCGAGAATCCCCAGCGCCTTGGTCTCGAATTCCACGATCGCCACGGCGTTGTCGTCGACGCCGGGGTACTTGCCGGTGAAGCTGTTCATCTTCGAGACAACGCTCGCGGGCGCGCCCATCAGCCAGCGCATCACGTCAACCGTGTGGCAACCCAGGTCAAACAGCGCGCCGCCACCGGCCTCGTCGTAGTCGGCAAACCACAGCGTGTGTCCGCCGAACCAGCCGTCGAGCGCCGCGGAGTGCGCGATCCGCGCGCGCATGAGTGTCACGTCGCCGATCAGGCCGTCGTCGATGACCTTCTTGAGGAACAGGATCTCAGAACTCGTCCGCGAGGGCAGCGAGATCATGAACTTGATTCCAGAGTCCTCGACCGCCTGAACGATCTCGTCGGATTCTGGTGTCGCGACCGTGAGTGCCTTCTCGGTGAAGACGTGCTTGCCGGCTTTGATGGAGCGCATCAGGACGTCATAGTGCACCTTGGTCGTCGCGTCACACGCCACCGCATCCATGCCATCGTGGGCGAGGAATTCATCGAGGTCGGCGTAGAACGGGACGCCCTGTTCCTCGGCGACGGGCTGGCCACGATCGGGGATTTCGTCCCAGAGGGCGACGAGTTCGGAATCGGGATTGTCGTTGATCTGATTGACGTAACCGGGGGCGTGGACATGCGCCATGCTGAGCTTGCCGACTCTTACCACGGGAAGTCACCTCACAGGTGTGTTGGGCTGGGTGTACGAGTGCGGTGCGAGCGACACACGGCGACGTCAGGGCGCAATGAATTGCGCCCCTACCACGGCGGACGGATGAGGCTATGCGTCGACGGCCTTTGCGGCGACGCCGTCGATTTCAAACAGGAGGTCGGCGCGGCATACGTCGGCCTTCATCGGTACACCAATCTCGGTCAGCATCGTGCCCTTGCAGATCTCCAGGTACCGGTCGATGTGCTCCGCGTGCTTGATGAAGACACAGGCCTGGGTCAGGTCATCCAGCGTCAGCCCGCGCGTGCCGATCAGGGCCTCGATGTTCTCAACCGTGCGGGCGATCTGCTTGTCGATGTCGTCGAGGTAGACGGTAGCGCCCGTCTCGTCGATAGACGCGGTGCCGGAGATATACACGGCGCGCATTCCGCCGGTCACGACTTCCATCGCGCGGGCGAACGCGGAACCGTAGGCATGGGCTTCATTCTGTAGAGGGTTGTGGAGCACGCCGATGGTCGGCTCTTCCCCGCCGGGCGTCGCCTGGACGGCCAGAACGTCCATCGTCAGAGCGATCTCGCCGGGGCTCCGTGCCTGGATGCCGGTGCTGGCAGGCATGAAGTCATCGCCGGCGCCGAGTAGACCGTACTTGCGGTACTCGGCGTTGCGCGCGAGGTTGAATTCGTCGTACCAGTCGAGGATCTCGCCGACGTAGATCCACGTGCGGACCACGTCGCGGTAGACGAATCCGTGTTCCTCGAGAATGGCGTTGGTCTTTTGGAACATGCGCGTGGTCTGGTCGGTTTCGGGCAGCGCTGCGTCGGCGGCAGTGCCCGCCATTGCGCCCAGGTAGATCGCGCGAATGTCGGGGGTTTCGATGAGGTGCCCGACCGCGTCATCACCCAGGCTGATCTCGGTGAGCTTCGTGTCTGCATGGGGGACGATGGCGAGCATGTGGACGCCGGAAAGGCCGTTGCCCGTGCAGGGAATGCCCTCGAGGAACGTGGGCGCAACACCGGAGAATGCCGAGCAGCCCTCAATGGCCACGGCTCGGGCGGAGTCGATAATTGGTTTGGCCGTCAGGGCGCCAAAGGGACGTTCCTGGACTACCGTGGCGCCGCTCTCACTGAGGAGATCGGCGACCTTGCCGTAGAGCTGCTCCGTTTCCATGCAGGCGGAATCGCCGCTGACGCAAGCCGGCGCCGCCGAGATGTAAAGCTCGTCGAAGGAGTCCCTCTGGGCGCGGATGACGTCAATGCTGTTCACGCGGTCTCGGACTATCGAAGGCTGGTTCGGAGTTGTCAGATCGCTCATCCAGTCAATCCTACGAGAATATGGTGCGACACGCGGATGTTCGGCGCGCATGGGGTCACCTCCTGCTAACACAAGCAGGAGTGCAACGTTCCTTACACGCGGTTACGTGATCCCGGTCACGGGACTGGAATCAGCCCGGCCAGCGATGCCAGCAATCCAAGCACGCCGGCGGTGATGACCACAATGCCCGTATCGAGCTTGAAACGCATCAGCGCCACCAACGCGCCGACACCGATGACGTACTGAGGCCAGAACTCGAGGGCCTCGACGCCGATTTTGACCGCGACCGCCAGCACGAGCCCGACGACCCCGGCACTGATGCCCTTGATGGCGGCCTGGAAGGTGCGATTGGACTTGAGCTTGCCCAACTGGTGCGACGCGGCGACGACCATGAAGAACGACGGCATGAAGACGCAGGCCGTGGCGACCGTGGCGTATAGCAAGCCCAGGCCGACGCTCCCGCCGTTGATGGCGCCCAGTTTGTACCCGACAAACGTTGCGGTCACCAGCAACGGTCCGGGTGTCATCTGCCCGAGCGCGACGGCGTCGGTGAACTCATCAGGCGTGAGCCAGCCGTAGCGGGTGACGATGTCATCTTCCAGCAGCGGGATGATGACGGGGCCGCCTCCGAAGACGAAGGCGCCGACCTTGAGACAAGAGAGAGCGAGCTTCAGGAGGTCCATTACTTGTCGCCTTCCTTGTCATCCGCTTCGTCGGCGGGCTCTTCGGCCGGCGTGTCCGCTTCTTCCGGCGGTTTGCGGTAGAAGAGAATGCCCAGCGCCGCGGATAGGGCAACGAGGAAGATGGCGCCCGTCCGGCCAAACGCGATGGCGCCGATCGAATTGTCCGGCATTGCCTCGAAGCGTGGCTCGGCGATCTGGCGCGCGACCATCCACACGAACACGAGACCGGCGATGAAGTAGCCCGACGCGTCCTTGATGCCCTTCTTGCCGAGCCGGAAGCTGGCGGCGATGATGGCGGCTACCACGGCCGGCCGGATGCCCGAGAAGAAGCCGACGGCGGACGGCACGGTGCCGTAGTGGAAGTAGAGCGGCGTGAGCACGAGCATGATCAGGAACGGCGGCAGGATCATGCCGACGGGGGCCGCGATGGCGCCGAGCCAACTGTGCATCCGGTAGCCCGCGTGGATCGCGGCGTCGATGGCGATGGGGCCGGGCAGGACCTGGCCCAGCGCAACGCCCTCTGAGAACTCCTCGTCGCTGATGGCCTTGTTGCGCTCGACAAGGTGTTGCTGCAACATGCTGATCAGCGCCATTGGGCCGCCAAACCCCGTCGCGCCGATGCGCAGCATCGTGGTGAAGAACTTGGCGAGACTCAAGAGACGGCACCTCCGTCGGGATGGTGCAACACTATCGGGGAGCGAATGCCGAGTACCCCGGAAGTATCTGTGACAACTCAATACTCCCGCTCAAGTTGGAGAGAAGAACCGTTTTCCCCTCCTGTCCGACCGCGAAGCCGATGTGCTGGCGGCGCGCGGAGCCGAAGGTGAAGGGCCAGACGACGATGTCGCCGGGCTGGGTCGGCTCGCCGGGCTCGCGCTTGATGAAGCCGCGTTTATCGAGGCCCATCCACTGGTGCGCGTCGCCGAGGCCCCATCCAAGGGCCTCGCGCATGGAGCCCGCGCAGCGATTCGGGATGGAACTGACTTGCCCGGCTGCCATCTTGCGGATCGCGGCGGCGGTGGAGCTGTCTTGAGGGTAGAGAATGGTGGCATTGATACGAGAGTGGGTCGACGAGGTCAGTGGACCGGCATCTGGCGCGAGGCTGGGGCGCCGGATCGCGCTAGATCGGATCCAGCCGATGGCTCCCGAATCCGCGATGACCTTGCGCCACGCGCCGGAAGTATCGAGCGTGGTGACCCCGGTGCCCGCGTCCACTTGCGCCAAAGCCTCGCCTCCCGGTGAGGCAAGAAGTGACGCGCGCGAGGCGAGCGTGCTGGACTGTTGGGTGTCTGATGGGCTCGCGACTGCGGGGCCCATGTTGGGCTCCTCCGAGCGCAGGACATCATAGAAAGCTCGGACACGCGGGACGACGCCGGTGCCAGATCGGACCGATGCGGCGGCGTTGACGCGGGCCTCGATGGTGCGGGCGAGCGCTTCGGCGGATTGCACGGCATGCGTGCCCTGGGACGAGACGGTGGAGCCAGGGCGTTGCGCCAATGCCGCGGCGGAGAGCGCAACCGAAATGACGACGCTGACTGTCCTAGTCATTGCCTGCCTCGAGTTCGCCCGGTTTGGGCAGATCGCGCTGGCGCCAAAGCGAGTAGATTGCCGGGATGATTTCAAGCGTGAGGATCGCTGACGTCAGCAGGCCGCCGACCATGGGCGCGGCGATGCGTTTGGCGACGTCGGCTCCCGCGCCAACCATGAGCATGATCGGCATCAGGCCGATGATATCGGTGATGACGGTCATCATTTTCGGGCGGACGCGCTGGACGGCGCCGTAGGTGATGGCATCGAAGAGGTCTTCCTTGTTGCGCATTCGACCTTCGGCCTTGAACTTGTGGTAGGCCTCGTCGAGGTAGACGAGCATCATGATGCCCGTCTCAGACGACAGTCCCGCGAGGGCGATGATGCCGACCCAGACGGCGACGCTGAAGTTGTAGCCCAGGATGTAGATCGACCAGATGCTCCCCGTGACGGCAAACGGAATCGACATCAGGACGATCGCGGTCTGCGCCCATGATTTGAAGTTGAGGAAGAGCATCACGATGACGATGGCCAGCGTGGCGGGAATGACGAGTAGCAACCGCGATGACATTCGCTCCATCGCCTCGTATTTGCCGACCCACTTGAGCTGATAGCCCTCCGGGACATCAATCGCCTCGTTGACGGCTTGCTTGGCGCGCTTGACGTAGGCGCCCAGGTCATCTGTGTTGAGAGTGATGGTCACGAGGCCGGATACCTGGCCGTCCTCGTTCTCGATCATCGGCGGGCCGGGGACAATGCGGATTCGGGCGATCTGTCCGATGGGCACCTGGGCTCCGGTGGGCGTCGGCACGAGCACGCGAGCGAGGTCACTCGGCGTCTCGCGCAACTCGCGTCCGTAGCGGAGAGCAATGCTGTGACGCTCGGCGCCTTCGATGGTGGTGTCGATGGGCATGCCGCCGATGGCGGTCATGACGACGTCGTTGACGTCCTCGACATTCAGTCCATACCGTGCGGCTTTCTCGCGGTCAGGAGTGATGTCGAGGAAGTAGCCGCCCATCACGCGTTGCGCGTCGGCGGATGCCGTGCCCTCGACCTCGGCCAGCACCCCCTCTAGCTCGCGTCCAATCTCCTCGATCTCCTCAAGGTCCTCGACGCCTGTGCCGAGGATCCTGATACCGACCTCGCCTCGGACGCCGGTGGACAGCATGCCGATGCGGATGTCGATTGGACCCGGCAGACCGGCGTCCGTCCAGCCGGGCATCTTGGCGGCAGCCCGCATCTCGGCTTCGAGCTGTTCGGCCGTGATGGTGCCCACCTCTGGCCAGATCCACCGAAGCGGGCCTTTCAGGAATGCCGGCATCCAACTGGAGTACCAACGCTTGCGCGGGACCTCGCGCCACTCGTCTCGGTCTTTGAGCATGATGGTGGTCTCGACCATGACCAGCGGCGCCGGGTCGGTCGCCGTGTCGGCGCGCCCGATCTTGCCGAAGACGTGCTCGACCTCGGGGAACTGCATGAAGATCTGGTCCTGCATCTGCAGCGACTTGACGGTCTCGGTGACGGAAGCGCCGGGCTTGGTGACCGGCATGTAGAGGAAGTCGCCCTCATAGAGCGGCGGCATGAACTCAGAGCCGATGAGCTTGGTGATCGGGATACACGATGCGACCGCCACGACGGCGATCAGGATGCTCAGGCCGCGTCGCCGCATGAGCGCGCTGACCCACGGGGCGTAGAGCCGCTGGATGATACGGCTGACGGGGTGCTCTTTTTCCTTCCAGATCTTGCCCTTCTTGATGAGCACGGCGATCATTGCCGGGACGAGGGTGACTGACAATATGGCGGCGGCCAACATGCTGAAGGTCTTGGTGTAGGCTAGAGGCTTGAACAGTCGTCCCTCGCGGCCCTCGAGCACGAAGACGGGCATGAAGGACACGGTGATGATGAGGAGCGAGAAGAAGATCGGTTTCCCGACTTCCTGGCACGCGTCGATGATGATGGGCAGACGGTTTACGTCCGGTGGCTCGTCCTCCAGACGTTTGTGTACATTCTCGATGATCACGCATGCGGCATCGACCATCTCGCCAATGGCAATGGCGATGCCCGCCAGGGACATGATGTTCGAGGTGAGTCCGGCGTAGTACATCGGGATGAAGGATATCAGGACCGCGAGCGGCAGCATGACGATAGCCACGAGCGCCGACCGGAAGTGGAGCAAGAAGATAGTGATGATGACGCAGACGACGAGGATCTCTTCAAACAGCGCGTGCTCGAGGTTCTTGACCGCGGCGTGGATTAGCTCCGTCCGGTCGTAGGTGGGGATGATCTCGACGCCATCGGGAAGCGAGCCCTGGGCCTCAATCTCCTTGATGCGTTCCTTGACGTCTTCGACGACCGTGAGGACGTTCTCGCCGAAACGCACGACGACGATCCCGCCGACGCACTCGCCCTCGCCGTCAAGCTCGACCGCGCCCCGGCGGATGTCTGGGCCGAGTTGCACGGTGGCGACGTCTCGGATAAGAATGGGGGTGCCATCGCCGTCCGCCCCGACGACGATGCTCTCGAGGTCCTCGGCGTTCTCGACGTAGCCCCGGCCTCGGATGAAATACTCGCGTCCGGCCATCTCAATCGTGCGACCGCCGACGTCGCTGTTGCCGGCTTTCACCGAAGTGATGATCTTTTTGAGTGGCAGGTTGTACGCCAGGAGTCGCGCCGGATCGAGCGTGATCTGGTACTGCTTCTGGAAGCCGCCGACGCTGGCGACCTCGGAGACGCCATCGACGCTCGATAGCCAGTACTTCAGGTGGTAGTCCTGGAACGCGCGCAGCTCTTGCAGGTCGTTCTGGCCCGTCTTGTCGACGAGGGCGTATTCGAACCCCCAGCCCACGCCGGTCGCGTCCGGCCCGAGCATGGGCGCGGCGTCTTCGGGGAGCTGGGCCTGGAGAGTGTTGAGGTACTCCAGCACGCGACTGCGCGCCCAGTAGATGTCGGTGGTCTCCTCGAAGAGGACGTAGACGAAGCTGCTGCCGAACATGCTGCGCCCCCGGACGACGGTCGACTCGGGCGCGGAGAGCATGGCGGTGACGATGGGATAGGTGACCTGCTCCTCAACTAGGGACGGGGCTCGGCCGGGCCATTCGGTCTTGATGATGACTTGGACATCCGACAGGTCGGGGATGGCGTCGAGCGGCGTGGCGCGCAGGGCCAGCACGCCCCATATTGCGATGCCGGCGGTGAAGATGAATACGATGAACGTATTCCGCGCGCAGTAGTCGATCAGCTTCTCGATCATGTTGCGCCCCTAGCCTGTTGGCTCCATCGGAACGACCGCGCTCGACTTCTCCAGGTCCATGCCGCAGATCGGGCAGTCGGCCGGGCCGTTGCGGATGATCTCCGGGTGCATCGGGCAAGTCCACAGCTCGCCGCCGCCGGATGCCTGCTCCTTCACGCGCGCGCGGATGGCGGCCTGAGTGCGGCTCTCGGCGTCGATCAGGAAATTGCCGCTGGTCACGACTTCTTCGCCGGCTTCCACGCCTGACAGCACTTCGTAGTAGTCGCCCGTCTCGCGGCCCAGCTCCACCTCGCGTGGGGCGAAGTGTCCGCCCCCTTGAGCGACAAAGACGAGTTGGCGCCGGCCTGTATCGAGGATCGCCTCGCGCGGGAGGGCGATGACCTCGCCGAGGGGGACGCGGATCTTGACCGTGGCATACATGCTGGGTTTGATCGATCCATCCGCGTTGTCGACGACGATCCGAGCGCGGGCTGAACGCGTGCGATCGCCCATGGTGGGCTCGATGAACTCGACGCTTCCGCCGAACTTTCGGCCTGGCAGGCCTTCGATGCTGATGTCGGCCTCCATGCCAAGTTCCACGAGCGGGAGATCCGCGTCGTAGAGCGAGGCTTGCACCCACACGCGCGACAGGTCGGCCAGCTTGAACAGCGGCATCCCTGGCGTGACCTTCATGCCCTCGATCGCGTGGCGCTCCATCACGATGCCATCCGTGGGCGCGTGGAGCACGAGCGTCTTGGTCGACTGACCGGTTCGCTCCAAGCGGCGGATCTGGTCGGCGCTGATGTCCCACAACTCCAGCCGGCGCTTGGCGGCACGGACGAGCTGGTCGCCACTCCCGGAGACCTCGGAGAATCGGCTTGACCCAAGCTTCTCCTGGGCACGCAGCGCCAGGAGGTACTCTTCCTGCGTCTGCACGAGTTCGGGGCTGTAGATGCTGAGCAACGCTTGACCGGCGGACACGGACTTGCCCGTGAAGTCGACGTACAGTTCCTCGATCCACCCGCCGACCTTTGCGTTCACCGTGTGAAGGGATGTCTCGTCTGCCTCGACATTCCCGTAGGTGCGGATGTCGCGTTTCAGGTTGCGGGCCTTCAGCACTTCGGTGGTGACGCCGATGAGCTGTTGGTCGCGCTCGTCGAGCTTGACCGTGACAAGTCCTTCGATCTCGGCCTCGCCTAGCGGTTCTCCCGGGCTCTTCTCGACGAGGTCCATGCCGCAGATTGGGCAGTCGCCTGGCCCGTCTTGCACGATCTCGGGGTGCATCGGGCACGTCCAGAACGCGTTCCCGGAGGGCGAGCTTGCATCCGAACTCGCGGTGGAATCTGTCGACTCGGTCGACTCAGTGGATTCGGCCGTATCGGCGACGGGGGCCGCGCCCCGGTGCCCCAGCGCGTAGCCGGCCACCAGTGCCGCGACGATCAGCGCGGCGATGACGGCGTTCTTTGCATTGAGTAGCTTCATTGGAGCCCTCCGGCCGAAGCCGTGGTAGGGGCGCGATTCATCGCGCCCAGGTCGTGCGTCAGTACAGCAAGTTGCCGGTCATCTCCTCAAGCTCGGCGAGCGCCTTCTCGTAATCAACCATCGCGCGCAAGTGACCGATCTGCAGATTCTGCAGGGCGAGCTGGGCTGAGAGGAGGGTGAGCATGTCGACTTTGAGCGCGGCGTTCGTTGCGGCGTAGGCCGACCGCGCCGACCCCAGCGCCAGTTCGGCTTGCGGGATGAGACCGGTCTCGTACAGCTCGACCTGGCCTGCCAGCCGCTGGAGCTTGGCATCCGTCATCTCGACTGCTCCGGCGATGCGTGAGGCCATGTTCTCGTAGTCTCGCCGCGCCGCGGTGAGGTTGTCCTTGGCTTCCTCGATCTCAGCGTCGTGAGGTTGCTTGTTCCAACTCGGGACGTCCATCATCACCGAGAAACCCCAGAAATCGCTGCCCTTCACCGGGTCCATGGCCGATTGCCCGCGGATCCGGTAGTCGAATCCGGCGGTGTAGTTCGGGTGTTGGTTGAGCTTCGCCATCTTGATCTTGCGCTCGGCCATGGTGACCATCGCTCTCATGCCCACCAGCGCCGGACGGTCTTCCTCGGCCACCTCGCGGAGAGCCTGGACCGAGAGCGAGTAAGTGTGGAGCCCATCCCATACCGGCGTGCCCAGTGGCGCGTCGGGTGGTCGGTCGAGTAGCGCGTTCAGCCTGGCGCCGGTCGACCGCCTCATCCGCTGCAACTCGAGCAGCTTGTCCACAATCTTGGTAACCGCAAGCTGGGCCTTGATGAGGTCGTGCTGAGGGCCGAGACCGACGGATGTTTTGATCTCCGCCAACGACGCGATGTACTCGAGCAGGGCCTTGTTCTCGAGATTGATAACCATCGCCTGATCGATGTAGTAGAGGTCGTAGTAGGCATCCTTGATCTGGCGGACGATCTCGTCTTCGGCTTCTTCGTAGTCGGTCTGGGAGATCGCCACGCCGTCGGTGGCGAGTTCCTTCTTCAGGGCGCGCTTGCCGCGACCGGGGTACATCTGCCGCAGCATGATCTGAATGCCGGTCATCGGCGTGCGGTCAAGCTCGAAGTGGCCGATGGGCAGATTCGAGAGCGCGACGCCTAGCATCGGATCGGGCAATGCGCCGGCCTGAATGATCCTGTGCTCCGCAGCGTCGACGCGACTGCTTAGCGCCGCCAGCGCGGGGTTGTCTCTCAGGCCGGATTCGAGCAGCGGCGCGAGCTGCAATGGGCGTTCGGCCACGTCAGCGCCGTCAGCCCACGCGCTCGCGCCCGCCACGATGATCGTCAGGATTGTGGCTGCTCTCAGCATGAACAGCATCGCGTCACCACTCCCGCATTCTGCAAGTCGCCTACAGCCCCAACTCAATCGTCGCCTGAGCGGCGAGATCGCCATCGACCATGCCGCCTTTGATCTGCCAGCCGCGCCCGAGCTTGTACTCGAACCCGTAGTTGAGTTGGTTGCCGGAATCGCCGAAGTCAACGACCTCGGCGCCGACGGCTAAGTCGTCGTTGACTGGCGCGTAGGCGCTGGCGAAGATGCCGTCCAGCAGGTCGCCGCCGCCGAGGCCGACGGTTAGCGTCCAGTCGTGCTTCTCGTCCGTCCAGAAGCTCGACTGGAAGCTCTTGCTGTAGGCGCCATAGACGGTGGTGTCGATCTCGTCGGTGGCATCGAGAATGCCCACCGCGATGCGGCTGCGGCCGTCGCTCGAGCGCCAGACCTGCTTCTTGGCGTTGAGGAGAATGCGGCTTGGCATGTCGCCGCTGGTAACGCCCATGCCCACCTCGAACTCGCCGAGAACGCCCGTGGTGGCAAAGGCGATGTTCGATCCCAGCACGCGGCTCACCCCGACCTTGATCGAGTCGGAGCTGACCACCGTATCCGCCGATGGCGTCAGCAGGAAGCCCGATACGCCGAGCATGTTCGGTTCCTGGACCGCTGGGTTGGTCCGGACGGGCGTGGCCGGTTTGGTCGAAGGCGCGCTTGGCAGATCGGCCTGAGTGTCCGGCGGATCCACCGGTTGAGTTGGCGTCGCGGGCTGCACCGGTGTCGGTGGCGCAGAGGGCGGCTCGCCTTGCAGCATTGCCTGACGCGCCGGCGCGAGGGCCCGGTCGGCCTCATCTTCGCTCATACCCGAGAGCATCAGCTGAGACTTCAGCCCGAGCAGGTGAGCCTTGGCCTCGCGCGTGAGCTGGCTGTTGGTGACGGTTGGCGCGACGGTCGGGACAACGACCGGCGGATCCGGCTGAGTGGGCGCCGGCGCGACGTCCGCCACGGTCGGCGCGTCGGCGGCAGGTTGGGCTTGAGCTATGCCCAGCAACCGCGCGGCGATCACCGCGATCTCGTAGCGCGTGAGAGGCGTGTCGCCCTGGAACGTGTTGTCCGGATAGCCGTTCATGATGCCCGCGCCGGTGACTGTGGCGACGGCGTCATTTGCCCAGTGCTCGGAAGGGATGTCGGGCCAGTCGGCATTGCCGGGAATGGCCGCCGGGACGGTAACGCCATCGGCCGCGGCGTCATTGAGGACCTGGAGGGCTTCGGAGACCTCGCCTCGGTTCGCGCCCGCGGCGGTGAGGTCGTTCTCGAGGGCCTGGACGAGGTCGCCGGTTGTGGGCGATTCGCCCGGGCCGCCGACACCAAGCTCGGACGACGTCTGCCCCAGCCGGGCCAGCAGGCGCTGAGCGATGACGGCCATCTCGTAGCGAGTGACCTGTCCATCACCGCGGAAGCTGCCGTCTGGGTAGCCCTCCATGATGCCCTCAGCCTGGGCGACATCGACCGCGTCAGCGCTCCAGGCTGGGGCTGTCCGCTCGGCTACCGTGGCGGGCGCTGTGGCCGCCGGCTGAGACGCCACGTAGGTCACGCCGCCACCCGCCAGCTGGCCGACGGACGCGTCGACGAAGTCGGCGAGCGATTCAGGCGGCGGCCCGGGCTGCGCGTTCTTCTTGTGCTTCTTCGTGTAGCGGAGGAACTCGTCGCGGCTGTTGTAGACATCGTAGCTGGCGCAACCGGACGCATCCGCCGGGCCGACAACGACCACGGCATCTTCGGGGCGGACCGTCCAGCGGCCCTGGGCCCGAGTAACCGTGATTCGCTCGCCGGTGCTCGCGTCGATCAGCGCCGCGCGAGACCATGAGAACCGCCCGCTCATCGCTTTGAGGGAGCAATCGAGCGACCCGTAGCGATGAAGCTGGTTGGTCTCCCAGTCGGTCACGTAGACCGGCGCCTGAGCCGCGTGGAGCTGACCACACAGTTCGCAAGCGCCGCCCTGCGCGAGCGCGATTCCGGGGAGTAAGGTGAGAACGACAATCGCTATCAGACAGGCTGCGTTGGCTCGTGACATCGCCAATCACCGTCCCTTTCGCGGAGGCTGGTTGCGCCGATAGGCGCTGCTCCGCGTATACTCTATGGTGCAAGTTGGCTGTTTAGCACCGCGCTACCTGGTGCAGCCAACGCCGAACTTCATCGCGGCATGGAGCCGCGTGCTGCTGGTCAGTCAGAGTGAGGGAATTGGCACGTCACGAGGGTGGACTGCGTCCGCCATGGAATACGGGGTTACCCGCGCGTGGCGGCGGGCATGTAGCGAAGCCCACGACGGCGGTCTGTTCGAGGGACGTCTCAACGACGGCGTGGGTGGTGATGAGTCCGTCTGATGGAGATGGGGCAGACGCCCTCGGGCAGTCTGCCGGTGGCTGAGTCTCTGCATCGGCGCAGACGCACTCGTCTTGAGTCAGGCCGGTGGCCTCGTCGCCGGGGCTACCGCAGCACGATCCCGGCTCAGGCGCTGGGGCGCAGGTGCCGCAGTTCTGGTCGGTATTGTGCGCGCAGTTTGGGCACGCGACATGGGCTAGCGCCCCCTGAAGGGCGCTCATGAGCAGGATTACCACGATGGCGATCCCGGCCAGGCCTCTGCGCATGTCCATCCGGCTCCGATGTCAGAAATCGGTCTGCAGTGCTTACAGGAACATTGGTCATCCTATACCAGTTCCCGCAATAGGAGCAAGGCCCTGATGTCGTCGGACTCGCGAAATACCCGTGACTCGCTTGTACCACGCGTCTCGGCTATTATCATCAACTGGAACTCAGCGCCGCTCCTGAAACGCTGCCTGGAGTCGCTGCGGGCCGACCCGGACGTGGGCGATTGGCAGGTGATCGTCGTCGACAACGCGTCCGATGAGGACCCCTCGCCGATGATCCGGGAGACGCTTCCCGCCGCGGAGATCGCGCGCCCGGAGACCAATCTTGGGTTCTCGGGCGGGAACAACCTGGGCGCGCGCCAGGCGGGGGGGGAGTACCTGCTGTTCCTGAACGCGGACACCGAAGTCGTGCCGGGGGCTATCCGGGGGCTGGCGACATTTCTCGATGAGCATCCCGACGCGGGCGCGGTGGGCCCGCGGCTCGTAGGCGCGGATGGGTCGGTGCAGGTCTCGGCCGGCGTGTTTCCAGGACCGTGGCAGTACCTGAGCAGTTCGCTCCACCTGGCGCGGGTGAGCGTGCCGGACTCCGTGGGGCCCGTCGATTACGTCGCCGGCGCCGCGCTCATGATCCGGCGCGGAGCATTTGATGCGGTTGGGGGCTGGTCGGAGGCGTACTTCTTTTACGGTGAGGACGCCGAGCTGTGCGCGAGGCTGCGCGACACCGAGACGCCGTTGACCTACTACGTGCCTGACGTAACGATTGCGCATCTCGAAGGAGGGAGCGTCGCCTCCGTACCGAACTGGAAAGCCCTGGCCGCGAACCAGGGGGCTCTGCTCTACGTCTCCAGGAATCGATCCACGCGGGCGCTGCTGGCGATGCGGGCAGCCGTACTGATCGGTAACGCCGGGCGCGCTGCGCTATGGTTGGCAATGTGGCCCTTCGCGGCAGCGAAGGGGCGTGGACGTCAGGCCTGGGAGCGGTCGAGGACGTGTGGTCGAATCGCAAGACTCGCGCTCGCGCCAGTCGAGGCATTCTCGTCGAAACCACCGGACAAGCCGACTGAAGATCCTGCCAATGACTGAATCCACTGACGTCAACATTCTACGCCCGGGCGGGCAGGTCAAGCCCGAGGTCCGCACCGAGGTCCGCGATGGCATTACGTACCTCGTTAAGGACTACGCCCCGTGTGGGGCGGGCTTTCGGTTCTTCATGGGGCGTTGGTTCGTTCGGCGCGAACATGCCGCCCTGAGGGAGGCCGAGGGGATCCACGGGATCCCCTCAAATGCCAGGCGCTTCGGCCCGTATTCGCTGGGATACGAGTTCATACCGGCGACCCCGTGCGCCGAACTTCCCGAAGAGAAGCTGCCCGGGACGTTCTGGGACGACCTCTCGCGGATTATCGATGATCTGCACGCTCGCAGGATCGCCCACGGAGACCTGAAGACGCTCGAGAATGTCTTGGTGGGCGACGATGGGCACGTCTACCTTATTGACCTGACGGCGGCGGTTGTCCGGCGGAAGGGCCCCCTCCACATTCTGCTCTACCCCTACATCTCCCACGACGACCGCCGGGCAGTCATCAAGGCGAAGCTGATCCTGGCGCCGGAGATCGTCACGGATGCCGAGCGAGAGTTCTTGGCGTACCAGTCGCCGGCGGAGCGTTTCTTCCGCTGGGGACGGCGGCCGTTCCGCAAAGCCGCCAAGTGGCTGGGAGGGCGACGGAGCGGTCCCGGCCCCGGTCGACACTCGGTCAGGAGGAAGAAAGCCAATGCCGAAAGTGAAGTACGAGGAGATGCTCCCCCACGAGATAGTGGCGAGGCGTAACGATTGCCCGATCGCGTACGTGGCATTGGGCGGAGTTGAGTGGCACGGCGAGCACCTGGCAGTCGGCAACGACACGCTCAAGGCAGAGAAGCTCGCGGAGCTATGCGCGTTGAAGGGCGGGATGCGGATGCCTGCGCTGTATTGGGGTGAGCCGCGGGAGACGCACATGATGGAGGCGAACCACGATTCCGACGGCAAGATCGCGGAGAAGATGGACTTGCCCGCCGACAGCTTCGCGCCGGGGCACATGATGCGCCCGCAGTACGACGCGGACAGAGCTTACATCGAGTTGCTGTTTCACATCCTGCGTCAGTGCGAGAGCCTGGGTTTTCAGGTGATCACGCTGATTGCCGGGCACTACCCGTTGATTCAGCCGGCGCGCGCGGCGTGTGATTGGTACGCCCTCGACGGCAAGGCTCGCGCGTGGGCGTGCTCTGGGTATGAGCTGGTGAAGGACGTCGTCCCGGACGCCGGCGACCATGCGGCAAAGTGGGAGACGTCGCTCCTGATGGCGCTTCGTCCCGAGTGCGTGGACATGAGCCGCCTGCCCGATGATCCGGACGAGAAGCTGATCGGCGTCGGTGGGATCGATCCGCGCGGTAACGCCTCCGTGGAGTACGGGCGCAAGGGCGCTGAGATCGTCGTGGAGCGGATCAGCGAAGAGGCCCACAACCTGCTGGGACCGTGGCCGCCCTCGCAGGGGTGAACGGCGGCGTGTCAGTGCGGGGGGCGAGAGTGATCTGCGCGAGGTCAGCAATCCATAGGCCGGTCTCGCACAGGATCGCCAGCTTGCCTCCGTCGCTCGTGACGACCATGTTGACGACGTTGCTCGGTGTCCCGATGGATCCCATGCTGAGGAAGCTGTTCGTGTCGAAGACGTCCACATGTTCGCCGCCGTGGCTGACGAACGCCCGCGAGCCATCCGGCGACAGGGCCACGTGCCGAGGGTACGGGCCAGTGCGGAACTGCCCGATTGGGCGGAATGTGGCGACGTCGAGAATCTGGACATGGTAGGGAGCGCCGCAGCAGATATAGAGTCTTCGCCCGTCAGGACTCAGTCGGAAGTCTCGGAGGTTCGATCCGATGTCTCCGTGACCGCCCACACCCTCAAGCGCCAGGGGGTCGGCCGCGCGGTCGCACCGAAACATGCTGGCTGGTGAGAGACCCGTCTGCCCAAACAGGACCAGCGGGCCGCCCGGTTGCGCCCTGACCAGGGCGTTGTGGTACAGACCCACGCCCGGCGCGTGCGTCCCATCGCTCGGGTTCACCAGGCAGTACGGTGGCCGGTTGCCGGGTCCCTTGCCTGTCACGTACAGCGTGTCCTTCGCCACATACGCGAGATCATACGGCTGGATGTCGAGTTGGATCGGCTCCCTGACGGCGAGGGTCTCGAGGTCAATTACGGCCAACTGGCTGCCGCCTGATAGGGCCACGTAGAGGGCGGAGTGCTCGGGACTGAGCGCGATCCCTGCCGGCTCCGAGCCCACGGACACGCGTTGCACGATGCGCCCGCTGTCGGCGTCGATGACCGTCAATGCGTTCAGACGATCCTCGGTGACATACACCCGCGCGGACCGCGGGTCGGCAACCATCGCCCCTACGTCGGCCGAGATCGGCAGTCCGCCGCCCGGAAGTCCCTCCTCGGGGGCAGCCGGCGCCACGGGAAACGGGCGCTCTGCGCGCGTTTCCCGTGGTGGGGGAACCGTCGCTCTCCCCTCGCGGACGGCCGCCATCAGGTCAGAGACGTACTGCACGGGTATGGCGATGTTCAGTCCCGTCTGCTCCCCACCGAAAGGCCGGATCTCCGCGGCCAGGACGCCTATGACCTCCGCGGTGCGGGCGAGGTATACGGGGCCTCCGCTATTGCCGGGGTTGGCCCTCGCGTCGATCTGGATGAACTTGGCAGGGGTGTCGGTCACCAGTCCCGGGCCTGTCCGTATGGCCGTGACCATGCCTCTTGTTGTTGTCGCCGTGAGTTCCAGACCCGCGCCACCCAGCATGTTGCCGAATGGGTAGCCGGTGACGAGCACGCTGTCCCCCTCCCTCAGATCCGCGAAGGATCCGAGAGACGCCGCCGAGGGCCGCTCCGAAGCGACCTTCAGGAGAGCCAGATCGTGGTCTTCGTCAACTCCCACCACCTCCGCGAGGACGTTCTCTTCGTTCCCGGCGATGACGGTGACTGTTTTCGCGTCTTCGACAACGTGCGCGCTGGTGACGATCAGCCCGGCCCTGTCCACGACGAACCCGGTCCCACTGCCGGTGGCCTGGCCGGGACCGGTGGCGACGATCAACACCACGGCTGGCTTCACGGCCGCGATTGCATCCGGGATCTGTAAATCCTGGGCACATGCCGTCAATGCCCAGCCCATCGCGACCACCAACAAGAGCCCTGCGCCTCGGCCTGCGCCGCTTGAGCGGATCATCTTCGCCTTCCTCTTCTCGTGCCTCGCCACCTAACTTCCGCAGCAACACTTCGCCGTCTGAGCCTCGGAAGCCTGTTGAGGCTGCCCTATGCCACCTCTATCTCGCGCCGGAACGCAGGCCCGAATTCGGCGAGTCGCGGTGGATGAGGACCCGCAGCCCGGCGAGATCGCTGTGCTTGAGCGCGGCCCGCACTGGGAACCCACCGGCGTTCGCGGATGGTATGGTCAGTAGGGGGCCGTCACGCTCGATGGCCCGCCTGTCCGGGCAGGTTCGCGGACTTCTGGTGCCGAATTGCCGCTCTAAGTGACTG
Organism: uncultured Armatimonadia bacterium; assembly: GCA_964555935.1. Classification (GTDB taxonomy): domain Bacteria; phylum Armatimonadota; class Zipacnadia; order Zipacnadales; family VGFC01; genus CAZKUN01. The sequence goes on along the minus strand of CAZKUN010000026.1, from coordinate 39,503 downwards.
GGCGGTCATCCGGCAGTACGGAGGGGAAGATGAACAGGATCCTTATCGGTCTCGTTGCCGTCACCACGACCTGCCCAAGCTTCGCCGCCAACCTAACGGTTGCCAAGGTCAAGCTCGTGCCAAGTCAGGGCGGCGAGTATGAGCACTTCGGCACGTCGGTGTCCATGGATGGCGACTACGCCATCCTCGGGGCGCCGGCTCCCTTGCCATCGCAAGGAGGGTGGCTCCGCCTTTGTCTACAAGCGTGATGGCGCGACGTTGGTGGAGAAAGCGAGACTGGCGAGAAACGGCGGCGAGGAGATGGACCTGTTTGGCGAGTCCGTCTCCATATCCGGCGACTATGCCGTTGTTGGCGTGCCGGGACATGACGTTTGGCCCTACATCAACAGTGGGTCAGCCTTCGTCTATCGGCGCGACGGGGAGAACTGGACAGAGCAAGCCATGCTCGTAGCCGATGATGCCGGCGGCGGCGACGATTTTGGGCACTCGGTCGCGATAGATGGCGACTACATCATCGTGGGGGCGCCGGGCGATGACCCCCAAAGCTCCGCATATGTCTTCATGCGGAACGGTGCCGACTGGACGCAACAAGCCAAGCTCACCGGTAGCCGTGGGGCTCAGTGCGACAAGTTCGGCCACTCGGTCGCGATAGACGGTGCCTACGCTATCGTGGGCGATCCCGAAGACACGAAGGGCGGGGCCGGTTCCGCCTATATCTTCGTGCGTTCTGGGACCAACTGGTCGCAAGAAGCCAAGCTCTCCGGCACTGACGGGGAGGCATTCGATGAGTTCGGGTCGGCCGTCGCGATAGACGGCGACCGCGCCGTCGTGGGAGCGCCTGGACAGAGCCCCAAGGATCCATTCTCTCACAGGGCGGGCGTGGGGCATATCTACGGGCGCGCTGGCGCTGGCTGGTCGCTCGAGGCCATGCTCAGGGCTGCCGAGCCCAAAGACATCGACATCCCGGAGTATCGCGCGGGAACGTCCGTGGCGATATCCGGCGACTCAGTGGTTCTCGGGGCCATCGGCAGCGATGGTTCTTCAGTTCCCGGGGTAGTGCTCGCCGGCGCGGCGTACCTCTACACTGCCGCCGGGGGCGATTGGAAGGGCGTGGAGAAGCTCGTTCCCGGTGACGGCATTGAGTGGCACTACTTCGGGTGCGCTGTCGCAATTGACGGCGGCTGCACGATCGTGGGAGCCAATCTGAGTAACCCCCTCGCCCATGAATCAGGTGCGGCTTACGCGTTCGGCGTGGCCGCCGCCCAGCAACCGGCGACAGGGCCCCCGAAGATCGCGGTTGATCCGCTGGAGGACCATCTGTTCTGGGATGACGATGGCAGCTTCCAGCTCACCATCAGCCACGCCGGCTCTCAGGTTGGGACGGGTGGCGGACAGCAGGGAGGTGGCCCGGCGACCGTCGAGGTCACGGTCCACGCCCCACCCGGGTTCCTCGAGGGCGACCTCGTGACCCAGACGTTTCGGTTGTCACCGAAGGAGAAGAAGCAGTTCGACGTCGAGGTCGTTGACCTGCTTCCCCTGATCCGCAACTTCGAACGAGACGTGCTGTTCGGCGCCAACGTTCAGATCAGGGCATGGCCCGAAGGTGATCCGCAGACGCTGGTCTTCGAAGACGAGTTCAACATCTACCGCTATCTGGATGCCGGCGACGCCCAGCACGACGACCGATCCATGTCGCTGGCTCCGACCTTTCGGGACGGCCGCGACGGCGACGCGATCCGCAAGCGCCAGGTCGAGTTGTGGGGCGTCCACGCGGAAGCCGAAGCCGAATTTGAGATCGACCCCGCGGAGGAGTTCAGAGTCGAGATGGCTACGGGGTCGGCTACCTTCATCTTCGACCCGAGCGCCGGTGACCAGAGCAAGCTGTTCATCGAGGACATACAGGTCCGAAACAAGAGAAAGGACCGGCTCGCCGGGCTTTTGTTCATCGAGGGCAAGGGGACGCCGACCCAGAAGATATTCCTCAACAAGCGCGGACTCGTGAGGACGCTCGGGCAGTTAGCGAATCGCCTATGGCCTGAATACCACGTCCACACGGCTCTGTTCACCGACGATGAGGCCGCGCTCCTCCGCTCTCGGTCCGTTCGGCAGAGGATCGCCGACCGGGTCGAAGCTCGCATGGTAACGTTGCTCGCACCCGTCTCACCGGCGATCCAAATCGTCCAGAACGCGGGAGATCGCAAGACCACGACCGTCTATTCCTGGCCAACCCGCCTCAACGGCCCACGCACGGGCCCAGGACCAATTCCGATCTCGGCGGACTTCTGGCCGGAGCGCATTGGCGAGCTTGAGAAGGTAACCCACCCCACCGTCGGGCCCTTCGGCCATGCGGGAGAGGTCGACGACGCGAACGCGATGTACCGGCACGTGCATGATCGCGGGAAGTACAGCCGCGCGGAACTCCACTACCGCCTGGCCACGGTGATGAACATGACCCCCGCGGCCGCCATCGATGTATTCGTCGACTCCATCCTAGAGCACGTCGGGACCGGGGAGCCTCTCACGCTGGACGAGGATCAGCTCGTCAACGCGGTCGCGAAGACCGCTCTCCACGAGTTGGGGCATACTTTGGGCGCGCTCCACACGGCCGCCGTGGGGGTGGAAGACATCGCACACGACAAACTGGAGCAACAGCGAATCACCTGGAACGGCGGCCAGCCGGACAGTTGGTTTATCCTGGGGTTCAACGGCACGGAAATGGTCGGGCCGCTTCCCCGAGACGCTACGGGGGATCAGATCGTGGAAGCCTTGTGCGAGTTGAGGACCATTTGGGGGCCGAACGTCATGATCCCCACGGGGCGGTCGCACGAGGGAGACTCCCCTCGCTGGGTCGAGGTCCGCATCGGAAACGTGTTTGAGGGGGCGGACGTTCCCCTGCTCACAGCTTGGAGCGGCGACAAGAACAAGCCGACCGGTAACGATCCGAACGCGTTACTTGATGTCTGGGTCGAGGCCGTCACCGAGGGCCAAGTCGGGAACCCCACAATCGTAACGAAGAATGGCGTGCAGATGCTCCTCCACAGCACTAGGGGCGGGATCCGTGGCGATACCGACATCATGACCGGCGGGATGAATGACATCGCAGGCCAGTTGCGGTTCCAGCCCGGCCTCGGCTTGAGCGGCATCAGGATCGGCCTGCATCTGAGCTACGACGAGCAAGAGATGGATGATTACGCGCAGTTCCTCGACCGGCACTGGACCATCGCGCCCAGAGGCTTCTAGAGGCTGACACACCGGGATTCGCCCGAATGACGGACGCTGAGGGCTCTTGGCGCCGGGCGAGATCGCTGTAGCCGAGTGCGAACACGGGCTGTGACCGCGCGCACAACACGGCTCGAAATCGGCGCCAACTGTGCTATAATGGTTGGCGTCGATCCACTTCGTTGTGACCCAAGGCTGTGACTCAATTGGAGGACCGAACCTAATGCGTCTTAGCAATGTAACCGGTTGCATTCTGCTGTGCATGGCAATTGCATGGCTCGTCGTACCTGCATTCTCGCAGGACCACGATGCCGATGTTGCGGCGATCGTGAAGGACGTCGGCGACATCCGCATTGGCGGATCTATCCCTGGCCCGGTTGTCGCGTTCGGCGAGGACGCCTTCGTGGTGGTGCAGGGCAGCTCCGGTCCGAACCGCATTCCGGCGATATCGGCGGCCCGCTACGGCGAGGGCCGCGCTGTCGTGGCGGGGCACGAGAGCCTTATCACCGCGGAAGCGGAGGAGGGCGGCACGCCAATCGTCGCAAGCGCCGCGCGCTGGGCCGGCGATGGTGACTCCCCGAAGGTCGCCATCTTCAAGTTCGACGGCATGCTCGATAAGCTCGGCAACGTGGGAGTTGAATGCGCTGAGGTCTCCGCCGAGGATGTGAGAGCGGGCCTGGTCGGACATGACGTACTGCTGACTCAGGGCTACCACTTCGACGCCGAGGACGAGGACGCGGCGCTGCTCGGCGACATCGATCAGTTCGTGCAGAAGGGCGGCGGGCTCATCACATCTATCTGCCCGTGGGGCTGGAAGTACTACGACCCGGAGATGAACATCGCGACTGAGCTAGGCATGAACGCCCTGCTGGTTAGGATGGGGCTGGCGTGGTCGGACGGGATGCTCGGCGCGACCGAGGATGGCGCGTACAAGACAGACATCGAGATCGCCCCGTTGACCCACGCACGCGCGGCGTTGGCCGGGCTGGTCGATCACGTGACCGACGAGGCGCAGCTCACTGACGAGGAGCTTCGCCAAGCGGGCGTGACGCTGTCGCGGACGGCGCTGGCGATCCCGCCGGATGATGAGAGTTTCTTGCCCACGCTGCACGACGTCACCGCGAAGTACGGCGGAGGCGAATATCCCCAGCCAGACGCGCCGGTGAAGACGGACAACCCCTTCGCGCGGCTGTCGGCGACGTTCTACCTCTCGAAGAGCAAGACGCAAGGCCCTGACGAAATCGAGGCCCACCCAGCAGCGGGTGCTTTCCCCGGCGCGACTCCGGCGGACGCCGAACGCGTGACGCAGACACTCGCGATTGACACGACCACCCCGGCCTGGCACAGCACCGGGCTATACGCGCCCGCGGGTGAGGTCATCACCGTGACCGTGCCGGCCGACGCGGCAGACAAGGGCTTGAACGTGCGCCTGGGCTGCCATACGGACGGGCTCTGGGGCAAGGACGAGTGGAAGCGCTTTCCGGAGATCACCCGCTCGACGCCGATCAAGGGCGAGACGGCGAGGATCGCCAACCCGTTCGGCGGACTCGTCTATATCGATGTGCCGAAGGACTGTGAACTCGGCGATGTCGACGTCACGATCGCGGGCGCGGTGAGGGCGCCGCTGTTCGTTTACGGCGAGACCATCCTGAGCGAGTGGCGTGACGGGATCCGCGAGTATCCCGGCCCGTGGACGGAGCTTGAGACCGATAGCATTATCCTGACGGTGCCCTCACACGAGATCCGCGAACTGGACAACCCCGAGGCGCTGATGGCGTTCTGGGACCACGCGCTGGACCTGCAGGCCGACCTCGCGGGCTGGTCTCGCGATCGCGAGCGACCGGAGCGGATCGTCGCGGACGTGCAGATCAGCGCGGGCTACATGCACTCGGGCTACCCGATCATGACGTGGCTCGACGCGCCGGCGCTGGCGGTCGATCTTGAGGCGCTCACCACCAAGGGTTCGTGGGGGCACTTCCACGAGCTGGGGCATAACCACCAGTCCGGCCATTGGACCTTCGGCGGCACGGGTGAGGTGACGTGCAACCTCTTCGCGGTCTACGTGCACAACGTGGCAGCTCGGCTCGATACGGAGGGCCACCCGGCGCTGGATCCGGAGGGCGTCGCGAAGATGCAGAAGGAGCATCTCGACGCGGGCGCGCCGTATGATAAGTGGCAAGGCAGCCCGTTTCTCGCGCTGAGCATGTATATGCAGATCAAGGACGCATTCGGCTGGAGCCCGTTCTGCAATGTCTTCGCGGGCTATCGCGACGATGCTGAGGAGAATCTGCCGAAGACCGACGACGAGAAGCGCGACCAGTTTATGGTGCGAATGTCTCGCGAGATCGGCAAGAACCTCGGCCCGTTCTTCGACACGTGGGGCGTCCCTGTCTCTGATGGCGCGAAGCAGAGCATTGCAGACCTGCCCGCCTGGATGCCCGAGAACTTCCCGCCGGAGGCGTAGCGGCGACGGACGTTGGCATAAGATAAGAAACGGAGAACGGCAACGCCTTCGGGCGTTGCCGTTGTGGTGTCAGAGTGGATCGAACAGATCACTCCTGCGCGAGCAACCACGCCACGTGTTCAGCCAGCCCCTCGGCGATCGGCGTGTTTGGCACTTTCAGCCCATCCAGACGCAGTGGCGAGAGATCGTAGATGCGGTGGCAGAGGAAGCTGCGCCACTCGGGGTGCTCCTCCAGCGCCTGCGTGACGGGGATCTCCTCGAACCGCGCCGGCACGCCGAGGATCTTCGCGATGATCTCGTAATACTCATACGATGCGATGATGTCGGGGCCCACCGAGCAGTAGATCTTCCCGCCTGAGAGCGGGTTGTCGATGACGCTCAGGGCCAGTCGGGCGAGATCAGTGACGAGGATCGGTTGCTGGAGGAAATGACCGCCACCGACCAAGCGCACGGGCTCGCCAGCCTTCATCTTCCGGAGTAGCTCTGGGTCGCGGGCGGCGTCGGGAAGGCAGCCGAGTTGCGATGGCGGGCCGTAGATGTGACACGGCCGGAAGACGGTCCACTGCATATCGCCCGTATCCCCGTTGATGAACTCCAGCTCGCAGCGGCGCTTCTTGGCGCCGTAGCTGTCGTCGGTGAGGAAGTATGGGTTATCGAAAGGCTGCGGGAAGCGGCGCTTCGCCGGATCGAAGACGAAGTCGGTGGAGATGAAGACGAGTTGCTTCGCGCAGCCGGCGAACAACTCCACATCCTGGCGCGCGTCGCCAACCTCGTAGCCGATGCAGTCCACCACGAGATCCCATGCCACGCCCTCGGGCAGGACCTGTTTCATCGACGCAGTGTCTTTGCGGTCGGCGGTCAGCGCGGTCACGCCGGGAGGAATCGCTCGCTCGCCTCGGGTGATGATCGTGACGTCATGGCCTGCCGCGACAGCCTCGCGCGAGACGGCTCCGCTGACATGTCCGCTGCCACCGATGATGAGGATGGTCTTGCATGTCATCCTTGGCCCCTTCGACGGCTGCGTCAGAATCTGCGGAAGCTCTCTTCGATATCGCGAGTCTCGAGGAGGTCGTTGACCGTGCCCTCGGCGACGGCTTTGGCGATGATGGCAAGAGTCTCGTCGACCGCGTTGAGCGTGTGATCGATGTCTTCGTCGGTGTGGGTGAACATGACGAAGAGCAGGCCGCCCCGGCGGATGAGGACGCCACGTTTGGCGGTCTCCTGCAGGAAGAGCGACCAGACATCTCCGTTCAGTTCCGCGTCCTCGTAGCCGAACTTCGGGCAGGCCTGAACCGCGATTCCCGTACACTCAAACGGCACGCCATGCTTCCTGCCGAGTTCGGCGAAGCCGTCCATGAGCTTGCCGCCTTGGGTCCAGAGGTGCTCGTGGACGGGCTTTGTCTTGTACTCGTGGATGCACGCGCAGACGGCCGCGAGGCTGAGACACTCGCCGCCATAGGTGACGCTGATGACGATGTCCTTGGCGATCTGCATGACCTCGCGCTTGCCGCAGACGACGCCGAGGGGCATGCCGTTGGCGACACCCTTAGCGAAGCACGCGATGTCGGGAATTGCGTTGTAGTACTCCTGCCCGCCTCCGGGAGCAAGCCGGAAGCCGGTGACGATCTCATCGAAGCCGAGAAGCACGCCATACTTGTCGCATAGCGCGCGGACGCCGGGGAGGTAACCGTCGCTCGGCTTGGATGCGCTGACGGGGTCGATGAAGACCATCGCGACCTCGTCCTTGTGCTGCTGGAGCAATGCCTCCAGCGCCGGCAGATCGTCATACGGGAAGCTCTTGATGGTCGAGCGGAGGCATTCAGGCACTCCGCGGCCGGCGTCGGTGGTGATCTGCGCCGACCACTGATCGGCCCAACCGCGATAGCCCGAGTTGAGGATGAGTTCCTTGCCCGAGTAGGCCCTCGCGATGCGCGCGGCGGCCGTGGTCACCTCGGCGCCGCCCTTTAGGAAGCGGACCATCTCCGCGCATGGGACCATGTCGCAGATCGCCTCGGCGGCCTTGACCTCAAGGGGGTGCAGCAGGCCGTAGAGCATGCCCTGGTTGAGCTGCTTGGCGACGGCTTGGTCGACCTGGTAATAGCAGTAGCCCAGCAATATCGGCCCGAGCGCGCTGATGTAGTCGATGTACTCGTTGCCATCGACATCCCAGACGTGGCTGCCCTTCCCGCGCTGGATGTAGATGGGGAAGGCGCCGGGCGCGTAGCCGGCGGGGCGTTTTGAGTTGGTCTGCGAGCCGCCGGGGATCAACTCCACGGCCTTCTCGTAGAGTCTCTCCGACAGATCCAGCTTCAGCTTGTCAGGCATGTCAGTCTCCAGTGTCTATTGCTGATCCTGTATGTTGACTCCCAACCGGTTGGGACAACTGTCCCGACAGTTGATGTCTCACGCGCTGCCGTGGATGTATGCGGGCGCTCCCGATCGGAGTGATTCGTGTATGGCTTGGGCGATCTCGACGGCCGCGCGGGCATCCTGTGGCGAGATCAGCGGCTCCTTGTCGTTCAGCACGCAGTCGGCGAAGTGGTCGAGCTGCGTGCGGAGCGCGCCCGCCTGCTGGCCGAGCATCTGCGGGCCGTAGAGGACGTCCGGGCGGGTCGCGCGTTCGGGCGTGATGACCGTGCAGCCCTCGTCGCCGACGGTTACGCGGACCATGCCCTCCGTGCCAATCACCTCAATGCGAGCGTCGAGCGTGCAAGGGATGCCTGTCGGCATGACCCAGCAGGTCTCCAGGCAACCGATCGCGCCGCTATCGTAGCGGAGCAAGGCCATGATGGAGTCCTCAGCGGCGATATCGGCGAGGACTTTGCTGACGCCTTCGGCATGGACCTTGAGCGCCTCGGCGCCGATGAACCACCGCATGAGGTCGATATCGTGGACGCCGAGGAAGTAGGCGACCGAGGTCCTCGGACCGATGCGCCTGCCCGAATCCACGATGTTGTTCCGGCGGGCGAAGACCTGGATGACCTCGCCGATCTCTCCATCGGCGATGGCCTTCTGGGCGAGGGCGTAGCGCGGGTCGAACCGCACGACGTGCCCGACCATGAGCTTCACGCCGGCCGCGCTGCAGGCGCTGATGATGGCGTCGCAGTCGGCGAGGCTGGTGGCGAGGGGTTTCTCTAGCAGGATGTGTTTGCCCGCCGCCGCGGCGACCTGGCAGGGCTCAACGTGATTCCCATCGTCGGTGCAGATGCTGACGATCTGAACGTCCGGACGGTTGATTGCAGCCTTGAGTGAATGCGCGCCTTCGCAGCCCAACTGCCCGGCGATCTCCTGCGTGCGCTCGGGGATGATATCGTAGACGCTGACAAGATCGGTCGCTTGCGACTCGGCCCAGATGGCGGCGTGTCGATCGCCCATCATTCCGAGTCCGATGACGGCGGCTCCCAGTTTTTCAGCCACGTTTCTTTGCTCCCTTCTTCTTGCGCGGGGCGGGTTTGACCGGCCCTCCCGCGGCATAGGCCGCCAGCAGTTCAGCGCACCGGACGACCGAATCGATGTGGATGATCTCGCAACCGTGGGTGTTCTCCGTCGGCATGCAGACGCCTGCCACGCGGCCGGCGAGGCCGTACTTGCTGACGTACGTCGCGTCGCTGCCGTAGCCTCGGACGGCCATGCGCTGCGGCGAGTGCCCGAGTTTCTCGGACATATCGCACAGATCGTCTGACATGCCTTTGTCGTAGATGAACGCCCCATCCATGTAGAGCATGACGGGATCGGGCCCCGGCTTGGTCGGGTACTCAGGCGCGATGGGCGCGACGTCGACGGCGATGACGTCATCGCCCGGCAGCGTTCTGGCTGCGTAGGCGGCCCCCTGAATGCCGACTTCCTCGGCGGAGGTCATGATGAGGTACATATCGCGCTCGGGCTTCTTGCGAGCAGTCTTGAGCATCTGGGCGGCGAGCACGAGCACTGCGACGGCGGCTTTGTCGTCCATCGCATAGCCCGCGATGTAGTCGCCCATGCGGATCGGGGCTTTCCGCGACCGGGCCAGGCAGACACGGGTGCCGATGCGGATGCCCTTGGCCTCGAGTTCCTCGCGGGTCAGCTTGCAGTCGAGGCGGACCTTGTCCCAGTTCATCGGCGTGTCTGTCTTGGTAGCGTGGATATCAGCAGACAGCGGGCTGACGTGCTTGCTGCCGATGCCGAGGATGCCTGTGACGACCTCATCGCCCAATACATCCATAGGGCCCTCGCCGTAGGCCCAAGCTGCCGCTCCGCCGAGGGCCTCCAGGCGCATCTTGCCGTCGTCGTCGATGCGAGCCACCATGCAGCCGATCTCGTCTTTGTGCGCCATGAGGCGAAGCGCGGACGCATCGCCCGAGCCCTCGATGAGCCCGATGACGTTGCGGGCATCGTCTTGCCAGACCTTGGCGCACAGACCGTCCAACTCGTCCAGGCAGGCTGCTTCCATCTCGCCCTCGTCGCCCGAGGGCGAGTGGGTCGGCAGGAGTCGTTCGAGCAGCTTCAGGGCTTTGGCTCGCATGGCCTACCACTCCAGTTCAATGGCTTCGCCCGTCTCGGCGGCGTCGACGACCGCGCAGAGAGTCTTCGCGGAGGCGTAGCCGTCTTGAGCGGTGATGAGCGGCTCAGTGTCAGTGAGGCAGCAGTCGACGAAGTGCTCGATGGCGTAGCGCACGAAGCTCCGCATCTCGCCCATTATGTCGCCGCCGAGGTAGCCCGGGTGGGAGTACGCGTCGGCGGTCGCCTTCACGTGCATGGGCATGACGGGATCGACATTCACGTAGCCCTTGGTGCAGATGAGCTGGAACTTGGAGTCGACGATCCAAGGGAGCGTCTCCGGGAGCACCCAACAGCTCTCGAAGTTGCCCACGGCGCCGCTCTCGAACTCGATCGTGGCCTGGTAGAAGTCAGGGGTATCGATGCCCATGTCGCGCAGGACGCCATAGCGCCGAACCGCAGTGACGCGGGTGGCCTCGCATCCGAAGTACCATCGCGCGATGTCGAGTCGGTGGCAGATGAGCCAGTGCGGCAGGCGCGTGTTGGCCGACCATGAGAGCATCTGCGTGGGGACGTAAAGCGTGTTGCTGAGCCGCGCGTAGCAGTAGAGCGGATCGCCGAGTTCGCCCGCGTCGAGGGCCTCCTTCGTTTGCGCGAAGGCCTGCATCCACCGGTTGCTCCAGTTGATCATGACCCTCTTGCCCGACGCGTTCGCGGCGGCGAGGATTGCCTCGGCATCTTCGAGCGTGGTGGCCATGGGCTTCTCGAGCAGGACGTGCTTGCCGGCCTCGAGGGCCTTTACTGCTGCGTCACGGTGAAGGTGATCGGGCAGCGCGACGGAGACGGCATCGATGTCGTCGCGGCTAAAGAGCGCCTCGTATGAGGGCACCACGTTCGCGACGCCATAGCGGCCGGCGATCTCCGTGGCGCGGTCTGCGTTTGCGTCACAGACGGCAACGACGTTTGCCGAGGGCATTGCGGCGTAGGCCTTCACGTGCCCCTCGCCCTGGATGCCTACGGCTGCGACTCCGACGTTGAGCACGTCCGAACTCGACGCTGCTGACATATCAGAAGGCCTTCCTTTCGCGTGACGGGTCTCGGTCGGTAGTTTCCATCAGCCGGCATCGACTTCCTCCGTCTGAGCGGACACTTGAGTGCTTGACCCTCCTTCGAGGGCTTCGTATAATCGAGTTGCGCGACAGTCGGCACTGGTTATGGCGAGGGAACCTATGTCACTCGACGCCGATAGCGATGAACGGAGAGTCCTGGGCGAGATAGTGCGCCGGATTCTCTCGGTAGCCGATCCCGACCGGATCATCTTGTTCGGGAGCCGGGCCCGTGGCGAAGCCGCGCCCGGGAGCGACTACGATCTGCTGGTCGTGGCCCCGTCGAACAGGCCACGGCTGAAGCGCGCGCTGCCGCTTGTGCGTGAGCTGGCCGACCTACCGGTGCCCAAAGACGTCGTTTGGTGGACGCCGTCAGAGATCGACGAGTGGCGCGTCGTGCCGTCTCACTTCATCGCCACCGCCTTGCGTGAAGGGCGGGTCCTCTATGAACGAGCCACTTAGGCACGCCCAGGGGCTGCTGCGGAAGGCTGCCAACGACTTGGCCGCCGGTGATGATTCCCGGAAGCGCTCGTTGATCGATATGGGGCAGAAACCGAGAAGACACCTATGAGCGAAGCGACTAAGACCCAGCCGGTGCCGGCCGCCCTTGACGAATTGCGCGGCAAGGTGGCCGTGATCAAGACGAGTCCGGAGACGGTGGTCGAGGACACCGGTAAGGTCATGGAGATGGCTGGCTACCGCCAGGCGCTCCCGGCCGAGAACGACACGATCCTCAAGATCAACATCTCGTGGCACCACTACTACCCGGCGTGCTCGACGACGCCGTGGCAGCTTGAGGGAGTGACGAAGGAACTTCTCGCGGATGGCCGCCCGCCCGAGACGCTGATCCCCGCGCAGAACCGCACGGTCGTCGTCGACCCGAAAGTCGGAGCCGAGCGCAACCGGCTCGATGTCGTGATGGAGAAGTACGGCCTGGAGTTCGTGTACCTGTACGAGCCGGGCTCGGAGTGGATCATCTACCAGCCGGACTGCGAGATGATGGCGCTGCCGGAGATCTTCCCCGACGGGATCCAGATTCCCGAGATGATGATCGGCAAGAACGCGCTGCACATGCCGACGACAAAGACGCACGTCTTCACGACCACCACCGGCGCGATGAAGAACGCGTTCGGTGGTTTGCTGAATGACAATCGACATTGGACGCACTCGCGGATCCACGAGACGTTGGTCGATCTGCTGGCGATCCAGCACGAGATACATCCGGGGCTGTTCGCGGTGATGGATGGCACGATTGCCGGCAACGGACCTGGCCCGAGAGCGATGGTGCCGGTGGTCAAGAACTACCTGCTGGCATCGGCTGACCAGGTTGCGATCGATGCGACGGCGGCGAAGATGATGGGGTTTGAGCCGATGGAACTCGACTACATCCGCCTCGCGCACGAACGAGGCCTGGGTGTGGGCAACCCGTCTGAGATCGAGGTCATCGGCGAGGATATCAGCGACGTGAACTACGGCTTCGAGGTGGGCGACACCTTCGCCAGCCGGGGTCAGAAGACGATCTACCACGGCTGGATGAAGCCGTTTGAGAACTTGCTGCTCCGGACGCCGATCGTGCCGTGGTCATTCCTGGCGTCGCGGGCGTTCCACGATGGTTACTGGTTCCCGTGCATCGGCAAGAAGCGGGTGAAGGAAATCCTGGCTTCGGAGTGGGGCCCCGTGTTTGAGAGCTACGCGCGCGAGACATATCTGACCGATGATCCGACGGAATAGTCGCCGCCGGCGAAACGCGCGGGGTCGCCAGAGCGTCTAAGGTGTCTAACGAGAGTGTCATCCGGGAGGGCCTGAAGGAGAGCCAACAATCGCAGCCATGAACGCAGCCCGAAGTTGGCCGAGACGCGCGTCGCAACTGCTATTGGTTCCGGTCGCCTGCCTGCTGGTTATAGGCGGCGGTGATGCGTGGTCGGCCCCCAATGCGGTCGACCAAGTCCTCGCGATGTGCCCCAAATCATCGTACTCGTACGACTCTGTCATGGCCTCGCTGAGGCAGCTTGACCAGAGCGAGCGCGTCACGGTGATCTCGATCGGGACCAGCAAGAGCGGCCGGGCGATCCCGCAGGTTACAGTCGCTCATCCCAACACGCAGTTCGGCCAGACCGCCCGTCTGTTCATCATCGCGCGCCAGCACGGCACTGAAATGGCCGGCACGGAGGCGATGATGGCGCTGATAAACTACCTCGCCCGCGCCCAGGGGCCGTCCGACCTTGCGCTGCTCGAGCGCGTGACCTTCGCTATCGTCCCGGTCTCGAACCCGGATGGAATGGTCGGCTCGCACCGACGCAATGACGCCAACGTGGATCTGAACCGCGACTGGTCGGCTCTGAGCCAGCCCGAGACCCAAGCCATCGATTGGGCCTTGCGCATCTGGCGGCCCCACGCGTTCATCGACTGTCATGAATTGCCCGCCAGCTCATCCCGGGCCTCGTACCAGCAGAGCTTCGTCGAGACGATCGCGGACGACCCGGTGCTGGACAAGAATCTGACGGAGTTTTGCGACACCGTCAGTAAGGCCATCCGTTACTACGAGACCGCCTACGGGCAGCGCCTGAACGTGTACTACGACTCGCACGACAGCGACCGCAGGCTGGCCCATCGCCATGTCGGACTGGACTATGAGATCCCGTCATTCCTGTTCGAATCGAAGACGGGGTCAGGCCATTCCACGCAGGAACGGATCAAGTTCCACGTCATCGGGACGCTCGTGACGGCGAATCTGCTGGCGCAGCGGGTGGCCGCTCCGGCCCAGGCTGCGCCCGCACCTCCGGAGATGCGTGCGCCCGCGCGCCCGGATATGCCTCGCCCGCCGGTGGAGATCCCGAGCATGGTGGTAACCGTGCCCCCGATCCAGGTCCCTTCGACTCGGGACGATGCCGAGGAGAAGCTGCCTGAGAAGACAACCCTTCACTTCACCTCGCCCGGCAAGGACCGACTGACGTTCAGCGACAAAATCCCCCTGAAGGTGGAGGTGGACCAGTCTGCGGACTTCGCGTATCTGAGCATCCACGTGGATGGCATCATGCGGACGCTGACCGACGCTCCCCCATACGAGGGCTCGATTGCGGTGGAGAACTACGAATCCGGCCCGCACACGGTGGTCGTCCGCGCCCATGATGGCGGCGGTCGGGTCATCGCCGACGCCCAGCGCACGGTGATTGTCAACAACACGTTAGCAGGTCCCTGAGCCCCGAAGTAGAAGCCATATGCGTTGTCTCGACCCTCGGAGCCTCGGCTCCGACGCTGTCCGCATTCGCCTGAGGTACGCCCCATCATGACCGTAGATCCGACCGCGCGCATCCCGGAGCTTGTTGAACTCCTCAACCACCACGCGTATCTGTACCACGTGCTGGACGAGCCCGAAATACCCGACGCCCAGTATGATGCTCGCTATCGGGAGTTGGTCGAGCTTGAGGAGGCGCACCCGGGGCTGATGCAGGCGGATTCGCCGACGCAACGTGTTGGCGAGCATCCTCTCGACGGCTTCGGATCGGTGCCCCACGCCGTGCCCATGCTGAGCCTGGATAACGCCTTCAGCGATGACGAGCTTCGGGAGTTTGATGCCCGTCTCAAGCGACATCTCGACCTGGTGGAAGACACGGAGTTGGAGTACGTCTGCGAGTTGAAGATCGACGGGCTTGCGATCTCGGTGACGTACGAGGATGGGGCGCTGACTCGCGGGGCGACGCGGGGCAACGGGACGGTCGGTGAGGACATCACGCAGAACCTGAAGACGATCAAGAGCATCCCGCTCCGGCTGCGGGGGACGGCGCCGTCTCGCGTTGAGGTGAGGGGCGAGGCGTTGATGCTGAAGAGCGAGTTCGAGCGCCTGAACCGCGAGCGGGAGGAGGCGGACGAGGCGCCATTCGCCAACCCGCGCAACGCGGCGGCCGGCTCTCTGAGACAGCTCGATTCGACGATCACGGCCGCGCGCAAGCTCGACGCGCTGTTCTATGGGACGGGATTGCTCGAGGGGACGGCAGTTGACTCTCAGTGGGAAGAACTGGCGCTGTTGCGCCATCTCGGCTTGCATGTCGCCAAGAAGGGCGCGGAGCAAGTCGGCACTATTGAGGGCGCGATCCGGTACGTTCATGAGTGGGCCGAGAAGCGTCATGGCCTGCCCTACGATACGGATGGCGTCGTGGTGAAGCTGGACGACCACGCGCAGCAACGGTCGGCGGGATCGACTAGCCACGGCCCGCGCTGGGCAATCGCCTACAAATTCCCCGCGGAGCAGGCGGAGACGGTCATCGAGGACATCGCGATACAGGTTGGCCGCACGGGCGCGCTGACGCCCGTGGCAAAGATGACGCCCGTGTTCGTCGATGGTAGCACGGTCAGCTCGGCCACGCTTCACAACCAGGATGAGATCGACCGCAAGGGCGTGATGATCGGCGACCATGTGATCATTCAGAAGGCCGGCGACATCATTCCCGAAGTGGTGGAAGTGCTGGTGGAGAAGCGCACCTGCGGCGAGGTGCGCGTGCCCTTCCGTCTGCCAAAGCAGTGCCCCGCGTGTGGGACGGACGTCGCGCGCGAAGACGGCGGGGTCGTGATCCGCTGCCCCAACCAGAGCTGCCCGGCACAGGTGACGAGCACGATCCGCCACTTCGCCTCGCGCGGCGCGATGGACATCGAGGGGCTCGGCCCGGCCATCGTCGAGAATCTGGTGGAGGCGGGTCTCGTGTCGGACGTTGCGGATCTCTTTGCGCTCGAACACGGCGCCGTCGCGGCGCTCGAGCGGCTGGCGGAGAAATCGACGGAGAACCTGCTGGCCGCCATCGAGGCGTCGAAGGGCCGCCCGCTTGATAGGCTCGTATTCGGTCTGGGCATTCGGCTCGTGGGGTCGACGGTGGCATCCGTGCTGGCCGCCGAGTTCGGCTCGTTCGATGGTCTGTCGGCGGCCACGGTCGAGGAGCTGGCCGAGGTGGAGGAGATCGGGCCGAAGATCGCCGAGAGCGTGGTCGAGTACTTCGGGCGGCCCGAGACGGCCAAGTTGCTTGAGAAGCTGCGCAACTCGGGCGTCGATCCGAAGGTGGAGAAGTCCGAAGCCACCGACCAGAGCTTCGAGGGGATGACGTTCGTCTTCACCGGCGCGCTGCAGACGATGACGCGCGATGATGCCTCGGAGATCGTGCGGGCGAGGGGCGGAAAGGCGTCGGGCTCGGTGAGCGAGAAGACGAGTTTCGTAGTGGCGGGGCTGAAGGCGGGCTCCAAATTGCGCAAGGCCGAGGAACTTGGGGTCCAGGTGCTGACGGAGCAGGAGTTTCACGAGATGGTGGGCGAGTAGGCGCATCGTCTTGCGTTTGGCGCTTGGGCATTGTATAATGCCCCGTCTTGAAATGCCGCAACATTAACCAGCGCACCGCTGGGCCGCTGGCCTGCCGGAGGCGCCGGCGAAGGAAGAGAAGCATGAAGCCTGATATTCACCCGGATTACGTCGACTGCGTTGTCACCTGCGCGTGCGGGGAGACCTTCGCGTCGCGGACAACCAAGCCTGAGATTCGCGTTGAGATCTGCTCGAAGTGCCACCCGTTTTACACGGGTAAGCAGAAGCTCGTTGACACCGAGGGGCGCGTCGAGCGGTTCATCAAGCGCTACGGCCTCGAGAAGAAGTATGAGAGCACAATGGCGGAGGAGGCCGAGGAGTCTGACGAAGAGTCTTCGGACGAGTCCGATGGCGAGGCCGTCGAAGAGCCGGTCGCCGCGTCTGCCAACGAGCCTGCTGACGAGTAGCTGCCCGACCAATACGTGCTCGAACGACCGGCGGACACTGACCGCCGGTCGTTTCGCGCCAGGAGTCTGCGGAGCATTCCGTGGCTGAAGAGAAACGGTTCTACGGTGGTCAAGCCGTCCTAGAGGGAATCATGATGCGCGGTCGCGACGTGTACGCGACCGCCGTGCGTCGCCTCGACAATACCGTCGCGGTCGAATCACGGCCGATTCCGCACTTCCTCGAAGGGTGGAAGGTGGCCAAGTGGCCGCTGATTCGCGGCACGTTCATGCTGGTGGAGACGCTGACGCTCGGTCTGCGCAGCTTGCAGTTCTCGGGCAACATAGCCATCCAGGACGAACTGGACGCAGCGGCTGAGGCGGCTGATGACGCGCCACCGGAGGAGCCCAGACGCCCGTGGGTGTTTGCGGGGATCGTCGCGCTGCTCGGCGCCGCCGCAGTGTGGTTTGGCGGCGGGTGGCTCGCGCCTCAGGTCGCCAAGTTGCCATGGTTCGAGACTGCGGCCGACGGCCTGCTGCCCGCGCGGATCCTCGTCGGCGCCGTGGTGGTCCTCGTGCTCTATGGGCTACTCAAGCCGCCGAAGGAGCAGGCTGGTCCCGAATCGCTGAGCGACACGGCCATGTGGCTGGCGATGATCCCGGCATTCGGGTTTGGGATCTTCCTGTTCGTGCTGCTGCCGAGTATCATCACCGGCTGGGTGAAGATCGAGGGCGGCGTCGGCGTCGATATCCTCAAGAACCTCATCGAAGGCATCGTGCGGCTCGGGGCGATCCTGGGCTACATCGCCGCGATTTCGCTGATCCCCCAGATCAAGCGCGTTTTCCAGTACCATGGCGCCGAGCACCAGACGATTAACGCTCTGGAGAAGCACGGCGAGGTGACGCTGGAGACCGCGACCGCCGACAGCCCGCTCCATCCGCGGTGCGGCACGGCGTTTCTGCTGCTGTTCATTCTGCTGAAGATCATCATCGGGTGCTTCTTCGGCTGGCCGACGTGGTGGTTGCGGCTCTTGCTGCGCTTGGTGATGGTGCCTGTGGTTGCTGCGCTGGCCTACGAGACCGTGCGGCTGGCAGGGCGG
This sequence comes from uncultured Armatimonadia bacterium, assembly GCA_964555935.1. Taxonomy (GTDB): domain Bacteria; phylum Armatimonadota; class Zipacnadia; order Zipacnadales; family VGFC01; genus CAZKUN01. Next base: position 21,414 of record CAZKUN010000026.1, on the reverse strand, counting down.
CACCGGGACTCGCTCCTCGCGAAGATCTTGTCGGGTCCGGGGCTGCTGATGCAGCGCATGACCACGAGGGATCCCGAACCGGCGATGGTGGAAGTCGCGATGTACGCGCTCGCCGCCGTCGCGCCCGAGGTGAGCCTGCCTGACGACTGGCCGCCTCCCACCACGTTCACTCCGGGGCAGCCTGAGGAAACGGACGAACCCGCGGCTGCCGAGGCGCAGGAAGACGAATCATGAATCTAGATCTGATGGCCGCCCTAGAGGCCGAATACAAAGACCTCGAGACGCAACTGAGCGATCCCAAGGTCATTGGCGACATGAACCGCTTCCGCGACGTCGGCAAGCGCCACTCAGAGTTGTCGGCGGCGATGCAGGCATGGGACGAGTACCGCGCGGCGCAGGGGGATGCGGAGGAAGCCAAGGGACTGCTCGACGAGACGAGCGACGACGACGAGCGCGAGTTCTACGCCGAGGAACTCGCGGCGGCTGAAGCGCGCGTCGAGGCGGCTCGCATAGCGCTGGTCGCGGCATTGGTGCCGAAGGACGAGACCGACGAGAAGAGTTGCATCGTTGAGATCCGCGCGGGAACGGGTGGCGAAGAGGCCGCGCTGTTCGCCGCCGATCTGTTCGGCATGTATGCGGCGCTCGCCGACCGGCGCAAGTGGAAGAGCCAGGTGCTCGATTCCAGCGGCAGCGACATGGGCGGCTGGAAGGAGATCATCTTCGCCGTGAACGGCAAGGGCGCGTTCGGCACTCTGAAGCATGAGAGTGGCGTTCACCGCGTGCAGCGCGTGCCGTCGACCGAATCACAGGGACGCATCCACACCTCTGCGGCGACCGTGGCGGTCCTGACCGAGGCTGAGGAGATCGACGTCGAGGTAGACCCGGGCGACTGCGAAGTGCAGACCTTCGGCGCCTCGGGCGCGGGCGGTCAGCACGTTCAGAAGAACGACACGGCCGTTCGGATCAAGCACAAGCCGAGCGGGATCGTTGTCAACTGCCAGAACGAGCGCTCGCAGCACCAGAACAAAGAGCAGGCCTATCGGATCCTGCGCGCGCGGCTTCTCGAACTCGAGG
>CAZKUN010000026.1:0-20330 GCA_964555935.1 uncultured Armatimonadia bacterium | reverse complement strand
GAGGAGCAGAAGCGTCGCGAAGAGGAAATGCTGACGCGCCGCGAGCAGGTCAAATCCGGCGATCGCTCCGACAAGATCCGCACCTACAACTTCCCGCAGGACCGCATGACCGACCATCGCATCGGGTTGACCATGCACAATCTGCCGGGAATCCTCCAGGGCCAGATTGACGAATTGCTGGAGGCCCTTGCGCAGGACGACCACGAGCAGAAGCTCGCGGACGTGCTCGACTCACCTGGCGGCGCGGGCGACGCCACGACTGCGGACGCTGACGACGACGAAGACTGATCCCCATCCGCAGGCACCGCGCAATGACTCCTCGAACGGCTCGCGAAGCGCTCGACGACGCCCAACACGCGCTTGAACGGGCGGGCGTTGACGGCGCCCGCGCGGACGCGCGGATTCTGCTCTCGGCCGCGCTTGCCATGCCCCTCAATCGCATTGACACCTGCCTCAGAGACCCCCTGCCACCGGCCGCCGACGAGAAGCTGACCTCGATGACGCGAGAGCGCGCCGCGCGTCGCCCCCTGGCGTACGTCACCGGCGAGACTGAGTTCCTCGGGTTCGCGTTCAGGTGTGACGAGCGCGCGCTGGTGCCTCGACCTGAGACGGAGATCCTCATCGAGACAGTTCTCCCGAGTCTGGCTCCGCCGGCGCCGCCACCGACCGTGATCGACGTCGGCACGGGCACGGGCTGCATCGGCTTGTCGCTGGCGAAGCTAGTCCCTGGATCCAGGATCATCGTGTCTGACATCTCGACCGACGCGCTCGCGCTGGCCAATGAGAACGCCACGGCGTTGGGCGTGCTGGATCGCGTCGAGTTCCTCTCCGGGGCCTACCTCGACCCGGCGCGCGACGCGGGGCTTTGCGAGGAGATCGACTGTCTGGTGTCGAATCCGCCGTACATCCCGGTCGCCGATGTCGATTCCCTCATGCCCGAGGTGGCCGAACACGAGCCGCGCGGAGCATGGCTTGGCGAGGGTCAGGACGGGACGGACGCCTACGCCCGGCTGATCGAGCAGGCAGCAGTGGACCTGACGCGTCTGCGGCTGGCGGCGTTTGAGGTGGGGATTGGACAGGCCCAGATCGTTGGCGCGCTATGCTCAGCGGCGTGGCCCGGCTGGGAAGTCTCGATTACCGAGGATCTTAGTGGCATCGAACGAATCGTCACCGCCGAGCAACCGCGGTAGCGGCCCCATCATCCTGTCGCCCAAACGTGGCGCGCTTGCCGAGCGCGACATCGCCGTGGCGGCTGACGCGATCCGCGCGGGCGGGCTGGTAGCATTCCCGACCGATACGGTCTATGGCGTGGCGGCGAACGCCGGCGATCCCGATGCGGTCGGCCGGCTGTATGAGGCCAAGCAGCGGCCCAGAGAGAAAGCGCTGCCCGTGCTCGTGGCGGACCGAGGTGACGTGCATCTCTGTGCTCGTGACGTCTCGCGCGCGGCCCTCGACCTCATGGAGCAGTTCTGGCCCGGTCCGCTGACGATTGTCCTGAAACGCACAGACGCCATCTGCCCCGAGGCCGTGAACGGCAGGATACGGTCGCGCTTAGGATGCCTGACAGCGATGTCGCGCGCGCCATTCTGCGAGCGGCCGGACTGCCCGTGGTGGTAACCAGCGCCAACCCATCGGGCGGGCCGGAGACGGTCGAAAGCGCGGAGGTCGCCCGCTCGCTCGGCTCGTGGCTCGACGTAATCGTGGAGTCGGACACGCCCGCCAGCGGCCGGCCCTCGACGCTTATCGACATGACCACCACCCCGCCGCGCGTATTGCGGGAGGGCCCTGTGAGCCGCGAGCAACTCGCCGAAGTTGTGGGCGAACTCGCCTGAGAGGATACCGAACTTGAGCGCAACGTTCTTGGGATTCCGAAGAGATGTCGGACCGCCCGGCGCGCGCAACCACGTGCTCATCCTGCCGACGACCGTGTGTTCATCGGAGGTCGCGCGGCACATCCACAATCGGCTACCCGAGACGGTCGCGGCGTTGCACCAACACGGGTGCTCGCAGATCGGCGACGACCGCGATCTGACGGCGGAGGTCTTGTGGCGCGTGGCGGCCAGCCCGAACGTGTTCGGCGTGGTGATTGTCGGACTTGGCTGCGAGGCGATCCCCTGCGAGGAACTCGCCGAGGCCGCCGCCCAGTCGCGCAAACCGGTGGTGAGCTACAACATCCAGGATGTGGGCGGCACGGCAAGCGCCATCGAGAAGGGCGTCTCCGCGGCGGCCGAGATGCTCGCCGAAGCCGCGAAACAGTCGCGCGAGCCGTTTCCTCTGTCGGACCTGATATTGGGGACCGAATGCGGGGGCTCGGATGCGTGGAGCGGACAGACGGCGAACCCTGTGATCGGTCGCGCGGCGGACCTGATGGTCGAGGCGGGCGGGACGGTCATTCTGTCTGAGACAACCGAGTTCATCGGCGCCGAGCACGTCCTGCAACGCCGCGCTCGGACGCCCGAGGTGGCCGACGATATCAAGCGCATCGTGGATGCTACCGAGCAACGGGTGATCGCCTATGGAGCGGATATCCGCGGCGGCAATCCGACGCCGGGCAACATGGCCGGTGGGATCACGACGCTCGAGGAAAAATCCCTCGGTTGCATCCACAAGGGTGGTACAAGTGTTGTGCAAGAGGTCCTGCGATACGCGGCGCCGCCGACCCGGAAGGGCCTGGTGGTGATGGACACGCCGGGGCAGGATGTTGAGTCGATCACCGGCATGCTGGCGGGCGGAGCGCAGGTGGTGGTGTTCAGCACCGGTCGCGGCAGTCCCGTGGGCGCAGTCGTGGCTCCAGTGATTAAAATATGTACAAATAGCGTTGTTTATAGCAAGATGCCCGACGATATCGATGTGAACGCCGGCGTCATCGTGACCGAAGGACGCAGCGTTGATAACGTTGGCGATGATCTCTTTGGTCGGATCGTGGCTGTCGCATCCGGCGAGGAAACATGTGCTGAGCGGTGGGGGCACGTTGAGTTTGGCATCTACCGTGTCGGGCCGACCGTATAGCTGGGCGCGCGAGGAGAGAATCTCCATGGTTCTTCGGAGTCGAGCCCCAATCAGGATCGATTTTGCCGGCGGGACAACGGACCTGAAGGCATTTCGCGACAAGGAAGGCGGAGCCGTGCTGAGCGGCTCTGTCGCGCGCTACGCGTACTGCTCGCTGGAGGAGCGCGAGAAGGGTTTGCGCATCGACTCGGACGACCTCCAAGAGTACGTGGAGGCGGCTGACATCCGCGAGATCGAGGAGAAGACGAGCCTGGATTTGCTGACCATGGCGATCCGGCGCTTTGACATCGACGAGGGCGTCTCGCTGACGGTGAGAGCCGACTCGCCACCGGGCTCAGGCACCGGCTCATCGGCGTCCGTGGGCGTCGCGCTGCTGGCGGTGCTCGATCACCGGCGGGCGATGCTCACTGGCGCGAAGGACCGGCTGAGCCGCTATGACATTGCCGAGCTGGCGTGTGACATCGAAGAGGAGATGGGCATCGTCGGCGGCAAGCAGGACCAGTACGGTGCGGCGGTCGGTGGGATCAACTACATGGAGTTTCAGGGCGACCACGTCTCCGTCGAGCGCGTAGAGGTCAGCCCGGGACTTGTGGCGGATCTCGAGAAGCACCTAGTGCTGTGCTACTCGGGCCAGTCGCGTCTGTCCGGCGACACGAACACGCGGATGATCGCCGCGTATGAGAGCGGCGAGCCGAGGGTCACGGAAGCGATGCAGACGGTAAAGCGCGTGGCGAAGGAGGCGGCCAGCGCTCTGCGCAGCGAGGACATGCAGCGGTTTGCTGAGTTGCTGAACGAGGAGACGGAAGCGCGAGTATCGCTGGCCGAAGGCGTGTTGACGCCGCGGGTGGCCATCCTGATCGATGCCGCGAAGTCGGCGGGCGCATTGGCGGCGAAGATCTGCGGCGCGGGCGGGGGAGGGTGCATCCTCTTCTACTGCGCGCCGGACCAGGAGGGCCCCGTGCGCCGCGCGCTGGCTGAGTTGGGCGGCCGGATCCTGGACTTCACTTTCGATTTCAATGGACTCCAATGCTGGTCGATGGATAGCTAATGCCCGATAACTCGATCGAAGCCGCCGAGGACACGCCGAAGCGCGAGGGCGAGATCGTCGCGTCGCTAAGCCTGTTGTGGAACGCGCTACGGACTCCGGCGGGGCTGGCCGGACTCGGCGCGGCCATTCTGCTGCCGGTTGTCTCCTACGTGCACTACCGCCCGATGGACTTCGGCCTGACGGCCCGGGGCGTCCTGCCTCAGGGATGGCACCAGTTCCCGTGGATCGGCGTCAACATCCTTGCCCTCCTCGTGGTCCCGCTGCTCGTGGTCCGGTTTGGGCTCAAGGAGCGCGTCGCCGACTACGGAATGACGCTCGGTGACTGGCGCGTGCAGCTCAAGCACGGACTCGTCTTCCTGCTGGTTGTCGTGCCGGTGATCTTCATCGCGTCGCGGCTGGACGACTTCGCACGGTATTACCCGATGTTTAGCCCGGCGCGCGCCAACGCGTGGCTATTGATCCCGTGGGAACTCGCCTACGGGGCGTATTTCTTCGCCTGGGAGTTCTTCTTCCGGGGCTTCCTGCTGCAGGGGTTCGCGAAGAAGCTCGGGCCCGCGGCGATCGCGCTTCAGACCGTGCCATTTGTCCTGATGCATGTGGGCAAACCCGAGCCCGAACTCTACGCGTCGGTCATCGCCGGGCTGGCGCTTGGCGTCACCGGCTATCGCAGCCGCTCGTTCGTTGGGTGCTGGCTCGTCCACTGGATCTGCGCGGCGTCGATGGACATCTTCGCGCTCATTTAGCCTTGGGCTTGCGCTTCTTCTTCGCTGGGGCGGGCTTCTGGTGGATGAGGATGTACTGGTGGTGGATGTTTGAGATGAAGTGATAGGGAATCCCGAAGGGGTAGAGGTTCTTGTTGTCCTGGGCGAGGATGGTGATGGCCTTTAGTGGCAGCCCGACCCCCTCGAGCACGCGCGCGACGTCGGCGTGATGCATCACGAAGTCTTTACCGTGTCGGAAGTCCGAGACCACCACGCACGCGTATGAGCCTGGCCTCAGCAGCGGCACTGCCAGCTCGAAGATCCCGCCGAGCGTCGCCAGGAACGCCTCGTAGTCCTCGATATTCCCCAGATCGTCGGCCGAATCGCTGTAGTGAGTTGGCAAGCCATGATCGACGCGCTCGGCCTTCGCCTTGAGCCCTGGCTTCTTGCGGAGCACACTCCAATACGGCGGGCTGGTGAGCAGGAGATCGACGGATTCGGCGCCCAGTTTCGCTAGCACGCGGCGGGAATCGCCAACGCGGACCGTCTGCTGAGATTGATCCTCGACTTCGGCCTTCAGCCGCTCGCGGGCGATCTTCGCCCAGTCCTTGGATAGCTCGATCCCCGTCCCGCGCCTGCCGCGCTCCGCGCACGCCAGAAGCGTGGATCCCGAGCCGAGGAATGGGTCGAGGACATGCTGGCCGGGCTTGGTGAACATGCTGATGAGGCGGCCAACATCGGTCTCTGAGAACGTCGCTGGGTGGAGGCTCTTGAGCTTGCTGCGGGGGGGGGCTTTGCTGTAAATGAAGCTCGGCGCGACTTGTTCCAGTACTTCCTCGACCGCCTCATCGCCCTTGGTTTCGCGAAGCCAACCGATGAACTCGTCCCACGCGGGTGGCGCGCCCTCGGCCCGACCGCCATCAGCGGTCCAGAAGCTCTTCGTGGCTTTCAGCCACTCGCGGTTCGTGAGGTTGTTCAGGCGGTTGCGGGGGTCTGGTTGGTCGGGCATCTAAGATCCTGGTGTCGTGTGGGTGGACGAATGCGAGGGGTGCCGACGCGACCAGCGCCCCATGGGACTCGCGTTGGGAAGCGGCTGCACCGTCACTACCCTCTCAGGATCGCGATCCGAGTGACGTCCTCGCTGGCCTCGCGCACGACGGTGATCTTCGCCGAATCGTCGCCCTCGCCGACGGTCATCATCAGCGCGGTGGGAGTCTCCAGGATTTCGTCGGTGTCGTACTCGTCCTTGTAGAACTGCGCGACCTTCTCGAAGGAGTCAGGCGTGGTCAGCATCACGCCTGCGCGGTTCCCGCCCGCCTCGGTCGAGCCGCTGATCTGGCCTCCACCCTCGGGAGCTGCGCCGGGGTAGAACTTGATCCCAATGTCGTCCTCTGTGACGGCATTGGCCCCCGTCTCGATGGTTGTTTCATTGCCTTCAGCGTCGGTCGTTACGACGGTTGCTTCGCCATCTTCGCCCGTGACGGTGGTGACTGTGGTCGTGCCGTCGGGGCCTGTCGCGGTCCAAGTGCCGCCCTCGCCATCCTTGTCCTCGGTTGTCGTGACGGTGGAGACCTCGCCATCCGCGTCGGTCACCGTGACTGTTCCGCCCTTGCCGGCCTTCTCGGCGTCGACGACGATCGTTTCGCCGTCCTTGCCCTTGACGGTGAACTCGCCGTCTTGAGCGTCCTTGGCGACGCGCGCGACTTCGGCGCCGGTCTTGACGGCTTCCACCGCTTTGCTGCACCCGGCGAACGCCATTGCGGTCAGTAACGCCAAGACTGCCGTCCCAATCGTGGTAGCTGTCTTCACTGCCATCACCTCATGTCGTGAACCGGCTCGCGGACAGATCTTCCGCGCGGCAGCGCGGATACCTGCTGCAAACCGGCGCGTTATTCGACGGGGTCGGACTCAAATACCGGGCCGCGTAACGTGATGGGCGCCTGTTCGGGCGGGGCTTGGAGAGTGAGCTTGTACCAGCCCTCGTTCAGAGGCCCGATGAGGGTCGGGTCTGCATCCAGCGCAACCTCCGCCGCTTCGCCGCCATCGAAAGACAGCAGCAGAGCGTCGCCGTCCCCGCCATCGGCCGGGACGCTGACATGCCACGTGGCGGCCGGCAGGAAGACGGAGTAGGCAACAGTATCACCGGCGGCGAGGGAGACAGTTTGAGGGGCGAGGTCGGCCGGCGCGGGCGCGCGCGTCAAGCGCGTCGCGGAGACGTCGTAGGCACCCGCATTGATGGAGATTGGGCGGTTCTCGCCGACCCACTTGGCGATGGTTTGCTTGTAGGTGTAGACGAAATCGGCGACCGTGCTACCCGTGCAAGCCTTGGTCACTTCGCGCAGGCCCTCGACCCCGTGAGACGCGAGGATGTGCAGGACAAATCCCACATAGTACTGCATGGCGCGTTCGTCCTGGCCGACGACGAGTTCCTCGGAGTCCGGGCCCGCTCCGGCCCAGACGGCTAGCGGCGCGCGCCCAGATGACGCAAGGTAGTCCTCGATAGCGAGGTCGCCCTCAGGCCACAGCCCATTGAGGGCGGCGCCGGCCTGGGCTGATGGCCACTCGACTCCGGCGACCGCGGCGGCTTCCCGCGCGAGGAAGTGCTGGAAGAGGCGCTCGCCGACATCGCCGTTGCCCCACATCTCCGGATGGGCGAAGCCACCGATGGCGGGGATCGCGAGGTGTCCCGCTTCATGCGACAGCTGCCGGACCCACTCAAAGGGCGAGCGGTCATCGGAGATGGCGCGGTAGAAGAAGAGGTCGGTGTCGACGCGCTCGGCGCCCGGCGGTCCGTTCGTGCAGAGGTATATGCGGTTGATGCCCTCGGCGTCCGCCTGAGGCGACAGTCCCAGGTATCCCTCGGCGTAGACCTGGTACCGAAGCAGCAGATGCACGAGCGCCTGCGCGACCTCGGAGAGGTCGCGGTCGAACCCGCTGAGGTATGTGGAGGGGTAGTACGCGATGACGCGCAGTCGCATTCCCTCGGCGTCGGGCAGCTCGCGGAAGCCGTATACCACGCGGTTGAATTGGGCCGTCTGGGGCTCCGCCGTCGCGCCCGGGAGGGTCTTCTCCACCAACGGGCTTCCCTTGGGCGCATCCTCGGGGTACTTCAGCGAGGTCGTGTAGCAGAGAGTGTAGCGCCCCGGCGTCAGGCTGTCGTCCCCGAGGGTACACTCGTCGATCGTGAAGGTCAGCGGGCTTACCGCGATCGTTGCGGGGGATAGCTCCCTGGGAAACGGCGGCTCCATGAACAGTCGCTCCGCCGCCGCCTTCCCGTAGGCGTCCGTTGGGTCGATGGCGAGCAGGGCCGCGACGTGCTTGAGCGCTTCGTCATTCTCACCGATGCTCTCGTACGTGTGCGCGAGCCAGGACTGAGCCGGGCCATATGTGGGGGCCTTCGCCTCGGCTTGGTCCAGCAATTCGAGGGCCGTGGTGTAGTCGCCGTCTTCAGCGGCGTCCGCGGCCTGGCGGACCAGTTCGCGGGCCTCGTCGACCGGTCCCGCCGCGGCGACTGTCGCCGCGAGGCACAGGAGAACGCTGATAAACGTCCGGGACGCGCGCTTCATCTCCACCCTAACCCTTGTGACACGGGATTCGCCCACACACCTCAACCGGCAGATCCTTGTTCGCATCGTCAACGATGGTTTCGACGCAATAGATCTTCTTCTCCTGCTCGCAGTGCCAGACCAGCGACATTACGTTGCTGCCATACGTCTTGCGGAGGCAGTGGTTGATGAACGTCCTGACGTTGACGCCGACCTGACTTGATCCGCCCGTCACCGCGATGCCGGGATGGCCGTTGAACTCAATCTCCTCGTAGGTGCAGTTCCACCCCTTCTGGCGCTTGCTGAGTTCCTTCTGCGCCCAGGTCACCAGACTCTCGTTTGCGAGGGCAACATCAGACATCCCCCAGCGCATGACGGCGATCTTCTCGCTCTCAAGGGTGAAGTTCAGCTCGATAAGCCCTGCCATGAGCTTCTGGCCGGACAGCTTGTAGTCGTCGGGGACCTCGCAGTGCAGTCCGTAGGTGGCCCACGTCGTCCAACCCTCGTTGGGGTGATCGACGACCGCAAGAATGACCTCGGTCGCAAGTTCGTCGATGTCCTCGTCCGGCGTGCCAAGGACCTGGATGATCGTCGTGCGTCCGCAGGCCTTGCAGACCCAGGCCGCGCCGTGGGCCTGCTGCGCTTCGGAATCCCAACGGAAGCTCTCTATCTGCAGCCGACCGCCCTTGCGGCGCCCGAGCAGGCGCGTGTCGCGCTTCACCTTAACTTCAGGGTCGCGGCGCTTGCGCTTCTTCTGGAGGTCGGTGAGGTACTTGTCGATGACGGTCTCGATGGTCACCGGGCCGCGCTCGTTGAACCACTTCAGCTCGCAGCGGGGCATGTCTGTCCCGTCGAGTCTCAGGTAGCCTTCCGAGTTGTCGCCACCAATCGCGCCCATCGTCCAGCGTGCGGGTACGGTCAGCGTGTATCCCTGCCAACCGACCACCGTCGTATCGTCCATCGAATCGTCGGGCTTCCGAGCCATTAGCAGTCCTTTAGCTAGAACGCAATCTTATGCCGTCGCATGTGGACGCTTTGCACGATGCCGAGTCCCATGAGCGTGGTAAGCATGCTGCTGCCGCCGTAGCTGACGAGCGGCAAGGGCATGCCCTTGACCGGCCCGAGCGCCATCGTCATCGACACGTTGACGAGGACGTGCATCCCAATCATCGCGGTGACGCCGCACACGAGCAGGCGTCCGAGCAGGTCCTTCGATTCAAACATCACCACGGTGCACCGCCACAGCAGCAGTCCGAACAGGGCGAGAACCAGAACCGCGCCGATGAATCCGAACTCCTCGGCGATGCCGGTGAAGATGAAGTCCGTGTGTTGGTCTGGGATCCAGGCGCCCTGAGTCTGTTTCCCCTGGAAGAGGCCCTGTCCGAAGACGCCCCCGCTGCCGACGGCAATCAGCGAGTGATATTGCTGGTAGCCGTCGCCGTGGCGGTAGAGTTCTGGGTGAAGGAAGACGAGTATCCGGGCCTTCTGTTCGTCCGATATGGCGCCGGAGAACCAGGCGGCGAGGAAGAGCAGGACTCCGGCGGATGCGTACCCTACAAGGTGTTGGATCCGGGCACCCGACAGGAACATCATCGACGCCCAGACGACGAACATCAGAACCGGCGTGCCGAGATCGGGTTCCTTGAGGATCAGGACGATGACCGGGATCATCCACGCGAACGTTTTGGTAATAGCGAAGAAGTCGCCGGCTTTCTCCTGGGCCGAGGTCATGCTCGCGATGAAGATGACCATCGCGAGCTGCGCGAACTCGGCAGGCTGAAGCCTGATCGGCCCGATGATGATCCAACGATACGCGCCGTTGATCGGGCGGCAGAAGAACACGGCCACCAATAGGAGGGCGGTAACCCCATAGATGAGCATGTGGAAGGACGCGACCCGCGAGTAGTCGATGGCCATCATGACGAACATGGCGGCCAAGCCCACGAGAACCCAGATGAGTTGCATGCGCACGGTCTTGGTCTGCGCGAGGCCCTGTTTGGAAAGCGCGCCGCGCGTGCAACTGAATATCATCACGCAGCCGATCGAGATCAGTATGATCACGCAGGCCAGCATGACGAAGTCTGCCCGTCTGAAGAAGCGCGTGTCAACCACGGTAAATGTGTCCTTGGGGAGTATAGTGGATTATAGCACAAAGACGCTCCGGCGGGGAAGCGGGTTCGTTCGGCGTGGGCCTAGACCAAGCGTTTGAAGCCCGATTGCCGCACCGGGCAATCAAGGAGCGCGTGGACGTCGCCGGCCTCGAGGCCCTTCCTGATGACTCCGAAGGTCTCCGCCATCGCGTCGGTAACCTGCTGGAGGTCGGAGTCGCTGTGCTCGACGCAGAGGTAGTTGACGCCCGCGGCGAACACTCCGCGACGGGCCATTTCCTGCATGTAGAGCGTGACGATCGCGTCATTGGTCTCCGGGTCTTCGTGTTTGAAGATCGCGAATGGGGAGGGCGCCAGGCCAACGCACTCGCACGGCACCCCGGTATCGGAGATGGCCGATTCCAGCCCATCCATGAACTTGCGCCCGCGGTCCCATACGAGCGCCGGGGCGTCGATGTCCTGCATGGCCTTCACTGACGCCAGTCCGGCTGCAAGCCCCGTGGCCTCAGCCCAGTAAACGCTGCTGATGAACATGTCTCCCGCGCATTCCATGACCTCCCGTTTGCCGGCCACGGCGCCTAAGGCGAATCCATTCGAGATCGTCTTGGCGTACGTCGACATGTCGGGAGTGACGTCGTAATACTCCTGGGCGCCGCCGAGCGCCAGCCGGAAGCCGGTGACCACCTCATCGAAGATGAGGACGCACCCGTGCTTCGTCGCCAGCTCGCGACCTGATTCGAGGAAGCCGGGCTCGGGTATGAACGAGCGCGATGCCTCCATGATGATCGCCGCGATCTCGCCCTCGTTCTCGAGGAGCACCTGTTCCAGCGATTCAGTGTTGTTGAACTCGAACGGGAGCGCCGTTCCGGTGAGGGCTTTGGGAACGCCCGTCGGTGTGATGCCTGGGAGTAGGTGAGCGTTGAGCGTGGTCTCATCCGCCAGATTCGCGGCGAGGTACCAGTCGTGCCAGCCGTGGTATCCGCAGAACGCAACCTTGTCGCGCCCGGTCGCGCCACGCGCGATCCGAATGGCGATCAGATCGGCCTCGCCACCGCCCTTGCAGAAGCGGATCATGTCCGCGCAAGGGATGATGTCGATCAGCGCCTCCGCCAGTTCGACTTCCAGCGGGTGGTTGATCGTAATGCCGGTGCCCCTGAGCGCCTGTTCCCGCACGGCCTCGACGATGGGCGGGTAGGCGTGTCCCAGGATCACCGCGCCACACCCCATGAGGAGGTCGACGTACTCGTTGTCATCTACGTCCCAGAACCGTCCGCCGGACTGACGGGCCGAGAAGATGGGTGAAACTCCGCGCGCGCCGAGTTCGGCGCGCCGTCCGAAGAGGTGGGTGGCGCCCGGAATGGCTCGCCGCGCCCGCTCATACAGTGCAGTGGATCTGTCGACGCTATGGTCGGCGCTCATGTGTAGGTCCTCGTTACACGTAATCGATGTGGTGATAGACCCAAGGGGAGTATGGGAATGCCGCTGCCAGACGGTCGATGATTTCGGGCGTGCCGTTGCGGACCGTCAGCCACTCGGTCGCGACGGCGGCTCGCACGTCCAGCCGCCGATTCAGGAGCCGGTAGACTGTCTGATCCTTGCCTTCGAGAGTGATCTCAGTCCTCGCGTTTGGGCCTTCGTGGAGCGTGCCATCGCCGAAGGGCGCCCAGAAGTCGATATTGAGATCACTGAGCGCATCCACGTCGGCGCAGACCTTGCCGAATAGCTCCGCCGGGTCGAGTGGCTGGCCCATGATCATCGTGTGGCGGAGGCCCTCCACGTAACCGAGCTTTCGGAAGGTGGTGAGGACGGGGTGGTCGGCGCTTCCACGCGTGCCGATGTTGCGCTGTTGCTGTGCCGCGAAATCCTCGAGCCCCAACAGCGCCTGCTGGATCATCTCAGGAGTCTTGCCGGCGATCTCCATCAGCTGGATCGTCCCGTCATCTTGTTTCTCGGCCGCGCGTATGCCGGCGATCGCGTAGCCCTGAAGCGGCCCCGTGGCGGGTGTCCGGATGATGTGGAAGTCGCTGGGGATGACCTCGTAAATCTGCGAGGCGAGTTGCTGCTGCCAGTATGTCTCGTGCCGAACGGGGAAGCCGCCACAATGGCCATACGTGGCCTCGAAGCACTCCAATAGCTCCGGCTGCAACGCGTGGATCTCGGGCAATCCTCGCACTGCACTGTCGACCTCGCGCCGCTGGGGCTCGTCGAGCGTCAGAGAGCGGAGATAGATCAGGTCTTTGTGTCCGCTGCGTTCGTAGAACCGATACCCCGGCGAGCGCTCGGCGCCGCGGTAGATCATCAACTCGTCGCAGCGCCCCGCCAGGAACTCCTTGGCGGCACTGATGACGGCCGTGCCAACGCCCTTGCTGCGCATGTCTTCGCGAGTGCCAACGGCGTTCTCGAATGCGGTCTTGATGACTGCTCCGGGCGCGATCTTGAAGTCTCGCTCTGACAGCGGAATGGCGCCCACGGGCTCGCCGTCGAGATATGCCATTGCGCATGTCATCGTCGGGTCGGCGAACCACTGCTCGGGCGTGAGGGGTGGGAAAATCGCGTTTCGAACTGCCAGCACGTCGTCGACATCGTCTGGGGTCGCCTCGCGGCAGATGAGCCCTTCCACAACGTACCTCCAACGGGTTGACGGTACCGGAATTGTGCGTCATGATGGACATTCCGCACCGACGGCCCAAACGCCTCGTGAGCTACCATCCGCCCTCATGATTGAAACCACCACCGCACCACTCTCCGCGTCGGATCTCGTGCTTTGTGACTTCGACGGCACCATTAGCCGCATCGATACGGGCCTCCACATCGCCGAGACGCTGAAGCTCGACAAGTTCATGGAAATCGAGATGATCTGGCGTGACGGGAAGATCTCCTCGCGCGAGTGCATGGCCCGCCAGTGGCGCACGGTCGATCCATCGAACGAGACGTTCCAGCGCATCATAGCGACGGCCGAGCCGAATCCGGGTTTCCAGGACCTCGTCAGGCTGACGCGCGCCCGAGGGTCGCGGTTCATCGTGCTGAGCGATGGGCTCGACTTCTACATTGAGACGATGCTTGAGCGGCTGGGCATGGATGACATCGAGTTCCGGGCCAACCACGCCATCATGCACGAGCACCACATCGAGATGACCTTCCCGCATGGCGCGCATGAGTGCGAGCACTGCGGCAACTGCAAGACGAAGTGGCTATTCGAGTTGCGCCCCGGCTTCGAGCGGACCGTATATATCGGCGATGGCTTTTCGGACGCATGCGCGTCCGCGTACTGTGATGTGGTCTTCGCCAAGGACTCGCTCGAACGCCTCTGTCGCGAGCGCGACCAAGAGTACTTCCCGTTCGACACCCTCCACGATGTGGTAAACGTGCTGAACGACGGCGTGTAAGTGAGGTAGCTTGCCCATGAGTAGCGACCTGTCAGTTGGCATCATCGGCGCGGGCGTGATGGGCCGATGCTACGCGAAGGCACTGCACGAGTACGGTCACGCGCGGCTAGTCGGTGTCTGTGATCTGGACGCAGGCCGCGCGGCCAGCCTCGCAGGCGAATTCGGGGCGACCGCCGCCGCGAGCATCGATGAGTTGCTGTTGCTCGTTGACGCTGTCGTTGTGGCGACGCCGGATTTCGCGCACCGCGAGCCGGTCGTCGCGTGCCTCGACGCGCGTAAGGCTGTCCTTTGCGAGAAGCCGCTGGCCACGACCGAGGCCGACTGCGCGGCGATCTGCGAAGCTGTAGATCGCACGGGCCGACCATTCATGGTCAACTATGGCAACCGGCACCGCTCGTCAGCGCTGAGGCTGAAGCAGACGCTCGCGGACGGTGAGATAGGCACGCCGCAGTACGTCTACATTCGTCTGAATGAGCGGCTGGCCAAGACGTTCGAGCTGTCGTGGCTTGAGCGCACCTCGCCGGTATGGTTCCTGATGTCGCACTGCGCGGACCTGGTGAGTTGGGCGCTTGAGGACCGGTTCGCGACCGTGACCGGTCGCGCGATGGAGGGCTCTGTCGCCGAGCGCGTGCCGGGCGTTCCGGACATATGCGTCGCGTTGGCAACGACCGAGAGCGGCGTCAACGTCGTGCTTGAGACTGCCTGGAATCTCCCCGAGGGCTTCGCCCCCAACATCGACTTCTTCGTGCAAATCATCGGCGATCGCGGCGCGATCCAGGTCGACCTAGTTCCCCATGACCTCAACGTCTTCAGCGATGCCGCCCGGTCGGTCGACCATAGCTTCGATGTGCCCGGTCCACGTGGGCATGGCGCCGGATGGTGGCAAGAGAGCGTCCGTTACTTCGTCGATGCCGTCCTCGATGGCAATCCCCTCCACCCATCCGCGGACGAAGCCGCCTCGGTCAGCCGATTCCTTATGGCGGTCGAGACGTCGATTGCCGAGGGGCGCGCCGTGAACGTGACGTGACCCTGTAGAGGACCCTTGTCCGTCCCCAGCGAATCGTGCCCCGCGTAGTGGATCACTCGCGCACATTGAGGAGCATTGACATGTCGGATCAGCAGATTCCCCGGCCCGAACACCCGCGCCCGGAGTTTCACCGAGGCACGAGGGAAGGGCGTGACTTCGTATGCCTCAATGGCACGTGGCAGTTCGAGTTTGATGACGAGAATGTCGGGGAACAGGAGCAGTGGCTTGCTCGCGATCTCGCGGGTGAGATCCTCGTCCCGTTCGCGTGGGAATCGCACATGGCGTGGGGCGACGAGGCGCTCGCGGATAACGAGAACTACTTCAGCACGAACGGCTTCATGGAGCCCGAGAACGTCAGTCTCGACAACTACAAGCAAGCCGAGCGCCACGAGACGGGCTGGTACCGGCGGACCTTCAAGGTACCCCGGCGATGGAAGGGCGAGCGCGTCTGGCTGCGCTTTGAGGCGGTGGACTACTTCGTCAGGGCCTGGGTGAATGGCGAGTGCATTTGCGATACTGAGAGCGGCTACACGCCGCTGGAAGCGGACATCACCGATGCGCTTGACCTTAGCGGCGAGAACACGCTCGTCGTCCGCGTTCATGATCCGAACGACCATGGCACGCAGCCGTGCGGTAAGCAATGGGGCTGGTACGCGCGGACGTCGGGGATCTGGCAGACGGTTTGGCTTGAGCCGCGTCCCGAGGTGCATATCGAGAAGGTCCGTTTCGAGGCCGACAACACCACTGGCGAGGCTCTGTGCAGCATCACGCTAAGCGCGCCCGCGCCCGAGGGCGTGGCGCTGCGTCTGGCGGTGCGGATGCCCGATGGGTCGACGTTCTACAACACGTGGGGGCCCGACGCGGGCTCGGCAGGTCTGCACGAGACCAAGATTACGGTCGAGGATCCTCGGCTATGGTCGCCCGATGACCCGTTCCTCTACCATAGCAGCGTCGAACTGGTCCAGGACAGCATGACCCACGACATCGTCAACACGTACTTCGCGTTCCGCGAAGTCACGATCCAGAATCTCCCTGACAAGGCGCATCAATACATCCACCTGAATGGCCGGCCGATCTACCTTCTCGGCGCGCTGGATCAGTCGTTCAATCCGTGGGGCGCATACACTTTCCGCTCGGATGATGAGGTGCGCGCGGATGTCGAGTGGGCCAAGAAACTCGGCTTCAACTTCCTGCGCATCCACATCAAGGCCGAAGAACCCCGGTTCTATTATTGGGCGGACCGTTTGGGCCTGCTGATCATGTCAGATCTGCCGAACACGGGTTTTCAGGACGAGGCCGGCTTGGCGAGGGCGCGATGGGAGAGGACTTTCCGGGAGGTCGTCGAGCGCGACGAGATGCACCCGTCGATCTTCTCGTGGTGTCTGTTCAACGAGACGTGGGGCCTGGGTGGCAATGACTTCAAGCAGGACACCGACATGCAGGCCTGGGTCGAGGAGATGTACGGTCTCGCCAAGACCCTCGACCCAACTCGGGTCATCGAGGACAACTCCCCGTGCTTGTATGACCACGTGAAGACCGATCTGAACTCGTGGCACTTCTACCTGAACGACTATGCGAAAGCGAAGGCGCACGTTCAGAACGTGGTTGACGAGACGAAGCCGGGATCGGGGTTCAACTACTGCCCTGGCCGCACGCAGGGCCGCGAGCCGCTGATCAACAGCGAGTACGGTGGCATCTCGGCGGGCATGGGCGATATGGACATCTCCTGGTGCTTCCATTACCTCACGAATGAGATGCGGCTGCACGAGAAGATCGGCGGTTACATCTACACCGAGCTTCAGGACATTGAGTGGGAGCGCAATGGCCTGCTGAATTATGACCGCACGCCGAAGCAGTTGGGGTATGACCCGACGCTGGTGAATTCGCTCGACTACATCGCGCTGGACGCGCCCCCGTGTCAGACCGTCGAGCCTGGCCAGAAGCTAGAGATACCCGCCTACGCGTCGCACTTCAGCGACTACGTCGGTGACAGCGCTGAGCTATCCTGGAGGCTGGAGTTGACCGATCACGTTGGCGCGACCGAGGAAGTGCGCTTGTCACCAGGCCAGCGCGTCGGCTTCCCGCGCTGGGCGGTGGCGCCGGTTGATCCCATCGTAGTGATCATGCCGGACGCGCCGGGGCTCGCGACGCTCCGAGTCTACCTCAAGGGCACTGACGGCGAGACGCTGGCCGAGAACTGGATGCACTTCCACGTCACCGGCGAACTGCCGGCTGAGCTGACCCCGATTTCGGTGAGCGCTTTCGGCGGCGAGACGCATGATGTGGACGGCGTCTCGGAGGCCGCGTGGGTCGAAGGCGCCGGCGCGCTGTCGGCCGAGATTGACGTGCCGGATGATGCGAAGAGCGCGCGATTTGTCGCCGAACTCAGCTCCTTCCGCCCGGGCAAGGGCAAGCAGACCGACGACGACACGTGGCCGTCGCGAGTGAATGTCTCGGCGGGCGAGGTTGACCTGAGCTCGATCGACTTGGACGACCATCCGGCGGACGGTCGCGGCGTGCTGTCTCACCACTACGGCTTCGCGGGCCGGTACGGCTGGGTCGTGGCGGTCGACGTCACGCCCGAGGCACTGGACGCGTTGCGTGGCGGCGCCAAGCTGACGCTCTCGGTAGACGACCAGCAACCCGGCGGGCTGACCATTTACGGTTCGCGCGCGGGCCGTTGTCCGTCGGGGCCGTTCCTCATCGTGGAACGGGGCTAGGGCGGCCGACGTTTGGAGAGTTGGTGTCCTGGTATGTCCCACAATGGCCTGGGAGGCTTTCATGTTCATCGCGTTTGCCGCCGCGTTGTACCTCGCGCCTGTCTCCGCACAGGATGCGAACTTGCAGGAGCAGATGACGAAGCTCGCCGATGCGATCAGCCAGGCTGACGAAGCCGTGGCGGATCGCACGTCGGACGCGTACCTGACCAACATGCCCCTCGCGCGGCTGAAGCTGCGCAAGGCGCTGGCGTTCGGTCGCTGGCCGTATGGCGGCCCCGCCGACGCGCGCCAGGAGATCGTCGAAGCGGAGGAGGCCCTCGCGCGCCTCGCAGCCGACACGACGGCGTTCGTCGGCGAGACGGGGCACATTGAGCGCGCCTACACCGCCCGCAATGACGAGACGGCTCAGCCCTACTATGCCTACGTGCCTGAGGACTATGACCCAGGGGAATCCTGGCCGCTGATCGTCTTCCTGCACGGCTACGTGCCGACGACGAGCATCATCGATCCATGGGTTCTGGAGGAAGAGAAAGAGAAAGTCGCCGAGGCGAACGGCGCGATTCTTCTGACCCCGTACGGTCGCCGGAACACGGACTTCCAGGGAGTGGGGGAGGTCGACGTCCTCCGCGCCGTTGAGGAGATGAAGCGCTTCTACTCCATCGACGACGACCGCGTGTACATGGGCGGGCCGTCGATGGGAGGCATGGGGACGTGGACGATCGCGCTGCGCCATCCGGGCGTGTTCGCGGCTTCGGCCCCGATGTGCGCGCAGACCGACATGTTCGTCTGGTGGCCGTGGCCGCACGAGACAGCCCCGAAGTTCAAGCAGTTCCTCGGCGAGTGGGACAACCCGATCGAACTCGCGGCGAACGCTGTGGGGCAGGGATTCTTCTTGCAGCACGGCGAGTTCGACCGGAAGCCGCTGATCCCCGCCGAGCAGTCGCACATGATGGCGTGGGAGCTTGACCGCCTCGGAACGCCGATCGAGTACTTCGAGCACGAGGGAGAGGACCACTTCATCTACTGGCGCCTCCCGTGCTACGAGAAGGCGTTCTCGTGGCTGGTCCAGCAGAAGCGAGACCGATCGACGAAGCGCGTGCGGATCAGGAGCTTCAGCTATCGGTATGACACGGCGTTTTGGCTGACGTTCACGGAGTATGAGCGCTGGGGGACGCCGGGCCTTGCGGAAGCAACGGTCGAGGGCAACCGCATCACGCTGACGACGGAGAATGTCGCCGGCGCGCGCATCAATCTGGACGACTGCCCTGTGGATGCGGACAAGCCGGTGGAGGTCGTGGCCAACGGCGAGCAGGTGTTCTCGGGCAAGCCGACGGGCGAGTCGCTTGACGTGACGATCGCGGAGTCTCAGCCCAAGCAGGGGACGCTGCGCAAGAAGAAGGGGCTCTGTGGCCCGGTGGAGGACGTGTTTAACGGTCCGTTCCTGATCGTAGCCGGCACGAGTGGGTCTGAGGAGGAGAAGCAAGAGAGCATCAGCCGCGCTCAGCGGTGGATGGGCGAATGGGATCAGTTCGCCGATGGCATTCCGCCCGGAGTGACCGATGTGGGCGTGACGGATGAGCTGATCGGCGAGAAGAACCTGGTGCTGTTTGGGACCCCGGACACGAACAGCGTGCTCGCGCGCATTGCGGATCAACTGCCCGTGAAATGGCTCGCCGACGGTTACGCGCTGGGCGGGCAGGAGTATACGGGCGACGATCTGGGTCTGGTGCTATGCTATCCGAACCCTCTGAACTCGGACCGGTACGTGCTGATCTACTCCGGCGAGAATGCGCTGGCCGATCTTGGAGTCAACCACAAGCACGACCTGCTGCCGGATTACTTCATCTTCACCACGGCCGACGCCTACCGACATGACGACATGTATCGCCATCTATGCGCCGGGTTCTTCGATCTGAACTGGCAGGTCGATCCTGAGTTGATGGATACCGATGGTGACATGACGAATCGCTACTTCGGCTCAGCTGACACGGTCCGGGTGAAAGGCCAGACGCAGCCCTCAATATCGATCGCCAACGGGTACGCGGAGGCGCTGCATCTGAAGGTGGACGACGGCGAGGAGATTACGCTTGAGCCGGGCGAGAAGCACGAAGCCACGCTGGCGGCCGGACGACACCACGTGGCGGCGCGCTGCCCCGACGGCGTTACCCGAACCGAGACTCGACTGATGGTTCCTGAGTTTCAGTATGAGTGGCGGGTGCCGCCCCTGCGTGGCGGCGGGCTCCCGTGACGGCTAGTCGTCGCCGATCTGCGCCTGGAACTGCGCCATCTTCTCTTCGAGACGCGCCTGCTGCAACGCGTTGGTGACATCGCCGCGTGTGCGCTCGACAAGACCCCTCGCCGCATCCGTGCGGCGTCGCAGGCCGAGGCTCACGGCCTCGGGATAGTCAAACCCCATCAGTAGCGTGTAAAGCTCGTCCATCTGCTCGAGCGTCTCTTCGGCCTCGCGCGGCTTGGCCTCGCGGATGAGGTCGAGCGCGTGCCGGCGCATCTCGCCGATGGTCTCCGCGAGTCCGTTGAGGTACGTCGGCGGGGCCACGCCAAGGTCCTGCGGTGTGGGCATGGGGCGTTCCTGCAGGACGCAGAGGGTCAGGTGGGCCTCGACGTACTCCTTCAACCCGTCCGTGACAAACCCAGCGAACCATAGCGATGGCGTGTCCGCCACCACGCCGAGCAGCGCTTTGGCCGTCTCATCAGCCTCAACCAGCAACGCCTCGGCTTGGTCGATCTGCCCGTTTCGTTGCTCGGATCGATGCGGCGCACGTTCA
>CAZKUN010000025.1:0-57085 GCA_964555935.1 uncultured Armatimonadia bacterium | reverse complement strand
GTCGCTAGCCGGGAGGCCAGTCGAGCGCGCGGCCGCCGATGACGTGCAGGTGGAGGTGGTTGACGGCCTCGCCGGCGTCGCGTCCGTTGTTGAGGACGAGGCGGAAGCCGCTCTCGCTGAGGCCGGCCTCGGATGCGACTTGGCATCCAACGCGGACGACGTGGCCGACGAGAGCCTCGTCGGCTTCTTCGACAGTGCTGCTGTTGGCGACGTGTCTCTTGGGGATGACCAGCAAGTGGACGGGCGCGCCTGGATTGATGTCCTTGAAGGCAAGTACCCGATCGTCCTCGGCCACGACCTCGGCCGGGATCTCTCCAGCCACGATCTTGCAGAAGAGGCAGTCGGACATGTTGGCGGACCTCGTGTGCTAGTCTTGAGAGGGGCGGTCCCTCTGACGGCAGGTCAGACTTCTTCGGTCTGGGCGGCGGGTCCTTGCTTCGTGCGGTTGAACATGGCCACCAGGCCGGCGCCGAGGGAAGCGAATAGCAGTAGAGGCATCAGGGCCCATCCGACTATGGGCACCAAACACGCCGCGGAGAGCACGAAGGCTCCCACCAGCGCGCGCAGGGGCGTGCGGTCCGGGCCGGACGGGTCAGACGGCAGGAGCTGCTCGCCCATCCAGGTTGCGGGGCCGACGAAGCCCCAGGCGGCGAGCAACGGAACCGCCAGGCAGATGATGAGCCCGGGAATCGCCAGCAACCCGCCGATGCCGCCGGCGTCTCCGATGGCTCCAGCGATCAGGAGCACGACGAACGTGAAGATGGCGAGCAGCAATCCCCAAAGGACGCACAGGCCTCGGCGCTCGTCGATCGCGGTGCGGGCCTTCGCCGTCCAGTGGGGGAAGAGAGCGGCGATGATGGCCTCAATGGCTGACTTGGCGAGGAGGGCGATGGGAAGCAGCACGATGACCATGAGCCACTGGTAGGCCTGGTCCGATCCCTCGCCCTGGGCAGACGCGACCCCTCCCAGCAGAAACGCGGCCGCGGCGCATGTGAAGGTAGAGCGGATCAGTGATTTGCTGGATTGGGTTTGCACGGTCAGTGACCTCCCTGAAGGGGGCGAAGCGACCCACGGACGCTCTTGGCGAAGGCGAGATTGATGAATAGCAGTAACACGGCGCCCGCCGCGAGCGGCAACAGGCCGATGCGATGGCCGAGTGTCTGCGACCAAGTCGCGCCCTGATCCCATTCGCGCGTGACGCCGGCGACGGTTGACTCGGGCAGGGCAGAGACGCTCTCGCGGAGCGCGTCGATGTCAGTAGGCACGATCTGCGCGATATCGGTGGGGTAGGAGTGGATGATCGACGTGGCGTGAGTGGTGACGATCTGTTTGGCTTCGGCCCACGTGTCGCCCGGGACGACGCCAAAGACGGCCATCAACACAGCCGCCGCGGCCGCGAGCGCAACCGTCGGCGCCCAGGAGCGCCAGAAACGCACTGGCACCGGCGCGAGCCTCCACGCGGGCTTGGCTTCGCGGACCCTTGCTACGGCCGCCTCAATCTCGGCGTCCGAGACGGGCCCATCAGCGCGCAGGCCCTGGGCGAGCACTCGATCGAGCGCGGCCCACTCGTCGGCCTCACGTCGGCATGAGGCGCAGGCACTTAGATGCCGCTCTACCTCGCCGGCCTCAGCCGTCGGCAGGCCGCCGTCGGCGTGGTCCGGGAGCATCTCTCTGATCGCGTCACATCCTAGCCTATCCATTGCTCAACTCCAGCTCCACAAGGTCTCTCAGCTCTTCACGTAGGTGCTTCTTGGCGCGGTGCAAGTGAACTTTGACCGTTCCGATCGGCAGGCCCGTCGCCTCGGAGATCTCCGCGTAGCTTAGGCCCTCAACGTGGCGCAGCACGCAGACGGGCTTGTAGAGATCGGGCAGGCTCTGGACGGCTTCGCCGACGCGCCCGGTGAGTTCTGTCTTCACAAGGTGCTCAACCGGGCCGGGCGTCTCGTCGGCCGGGCCGCCGTCGGCCTCGCCGATTTCCTCCCATGGCTGCGGATCGCGTGCGGACTTCTGCCCCAAGCTCACGCAGACGCGGGCGGTAACCGTCATCAGCCAAGCCGAGAATCGGCGGTCGGGGTCGTACAGGTGGAGCTTGCTGTACGCCCGAACAAGCGCTTCCTGAGCCGCGTCGTGCGCGACATCGCGGCTTCGCAGCATCTTGCGGCAGAGGCCCAACACGCGAGGGTAGTAACGCCGGACGAGAGTATCGAACGCTCCCGCATCGCCCCTCAAGGCCTGCCTGGCAAGGCGCTCGTCGCTTACCGCCATCGGATACCGGCTCCCAACGGGCTTACACGCGGGTTATGGAATGGGTTTCACGTCCACGACATTGGTGCGGCCACGGCTCAGCGGCGCGGCCGTTTGGCGGCCCACCGGATTGCGTTCCAGAACAGGTCCTGCGGCCCGGGATGGCGCTCGCAATGAGGGCTGAACGCCACGACGCGGCCGCCTCCGAAGGGCGCCGCCACGATGGCCGGGGAGCCGATCATCAGGCCCTTGGGGACGCCCTTCTTCGGGCGTTCGGTGCGGAAGATGAACAGCGGCTCGAAGTCCGGAATGTCGTCATCGTCGGCGGGCCAGAGGATGGGGCCACCGGAGTACTTCGTGTCGAGCAGGCCGGGCTCGCCACCAAGGATCTCGCGGCCACGCTCGGTCAGTTCGGCCTTGACGATCCCGCTGCCTGTGTAGGTGTGGTCGGGGTCGCGCTTCCTGGCGTCGAGGATCTGCAGTCCCCAGTCGTACTTCTCCATCACCAGGAACGCGCCCGCGCAGATGCCGAGGTAGCCGCCGCCGGCTTCAACAAACTCGCGGACGGCATCACGGCCGCCGTCGCCGAGGCCCTTGGCCTGGTCCTTGGCGTGTCCGCCGCCGAAGATGACAGCGTCGAAGCCATCGAGGGCCCCGGCGGCGATGTCGACCCCGTCGATGCGGTTGACCGTCATGTCAGGCAGATGGGCCATAGATCGCTCGATCCATGGTGGCGCGTGGCCGCTGCTGCTGACGGCCCCTTTGCCGTCATAGATTGCGACGTTGATGGCATCGGGGGCGGGTGAGGCGATCGCGCTAGCGCTCGCGCCGTCGGGGAGCATGTCCAGAGCGGCGAGGAATTCGCGCACCATCACCCGCTGCAGACGGGTGCGGATGGGCAGGCGGATGTCGTCCTTGACGGTTGTGGTAAGGGCGAGGTGATGCGTCCCGAACCGGCGCCGAGCCTCCAGGGCCAGAGAGCCATCGGGCAGCTGGGCGGACATGGGCACGAACTGCTCGTCCTCGTCATCGACGAGCGTGTTGGCGGCGTCGAGGATGCGTTGGACAAGCGCCTCGCCGGGGCTGTCGGAGGCCGCGACGGTCGCCCCGGTTGAAGCGGGGATCGAGCGGTGGTAGTCGTAGTCATCGCGGAGTTCGACCAGCCAGTCGGGCCTGTGCTCGCGGATGATGTCCCACGGCGCCTGTTCCGTCAGATGGCCTGGTCCGGCAAGTGGGGCGTCCCAAGTGACGACGAGTTTGCCGGCGCTGACTTGCCAGCCGGCGATCTGACGGGCGGCATAGGCGCCGGCGTTGCCGTCCGCGGTGGTGTGGCCGATGACGAGGACCGTGGGCCCATCGGCGTTCGCCTCGGTGACCGCGATGGAGGCTTGGGTGTCGCGGGGGGCGTGAAGTTCGCTTGCGGGACCGGGCACGCAGAGGAGAGCGAACACGGCCGTGGACAGCATGGTTCGTCGAGTCACGGCGGCGGTTCACCTCGCTCAGAAGCGGGACCGTGTCTACGAACCGCCGTTCTGGCGGCTCGCGCCGAGGGAGAAGCGTCGCCCGTCCATGGTCAGCGCGCTCAGGTCGGCGAGAATGGACTCGATACCTAGAATGGTGCAGGAGAGTGGGTCTTTGGCCACGACGGCCGGGATTCCCAGGCGGTGGGTGATCAACTCGGGGAAGCCTCGGAGCAACGCGCATCCGCCGGTGAGAACGGCGCCGCGCTGGTCGACCTCGGCTCGTTGCTTCGGCGGGAGTTCCTCGAGGACCCACGCGATCTCGCTGATGATGGGGGTGATGGCCTTCAGGAGCAACTCCGGCGCCCCTTGAAGGACGATTGCCGTCGGCTCGGCGCCACCATTCCCGTTGGCGGACGAGGTGTTGAGCTTGACCGTATCGTGGCCGAGTTCAGGGTGAACCGAACCCACGCGGATCTTCACTTCCTCGGCAGACGCCTCGTCGACGATGACGCCTTGGGAGTGCTTGATGGCGCGGATGATGACCTTGTCGATATCATCGCCGCCGTAGCGGAGGGTCGTCCCGGAAGTGACAGTGCCCAAACTGACGACGCCGATGTCGGTGGCGCCGGCGCCGACGTCGACGATGAGCGTGCTCTCGACGGCGCCGACCGGAAGCCGGGCGCCGACGCCCGCCGCGAGGACCTTGGGGACGACGTAGGTGACGCCGCCGCCGGCTGAGCGCAGGCTCGTGGTGAGGGCTCGGCGTTCGACGCCTGTGGCCGCCATCGGCGCGGCGACGACGACCGCTGGACTGAACGGCGTCCGCCGACCAAGGGCGGCGCGCATGCAGTAGCGGACGAGGTCGACGGTGGCGTCGAAGTCAGCGACGACGCCTCCGCGGACGGGGCGGACGACATGCACGTCGGGGACCTGTCGCTCAAGCATGCGCTTGGCGTCCGTGCCGTAGCATATGGGCCGGCGCCGGGATGCCTGGAAGCCGACTGCGGTCGACTCGCGAACAACGACGCCGGCACCCTTCACGCAGACGTGCGTGTTGGCCGTGCCGAGGTCGATTCCAAGCTCCATGGTCCACGGGAACAGCATGCGTGGGAGCGCCCCTTAGACGACAGAAACGCGACCCATGATGGGTCGCGTGGTACATCCCCTCGAAACACGATAGCACAGAAGGGTCCCCAAGATCAACGGACCCCGGCCCAGCGTCTGCCTTCGCGTCACTAAGGGCGGCCGAAATTAGGGCGACAAGGCCCGCTCGCAAGAAGGGATTGATGTGAGGGTGAGGAAGAACCCGCTAGTTCGGGGCGGCTGCTGTCGGGTCGGCCCGCGATGTTTCATGGGCGCTGGATTCTCAATGCCGCTTGTTTCTGGTATAATAGCGGGTCCAAGATGCTCACGTTCGCACCGGTCGAGACTGGGGGTGCCGCCAAGGTTGCTTGGGGCGGCGCCGCTTTTCCGTCTGCACGTGTAGGCGGAGCGATTCGGCCATTCACTGATAGGGCATTTGGTTCTTCGGAGCCGTGATCGGCGGCCTCGGCCGCTTCGAGGAGTGGACAAGTGGACGAAACAACTCGCAGGACGGTCACGTGGGTAATAGTCGGGTCGCTGATAGCGATCATCGTGGGCTATGCCATCCATCACAAGGGCGAGTACGACCGGATGGCTAGGGTCTTCGCCGATGGCAAGCCGATGGCGCAGCTTGAGGCGGCGAGAACGTTGGTCGAGCAACAGGACCTTCTGGACGCCCTGGACGAGCGGCCGCGCTGGGTACAACAGCGCGCGGCGCTGGCGATCGCGCGCATGGGCTCGCAGGATGGATTCTGGGAGGCGGCCGGCGCGGTTGGGGTTCTGGATGATGGCCCGCAAGCGCGCATTCGCGAGGCAATGCGCAAGCAGGGCCAGGTCATTATGGACCTGCTGATCGAGGCCATCCAGGATAAGGACGCCAGCCGTCGCGGCGCCTGCGCTGGGCAGCTCAGCGCTATCGGCGAAGCCGCTGTCGATCCGCTTAGCAACCTGATGGACGCGTGGGACGACTACGTGCGCGTTGCCGCCCGCGACCAGTTGAACGCGATTCTGAACGCGCGCAACGCGAAGATCACGGGCGCCAAGGCTCTCATTGAGACACGAAAGGACTGGCTTGAGGAGTACGATAAGATCCTCCGCAATCCGGAGGAACGCCTCGCGGTGCACGACCTGTCGGAGATGAAGACGGCGGAACTCCTCTCGGATGCGCGGGTGCGGCATCCCCACGTGCAGAATGCTCTCATCCAGTTGGCCAAGGACGACTACGCGAAGGTATTGGCCGAGGACAGCGATCTCATCGTCGATGATCTGGCGATGGAGATCATCATGGCCCCGCCGCCGACAGCCGATCAGAAGCAGGAGGCCGCGAAGTACCTGCGGCGCCTGAGCACGGCGAAGGGCATTGTCACGGTCAACAAGATCGCCATCATGCCGGCGGTGCTGGACCAGCTCCTCGGGCACGAGGACGCGGATGTCCGCGCGACGGGCTGCGAACTGCTCGGCGCGTGCGGTAACCAGGTCTGGTCCGTCAACGGCGACGTGCTTGCGGTCCCGCTGGCCGCTGCCGAGGCGGAGAAGATGGTCAGTGGATTGCTTGACCTGCTGCAGAACGACCCAGAATGGACAGTTCGCCGCAAGGCCGCCGTGGCGGTGGGGCGCCTGCGGTTGACGGCGATGGCTGAGGGCGCAACGAAACCACTGATCGCCGCTCTGGCTGATCCGCGGGCGGAGGTCAAGGCGGCCGCCGCGCAGGCGCTTGGCGAGATTTCCGCGGCCCGAGAGTTTATTGTGGCGGATTTGAAGCCCGCTGATGGTCCGCCGAACGACACGGCGCTTGCCGCCGCCAAGCCGCTTGCCGATGCGCTGAACAACAATCGCGTCGGCGCGGCCTCGGAGCTTGCCGTGGCGCTGGAAAAGGTCGGCCCACCGGCCATCGCGCCGCTGACCCCGGCACTCAAGCACCCCGACGATGAGGTGCGGTTGCTGGCGACACGCGCCGTCGCCCGCATTGGCACGTCGCGAGCGGTTCCGCTGCTCGGGGGCCAGTTGCAGGACTCGCGAGTCGCCGTGCGGCAGACCGCGTCGGACGCTCTGAGGTCGATGGCCGAGACGCAGACCGATCCGAAGGTTACCGAGCAACTAGTGAAGGCCATTCCGCGACTCGCGGCGGCGCTGGCTGATGATGACTGGAAGGTCTACAACGCCGCGCGCGATGCGCTGTCGGGCATCGGTGCGGATGCCGTGCCGGAACTGATCGTGGCGCTCGATGACCCGGATCGCCGCGTCAGCTACACGGTGCAGCAGGCGCTGGCCGACATCGGCGCGCCAGCGGTGCCGGCTCTTGTGGATAGCCTCGGTTCGACCGATGCGCAGGTGCTGAAGTGGGTGTCGATCGCTCTCGGTGAGATTGGCCATGATGCGATCGCGGCGACGGCGAAGCAGCTCGAATCGAACCCGAACCCCGCCGCACGGGCGGCAGCCGCCCGGGCGCTCGGTGGCTCCGGGCAGCAGGCCGATGCGGTCACGCCGCTGTTGACGGCCGCGGATGACGATGCGCCGCAGGTCCGCATGGCGGTGGCGGCGGCGTTGGTGAAGCTGGGCAATCCGACGGCCACGCCGACGTTGGCGGCGCTGCTGCAGGACGAAGATGGCGGCGTCAGAGCCGCGACGATGAGCCGGCTCATCGAGTGGTACGATCCGCCGGCGCTTGCTGAATTCGCGAAGCTCCTGACAGACGCGGATGTTGACGTTCAGCGTCGGGCGGCGATCCTGCTGGCCGAACACGTTGGCGGTCAGGAAGAGTTGCGTTCGGCGGTCGCCAGCGCAACGTCCGCCGGCGAGGCGCAGAACCTGTCCAAAGCCGACATGAATGCTATTCAGGAGGCCGGGATAGCCCTATCCGCAGGCTCCGATCCAGCCAGCAAGCAGTTGCTTGAGACACACGCAGCCTCCGACGTGGAGGGGGCTGACTACGCGGCCATAGTTGCCATCGCGACCGTGGCGCGCAAGACGGAAACAAAGGCCGACCGCGAGTGGGCCCTCGGGATCCTGGAAGGGAAGCTCAACGACGACGAGCCCGAACTTCAGCAGACCGCAGCCGTCGCTGTCGCGCAGGCTCGAGTGCCGGGGATCCTGGAGAACGGCGTCAAGGACGCAGCGATCGACAGCGATGTCCGATACGAGTCGATCAAGGCTCTAGGGTTGCTCGGGACGGATACGTCCGTGCCGGTGCTCATCCCGCTGTGCGAGGCGGGCGGCACAGGCGCGCGGCTGGCGGCCGGCGCCATCGCAGACATTGGTCGACGGCTGTCGGAAGAGAGCGAAGGCAAGTCCCAGGAGGCCATGGACGCCGCGACGACGCTTCTCGGCCTCGCCATCGCGGAGACCGATCCTGAGCTGAAGGCCAAGCTTGGACTCTCCGTTGCCGTGATCGGCGAGGCGGCCGTGCTTCCGTGCATCGACTTCCTGAAATCGTGTCAGCCCGAGGACCGTCCATTCGCGGCGTCGGTGATCGGGCGACTCGGCAACGTAGCGGTCGACCCGTACCTGCTTCGCGCGCGCAACCAGTACCGGCAAGCCGAGGCCGGCACCGAAGCCACAACGCGCGACTGGATATCGATCTCCATGTACGTGACGGGCGACAAGATGGCTCGCGACTTCTTCGACGCCCTGCCCCCTGGCCAGGAGCCGCCGCAGAATGATCTCGATGCGGCTCTGGCGGAGCTTGAGAAGCTATTGGACGCAATGTGAGGGGCGCCGCAGCCCTCGACGTGAAGCAGTTGCGAGGTTAGCGAAGAGAACGGAGTAGGACCTCATGAGTACACGTGCATATGTGGTGCTGGCACTGATCGCGGTCGTTATCGGGGCCGGGATCGTCTGGGCTAAGGTCGACCAGGCCGAGAAGAGGGCCGAGCAGTTGGACGACCTCGACCACGATTCGTCCGATGTTGCCATCGACACGATGGCGGAACTGGCGAAGCACGGTTCGGCAGTCGAGGGCGAACTGATCGAGAGGCTGTCCTCCGAGCGCAAGAAGGAGCGCATGCGCGCTGCCGTGCTGCTCGGAGAGAACGGCTCGCCCGAGAAAGCCGGTCCCGCACTGGTCGAGCAGTTGGGGGATGAGTGGCCTCCCGTTCGGCGCGCGTCGGTTGTTGCCATCGGCAACGTGGCGTACCTCGACGGCGCCAACGCGTTGGTTGGCATCATCACCGACACGGATCAAGAGATGGACACGCGGTCCCTCGCCGTTCAGGCTCTCTGCCTGCTCCGCATGCATGGGCTGGCTGATGAGGATGCCGAACTGGCTGTCGGGCCGCTCGCGAGCATCCTCGAAGGGCGACCTGACGTGCCGCCAAAGGAGCCGGAGGTCGAGGAGGAGGAAGCCGACGAGGACGAGGGTGATGACGAGGCCGAAGAGGTCGAGGAGGAGGATCCGCCTCCAGCCGCCGAAGCCGCGCCGGCGGACAAAGAGATTGAACTGCGTCGCGAGTGCGTTCTCGCTCTCGGCGCGATCGGCTCAGACGCCGCGCTAAACGCGGTGTTCGCGTCGGCGGACGACGAAATCGAGCCTGCGGCGCTGGTGAGACAGTACGCCTGCATGGCGATTGAGGATCTGTCGAGAGTTCCAGAGGACGGCGGCGTCAAGCAGGCCATGGCCAACACGTTGCTCGGCGCTCTCGAGGACGAGGACTCCGACACGCGCATGTGGGCATGCCGGGCTCTGACGCGACATCCGAGAATCTCCGAGAACGACGTCGACCCCGAGATCAACGAGAAGCTCGTGGTGATGGCCGCCGAGTTGATCGAAGAGGGCGAGGCGGGCTATTGGGGTCGGCTCGCGGCTAAGACGGCGTGCGACAGCCGCGGCCTGGCAGTCAAGGAAACGAACTCAACCCACGAGGGCGCCAGCTAGGACGCCGGCACTCACGCGGAAGCACACCGGAGGCATTTCCATGTCGACCCGTTGGCTCGTACTCCTACTCTGTATAGCGCTACCGGTTCTGTTGCTGGCTGGGTGCGCGGTTGACCCGATCGAGGAGCAGCAAGAGAATCTCGATTCGATGAAACTGACTCAGCGCCAAATGGCGATTGATAAGTTGAAGGTCATCGATGACGAGAGGGCAATCGAACTGCTCGTCGAGGCGCTTGAGGGCGACCCGGATCTTCTAGAGTCCGCGGGCAACACGCTGGTACTCAAGGGCCGCGAGTGGGAGACGGAGCATCCGAACGCGAAGAAGAGCGAGCAGAACCCGGTAATCGAACAGCTCAGCGCCACCATCGGGGACATGCATCTCGAGTCGCCGGTTCGCACGAAGGCGTGTTGGATATTGGGCGAGATCGGCAGTCGGCGGGCGATCGGCGCGCTGAAGGGCCGGGCTAACGACGCGTCGTCGATGAAGGTGCGCGTCGAATACGTGACGTCGCTGAAGAAGCTCGGGTACTATGGGACGGCGGCCGAGCGCGAGATGCTCGACGACGGCCGGTTCGTTGAGGCGTATGATCCGGCAGCTCGCGGCATGGTGATCACCGAGGACGAAGCTGACGAGACGGCAGACGAGGATGTCGATGAGGCCGCCGACGAGGCCACCGAGGCTGTTGATGAATCGGCCGAGCCCGCGGACGAGGCCACCGACGCCGCGGATGAGGAACCTACGGACGACGAGACGGACGCTGCCGACGAGTCGGCTGAGCCGACCGATGAAGACGAGGGTTCCGAGGAGGCTTAGGCTCTTCGGACGTCGTAAGGACAGCACCCAACTGAGCACCAGGCGTTGGCTCTTCGGAGGCAACGCCTTTTCATGCTGAGCCGGGGGAACATTCTGTCCACGCACCTGCGTTACCATAAGTGTTATCTGAACCGGGGGTCGGCCTCGCCGCATTTCGTGGCTAGCATGTCGGCCGCTGCAGTTGGAGGTGGGCGCAATAGGTATTGCCATTCGTACTGAGGGTCTCACGAAGGTCTACCGGATCGGCATTCGTGGCACGCATGTCGGTATCGGCGACCTTGATCTAGAGGTCCCCGAGGGCGTCATCTTTGGGCTTGTTGGACCCAATGGAGCCGGGAAGACAACCACGCTGAAGCTTCTGCTTGGATTGCTCTTCCCGACCCGAGGGACCGGCGAAGTTCTTGGGCTGCCCCTAGGGAGTTCGGGCTACAAATCCCGGATAGGTTATGTCCCCGACGGTCCGTACTTCTACGACCACCTGAATGCGCCGGAGCTACTTCGGTTCTACGGGACGCTGTTTGGGCTGCGCGGAAAGAGCCTCGATGCCAAAATCGAGGAGCTGCTCGAACTCGTGGGGATGGCGGACCGCAAACACTTCCGCGTCCATGAATTCTCCAAGGGCATGATGCAGCGCGTTGCGGTCGCGCAGGCATTGCTGAACGACCCTGACCTCGTCTTCCTTGATGAGCCTACCGCCGGACTGGACCCAATGGGGGCCATCCGGATGCGTAGCATCATCACCAACCTTCGGGACATGGGCAAGACGGTCTTCCTGTGCTCGCACCTGCTGAAGGACATGGAGCCGATGTGCGACAGCGTCGCCATCGTCAGCCAGGGCAAGCTTGAGATGACCGGCACCATGGACGATGTGTTGAAGGCCGGCGCGGGGTATCGCGTGCGGGCGACGGACGTCTCGGCTGAGCTGAAGGAGAAGGCCGCGACCGACGGCGCGGAAGTCACTGAGGATAACGGCGAGCTGATTGTGAAGACGAGCGGACAGGAGCAGGCCATAGGCGTCGCGCAACTCCTCAGCGGAGGGGGCGCGCAGGTGCTGGAGGTCGGCCCCGACCGTCGGACGCTCGAACAGGTCTTCATAGATGTCGTCGAAGGGCAAGAGGGTGATTGATCTATGGAAACCACACCGACAGCCGAGACAGTGACGGCGCCGCAAGCTCACAAGACTCCGCTGATCAACTTCCGGGCGATCTTCCGGGTCGCGTCGGCGACGTTCTTTGAGGCGCGCCGCCGCCGGTTCCTGAACGTGATCCTCATCTTTGCGCTGGTACTCATCGGACTGAGCCACATGTTCGCAACGCTCAGCCCGAATAGCCAGCTCAGCATGTTGCTGGACGTCGGCCTGGGCTCGATCAGGCTGTGCGGGATGCTGATCGCAGTCTTCCTCGGCGCGCGGCTTATTGCTGATGAGGTCGACAAGCGCACGGTTGACGTTATTCTCGCCAAGCCCGTCCGCCGCAGCGAGTTCATCATCGGGAAGTTCCTGGGCGGCTGGATTACCGTCTTTGTGAACGTCCTGCTGATGGGCGCCGCGTTCATGATCGTGTACTACATCAAGGCCCCGCAGCTCGCCAAGGCCGCCATCTCGACGGGCCAGATGATGTCTCTGGCTGAGACCAGCGCGAACTGCTACAAGGCTATCCTGCTGCTGATGTTTGAGATGATGATCCTGTCGTCAATCGCCATCGCGGTGTCGACGGTTTCGTCGTGGATCTTCAGCGCGGTGTTCAGCCTGACGGTCTACTTTGCGGGACAGTTGGGGAGTCACTTCCAGCACATCGCCGAGTACAAGGATCCCCAGATCACCGAAGTCGTTACACCGGCGGTCCGAGTCTTTGCGTGGGTGATGTACCGGGTCATTCCTCACTTTGAGAACTTCGATATACGCGAGAAGATGCTGACCCATGAGGTCGTCTACTCGCAGATGATCGGGATGAGCGTGTTGCACGCTTGCCTCTACTCGTTCGTCATGGTTGCACTGGCGTGCGTGTTCTTCAGTTACCGCGAATTCTAGATCACTCTCGCGGGTGGCTGAGGCGGACGACGTGCAGTGGCCTGCTTAGGCGGTGAGTTTTAGCAATGGGCAGACGAGAGAAATTCCTATTAGGCATAATCTCCTGCTTTGTCGCGTGGATGGCGCTCCAGCCGCTGGACGGTTGGATCGGGCGGCACCGGCTGATCTACGGCTACAACCGGCCAACGCCAATCACGAAGATGGTGGAGTTCCGCCCGGCCGCCGTTACGGGCGTTCTCGCCACGGCAATGCTGGGTAGCTTCCGGGGTGTTGCCGCGAACATCCTGTGGGTCAAGATGCATCGGCTCTGGGACGAGGGTCAGGCGTCAGACCTCGCGCTGACGAGTGGCGCGGAAGACGTCATGCGAACCGTTACGCTGCTTGACCCCCACTGGCTTGAGCCGTGGACGTTCGCGGGCTGGCACTACGCGTACAACCTCTCGTATGAGGCGGAGGCGATCAAGAACTACCCGTTGCAGGGCGAGCTCATCGAGCGCGGGATTAACTACCTCGGCGAGGGCATCAGCTACAACGCGGGGACGTACGAGCTATACTTCGAGCTGGCGTGGACGTACTTCGACAAGATGAAGGAGTACGACGAAGCCGCCAAATGGCTGGGGGCGTGCCTGGCCTTCAAGCACCCGGAGTACATCCCGCGCCAGATCGGCCACTGCTATGAGCGGATCCCGAGAATCCCGAAGGCGCTGGATTGGTACGACTATTGCATGAAGCAGAACCCCGCGGACAACACGGCCCGCGGCGCGACGATAACGATCCGCGAGCGGTACCTGCCGGCGTGGCGGCTGTGGGAAGCTGACAAGCACGATGAGGCGCTGGCTCACCTCCAGAATTATCTGCTCGTCGACATGAAAGATAGGATCGGCTTGCACCTGAAGGCTCGGATTCTTGAGGACAAGGGCGACAAGAAAAAGGCGCTGAGCGTGTGGCGCGAGGCGACAGAGCTTTCGATCAACTGGTATGCCGAACGCCAAGTTGGGCGGCTGTCGGCGCAACTCGGACTGCAAGTGCCGATCGATACCGTCTACCTGAAAAACGGCGGCCCGAGCCTGCTGGCGCCAGGGCGTGGTCCGGCGCGACGACCGATAAACTGACGCCGCGCTCAGAGATTCGAGAGACACGGAAAAGGGTGACACCCGCCACGGGTGTCGCCTTCTCTATTGCGGGTGAGGTCGCTGCAATAAGAGCTACGCGTTCTCGGCCATCTGTTTGATGGCGTTCATAATGCCCTCGGCTGACTGCTGGGTTTTCTTGTGCAGAAGGCCCTGGATGAGTTTGCCGATGAGGGGCACGTTGTATTCGTACTGGAGCTCGAGGTCGATGCGTGTAACGTCATCGCCCTCGGCGACGAAGACCCACGTGCCGTCGTACGCATCGAAGTCGCCCTTCACCTGCGTGAACGTGCAGGCGTGGCTGTCATCATCCCAGACATCCTCCTCAGTCCATTTGATCTTCTGCGCAAACTCACGGACGATCCCGACCCACTCGCTTACGACTCGCGGGCCATCGCGATCCACGATCTTCACGCTCTCCAGGTTCTCATCGTACTCAGGCAAACGCTCGATCTCCTTCGCAAGTCCATAGACCCTCTCGAGCGGCGCCTGCACTTGAACTGTCACGGTGATATCAGCCAACGGTTCACGCCTCCTGATGGTTGTCCTGGTCCGACGCGTCATCGGCTCGCCGCGTGAACTCGCGCACGAGTCGCTCGAATCTCACCCGGGGCAGGAGCGTCACGCGCCCGCATCCCAGGCATTTAGCTCGGACGTCCGACGTGGCCTTCATCACTTCCCACTCCCGCGATCCGCAGGGGTGGGTCTTCTTGAGAAGGACCCGGTCACCCGAGTTGAGCGTCAGAATTCTGCTCATCGTCCGCCTTTCCCTCGATGGGGAGGGAAACATGGAATGTCGACCCGACCTCAGGAACGCTTTCGGCCCAGATTTCGCCTCCGTGGGCCTGGACGAGTTGGCGTATGAGGAACAGCCCCAACCCAGTGCCTTCGACGCGGTCGGTGGTCCCGTCGCGCACGCGTCGGAAACGCTGGAAGAGCTGGCCCATGTTCTCGTCTGAGATGCCGATGCCGTGATCGCAGACGGCAATATGGACACTGCCGTCGGATGCCGTGGCTGTGACCACGATTTCGCCACCGTCAGGCGAGTACTTGACCGCGTTGTTGACCAGGTTCACGAGGATCTGGTGGAGCTTGTCCGGATCGGCGCGGAAGGGCGGCATGTCTGGGCTGATCTCGGCGCGGAACTCGTGGGTGAGATCGCCCCGCGTCTCCGTGTCGATCGCCTCGCCGATAGCCGGCCCGATGTCGTCAATCCACTCCCAGTGCATCTCAAGCTCGCCGCCCATGTCGATGCGAGCGATGTTGAGGAAGTCGTCGATCAGTCGGAACATCCTCTCCGCCTGGCGACTGATAAAGGACGCGTGTTCGCGGTGTGCCTCGTCGCCGGAGCGGTCGCGAATCAGCCCCGCGAACCCGCGGATCGAGGCAAGCGGATTCTTGAGTTCGTGTGACACGAACGATACCATGTCCGTCTTCGTTCTGTCGAGTTCGCGCAGGTCGGTAATGTCGGTCAGCACGACCACGCGCCCAGCGACCCCCTCCTCGTCGGCGGCAACCGCCGAGCGGGCGCGAATGATGCGCTCGACGGGGTCGCCGATGGTGAACTCGCGAACGGACTCGGGCACGTCGGGGCCCTCGGCGAACATCTCCGCCAACTCCCGGTGGTCCAGGTCCGCCGCAGCCGTGCCGACCAGCGGCCCCGCGTCACCTCGGAGGATCTTCTCGGCCACAGGATTGAGCAGCACGATGCGCCCGGACTCATCAGCGGCGATGATGCCGTCAGCCATGTGTTCGACAATGGTCTCGAGCTTGGCCTTCTCGGTGCCGAGGCGCTGGTTGGCAACGCGCAACTCGCGGTTTGCAAGGTCGACGCGTTGCTCGAGCACGCCGTAAAGTCGCGCTGTCTCGAGGAACATCGCGGCGTGTTGAGCGATGACCGTCAGGAGCGCAGCGTCTTGGTCGGTGAAGAGTGAGTCGTCGCGTTTGTCGATGACCTCAATGGCGCCGACCACCCGGCCGTGGATTGACATGGGCACGCAGAGGATCGAGCGCGCAGGGAAGCCGACGGCCGTTGCGACATCGTGGGCGAAACGCGGATCCTGAGTCGTGTCGGGCACGAGAAGGGTCTTCCCTGTAGCGACGACATCGCCTACGATTCCCTCGCCGACGCGCATTGCCATGCCCTTCAGCTCATCGCCTTTTGGCCCGAGAGCCACCTCGAACACAAGCGTTTCGTCGTCGTCGGCAAGCAGGATGAGGGACGCGGCTTCGCAGCCGACTTCCTCCTCGACCCACTTCATGATCTCGGTGAGGAGTTGCTCGCGATTGAGACCGGAGTTGAACAGGCGCCCCATGCCAGCCAGAGCGTCTACGCGGGCGACGATTCGGTCGGTGGTCTGCCGCCGCTCGACGTACTCGCTGGCTGCCTTGCTCAGCCCAAACCACCCGCCGACCGCGAGGATGCTGAGCACGGGGCCCGCGATGGGGAGCCAGACTCCGACTGCAAACAGACCGGTCGCGGCAGCTCCCAGCGCGAGGATGGCAACGCCTACAACGGCCGCCGCTCGAGACGCTGTAAGCCGTCGGACCGCGAGCATGGTGAGGAGAGCGGCCATGACTGTGAGGATCAGCGCGACCGATAGGTCTGGGCGTCGGATGAAGCGCTTGGTGAGCAGCGTGTCGATGACGTTAGCAACTGCCTCGACGCCATCCATGTATGGCGTGAAAGGGGTCGCCAGATGGGTGCCCGCGCTCGTCGCTGTCACGCCGACCAGCACTATGCGCCCGTCGAACATCTCGGCGAGCTTGGGATCCAGAGCGTCACCGGCGACGATCCTCTCGTACGGCTGGGGAGCGTAACGGTTCGCGGGCCCCGCGAAGTTGATGACGGTCTCGCCGGTCGGGCTGAGGGGAATGCGGGCGTCGCCGACGGTCACGGACCCCTTGCCATCGTAGACGTAGGCTTCGGATCGCTCGCCGAGGGCGACGCGAACGGCTTCAAGCGCCAACGCCGGATACAGCTCGCCACCGACGCTGAAGAGGACGGCAGCCTCGCGCAACGTGCCATCGCGGTCGGGATAGACGTTGAGCATGCCCATGCCCTCTGTCACGGCGCACATTGCCGGGAGCGGGTACATCACGCGCGCCTTCGCGAGGGCGACTGGCCGGGTCAGCTTGCCCTTGCCCGCTGAGAAGCGCCGGACGGGGGCGGGCAACTCCGTTACGCTCGTGTCAGGCGCCGGCACGAGGGTCATCGGGAGGACAACGCGCCCAGATTCGTATATGGCTGATGTCAGGTCCTGGTGATCGCTGCTCGTGGCTTGCTCGCCCCCTCCAGCGACGCGCCTGGCGAGGCCGGGAAGGTCGAGCACAATTGCGGCGGCGCCGGCGCCGGTCAGGCGGTCGATCAACGTGGCGTGAAGCGCGGGGTTGGACGGGAGCGTAGGGTGCTCGAGCAACGTGTGGTCCTGGATGGTGATGACAGCGACGGCGTCGGACGGCGATCGCTCTCCGCGGATGGCAAAGCGGAGATCGAGCAGTTTGGCCTCCAGGCCATCCAACCAATTGAGCGGCTGAGCCGCGCACAGCAGGCTCGCGACGACGAGCGTCACGACGAGTGAACTCCGCCAGTTTTCGTGGGTCGGTCGTTGGCGATCCGCGCGCATGCGGGCACTCGGGTGCTGAGCGTTGCGGCTCCCGCGATTCCGGGCGAAGAGCCGTGGTCAGTTGCTGTCTTGGCTTGGTGGGGTGGCCGGATGTCTCTGGTCGAACAGGTAGAGCGACATCACGCGCCACCTCTGGTACAGGGAGGTTCTGCTTTGCTCGCGCCAGGCCTTCATGCGGTCGGCAAGTGGTTGGGCAGCTGGGTCAGTCGCCGCCGTCTCGGCCGGCTCCAATTCGACCTCATGCGCGCCGGGATCGGTGGCGCCCATGGTCTCGAGCGCGGCAAGACGCTGCCCGCCCTCGGTCTTTCGGTAGTCGATATCCTCGGCGAGGTCGCGCTTCTCCTGGTTGAGGGCCTCGACGCGGTCCTCAAGAGCGACCAGTTCGTTCGCCCGCTCCCACCCGAGCACGAGTGGCGCCAGAAGCGACTGGCCGGTGAGGAGCGCCAATACGAGAATCACGCCGATGATGAGGAGTCTGCGCGTGGATGGATCGAGTTTGGATGTTGCCGATCCTGTGGCGGGCGTCGGCGTGTTGCGGCGAGAACGGTCTGTCACTGTCGCCACCCCCGTGGTTCGATGTTGTAGTGCTAGCGCTGCTGCAGCGAGAGTATCGGGGCCGCGAATACGGCTGGCCAACCGGCGCATCCCGGGTGGAGGGAGGCACCGAGTGCTTCTTTCGGTGTCTAACACCGGCCGGCCTGCCGTAAGTTTCGGTTTTCTATTGCTACTTCTCCGCCAGGTTAAACCAGGCGTCGAGGCCCGGATAGATCCCGATGTCGCCTAGCTGCTCTTCAATGCGGAGAAGCTGGGCGTATTTCGCGACGCGATCGCTCCGGCAGGGAGCGCCGGTCTTGATCTGGCCCGCGTTGAGGCCCACCGCGATGTCGGAGATTGTGGTGTCTTCGGTCTCCCCGCTGCGATGCGACACGACGGCGGTCATGTTATGACGGTTCGCGAGCTGGATCGCATCGACCGTCTCACTGAGGCTACCGATCTGGTTGACCTTGATGAGGATCGAGTTGATCGCGCCCTCGTCGATGGCGCGCTGCAGTCGCGTGGTGTTTGTGACCGTGAGATCATCACCGACGATCTGCACCTTGCTGCCGATCTTGTCGCGGAGCTTCGGCCAGGTCTCCCAGTCGTTCTCATCGAGACCGTCCTCGATGGAGATGATGGGGTACTTGTCGCAGAGGTCGGCGTAGAAGTCGATCATCTCCGCGGGCGTTAGTTCTCTGCCCTCGCCCTTCAGGACGTACTTGCCCTTGTCGGCGTCGAAGAACTCGCTCGCCGCTGGATCGAGCGCGATGCGGATTTGCGATCCGGGCTCATACCCAGCCGCTTCGCAGGCGCGCATGATGAGCTTCAGCGCGTCTTCGTTGCTGGCGAGGTTCGGGGCGAAGCCGCCCTCATCGCCGACGGCGGTGCTGAGCCCATCCTTGGCCAGGACCTTCTTCAGCGCGTGGTAGATCTCCGCGCTCCACCGGACTGCTTCGGTGAAGCTGGGCGCGCCGACGGGCATGACCATGAATTCCTGCAGGTCCACGCTGTTGTCGGCGTGCTCGCCACCGTTGAGGATGTTCATCATCGGGACGGGCAGGACCCGCGCCGAGAAGCCGCCGATGTACTGGTAGAGCGGCAGGTTGCTCGCGACCGCCGCGGCCTTGCAGACGGCAAGCGAGACGCCGAGAATGGCGTTCGCGCCGAGCTTGGCTTTGTTGGGCGTGCCGTCCAGCTCGCACATCAGGCGGTCGATGTAAACCTGGTCGGTTGCGTCGAGATCGAGGATCTCCGGCGCGATGATCTCGTTGACGTTCTGCACGGCCTTCGTGACGCCTTTGCCGCCGTAGCGGTTCTCGTCGCCGTCGCGAAGCTCAACGGCCTCGAACTCGCCCGTGGACGCGCCCGACGGCACTGCGGCGCGACCCTCGGCTCCGCACGCGAGGAAGACGTCGACCTCGACGGTGGGATTGCCGCGGGAGTCGAGCACCTCACGAGCCCATACATGCTGAATGCTTGTGTCTAACATAGCACACCTCCGATTAGGACGGGGGCCGCCCGAAGGCGGCCCCAATTCTCTCTGCCCCGGGCAGGCTTTAGCCGCGCGGGTTGGCGATCTCCGCCTGAGCCGCGGCCAAGCGCGCGATGGGCACGCGCAGCGGCGAGCAGCTTACGTAGTCCATGCCGACATTGTGGCAGAAGGTGACCGACAGGGGCTCGCCACCGTGCTCGCCACAGATGCCGATTTCGATGTCGGGGTTTCCGGCACGACCCTTCTCACACGCGATCTCGACGAGGCCACCGACGCCCTCTTGGTCGAGGACGGCGAACGGGCTCTGCTCGAAGATGTTGCGATTGATGTACTCCTCGAAGAAGCGGCCCTCGACGTCGTCGCGGCTGAAGCCGTAGGCCATCTGGGTGAGGTCGTTGGTGCCGAAGCTGAAGAACTGGGCGTTCTCTGCGATCTGGTCGGCAATGATGCAAGCGCGCGGCACCTCGATCATCGTGCCGATCATGTAGTCAAGCTCAACGCCCTCGGCCGCCATGACCTCCTGGGCGATCTCTTCGGAGTTATCGCGGCACATGGTCAGCTCGCCAAGGGATCCGACTAGCGGGATCATGACCTCGGGGATCGGGTTGAGGCCTTCCTTCTTGAGCTTGGCCGCGGCCTGGAAGATGGCCCGGACCTGCATCTGGTAGATGGCGGGGTAGGTGACGCCGAGGCGGCAGCCACGGTGCCCGAGCATCGGGTTCATCTCGTGCAGGCCCTGGACGATGGCCTGGATTTCCGCCACGGTCTTGCCGGTCATCTCGGCAACGGTCTCCTGATCCGCAGGCTGCTGCGGCAGGAACTCGTGCAGAGGCGGATCGAGGAGACGGACGATAACGGGCATGCCGTCCATCGCGCGGAGAATACCCTCAAAGTCTTCCTCCTGGTAGGGCAGCAGCGCGTCAATGGCTTCCTGCTTGGCGTCGGTATCGTCGCTGACGATCATGCGCTGGAAGTTGCGGAGGCGCTCTTCGGCGAAGAACATGTGCTCCGTGCGGCAGAGACCGATGCCTTCGGCGCCGAGCCTGACGGCGAGCACGGAGTTCTCCGGGTCGTCGGAATTGGTGCGCACGCCCATGCTGCGGACCTCGTCGGCCCACCCCATGAAGCGATGGAAGTACTGGTAGAGTTCGGAGTCTTCGGCGTTCATCTCGCCACGCAGCACGAGGAAGATGTCGGAGTCTTGGACTTCGACCTCGCCCAGCATGACGCTGCCGTCGCCGCCGTCGATGGAGATCCACTCGCCCTCGCCAACGGTGATGCCACGGGTGGTGACGGTCTTCGCGGCGTAATCGATGCGGAGTTCTGCGCATCCGACAACACACGGGGTTCCGAGCTGACGGCCGACGATTGCGGCGTGGGAGCTGGCTCCACCGATCTCGGTGAGGATGCCTTGCGCGGCGTCCATGCCGGCGACATCGTCGGGAGCGGTTTCGCGGCGGACGAGGAGGACGTCCTCCCCGCGCGCAGTCCACTCGACGGCGTCGGCGGCGGTGAAGACAACCTTGCCGACCGCTGCGCCGGGACTGGCGTTGACGCCCTCGGCGATGATCTGCGCGGCTTCCTTCGCGGCCTGGACGAACTGCGAGTGCAGCAGATGGTCGAGCTGATCGGGCTCAACCAGCAAGCAGGCTTCGCGCGTGGTGACCAGACCCTCGTCGACGAGATCGCAAGCGATCTTGATCGCGGCCTGGGCCGTGCGCTTGCCATTCCGGGTCTGGAGCATCCAAAGCTTGCCGTTTTCGACGGTGAACTCAACGTCCTGGACGTTCTTGTAGTGCGTCTCCAGGAGCTGGCAGATGTCCATGAACTGCTTGTAGACTTCCGGCATGATATTCTGCAACTCGGAGATGTGCGTCGGCGTGCGGATGCCGGCCACAACGTCCTCGCCCTGCGCCTTGGCGAGGTAGTCACCGTAGTCTTCTTTGTCGCCCGTGGCGGGGTTGCGCGTGAAGGCGACGCCCGTGCCGGAGTTCTCGGCCATGTTGCCGAAGACCATGGTTTGGACGTTGACG
Organism: uncultured Armatimonadia bacterium; assembly: GCA_964555935.1. Classification (GTDB taxonomy): domain Bacteria; phylum Armatimonadota; class Zipacnadia; order Zipacnadales; family VGFC01; genus CAZKUN01. The sequence continues at coordinate 35,764 of CAZKUN010000025.1, read as the reverse complement.
GCGGTGCGCATGCTCTGGGGGAGCTTGTGGATGCGTCGGTACTCGATGGCTCGGGCGTTGTCGGATGAGACGAAGACCGCCTCGATGCCTGACATGAGCTGGCCCATCGGATCCTGCGGGAAGGGCTCGCCCTTCAGCTCTTCGTAACGCTTCTTCTCAAGCTCGACGGCTTTCTTCATGCCCTCGGCGGAGACGTCGACGTCGTCAGCGACGCCCTCGGCCTTCTTGACCTCATCGAGGCACTCCTCGAACTCCTCGCGGTCCAGGCCCATGACGACGTTGCCGAACATCATGATGAGGCGGCGGTAGGCGTCGTAGACGAACCGCTCGTCCTGGAACAAGTCAACCATGCTTGCCGCGACCTCGTCGTTCATACCGAGGTTGAGGACCGTGTCCATCATGCCGGGCATCGACTCGCGAGCGCCGGAGCGGACGGATACGAGCAGCGGGTTGGAGGGGTCGCCGAACTTCTTGCCGGTGAGTTCCTCGACGCCGACCATCTTCGCCTTAACATCGTCTTCCAGACCCGCCGGCATGACCTGCTCGGCGGCGCTGAATGCGTTGCAGGTGTCGACGGTGACGGTGAAGCCCGGAGGTACCGGAAGTCCCTGTGCCGTCATGATGGCGAGGTTCGCGCCCTTGCCACCCAGAAGATCTTTGAGGAGACGATCGTCCTCGGCGAGACCGGCCGCTAGAGGGTCCGTGTCCTCGCCAAACAGATATACCATGTTAAACTCAGCCATGCTAGGCCTCCCTGTCTAATCAACGTCTCTTTTTCTGACCCGCGTTCTGTGGATAGACTCTTGTACCCAGGCCGACTCCGTGCGGGTCCGGAGGAGACCGTCGTGCACTTCTGGTTGCCGCCCGTCTTACGTGTCGTCGGTGAGCGTCTCAGACTCCAACAACTCCGCCGCATCGCCGCGGTTCTGCTTGCGCATTGGGCGCGTCGGGATGAGCAGAATCTCGTACACCGACCGGCGTCGTCCCAGCGTCACGTCCAGTCGGTCACCGACCGAGACCGACGCGCTCGGTTTCGCGGTTCGCTCGTTGAGAATCACTAATCCGCGCGTACACGTTTCCTTCGCGCGCGTGCGTCTTGGGATTATCCCTGAGAGTTGAAGGAACTTGTCAATTCGCATACAGTTCGGCCGATATGGCTTAGTCGGCCGACCCCTCCCCCGCGTGCGGCGCGGCGAGCCTTTGCTTGACTTCGTCCCAAAGCTCGTCCAGTTCTCGCAGCGACAGCCCATCCATCGTGATGCCCCGCTCCTTGGCCAGAGCTTCCATTGCGCGGAAGCGCGTGGAGAAGCGATCTGTGCCCGTGCGGAGAGCATCTTCGCTGTCGATCGCGAGCATACGTGCCAAGTTTACGACCGCGAAGAGCAAGTCACCGATCTCGTCCGCAAGGTGCTGTCGGTCGCCGCTTTCCGCGGCTTCTTCGACCTCAGCCAGCTCCTCGCGGACCTTCGCGGCCGGCCCGGTCGCGTCATCCCAATCAAAACCGACCTTTGCAGCTCGCTTCTGGACTTTCGTGGCCTTCTGCAGCGCCGGCAGCGCGGATGGGACGCCGTCCATTGCCGAGACTCGGTCTTCGTTGAGCGGTTCGGCGCGCTTGATCCGGTCCCAGTTGTCGACCACCTCGTCGCTACCGGAGACTTCGACGTCTCCGAAGACATGCGGGTGGCGGTTGCGCAGCTTGCTGCAGATGCTGCCGGTTACGTCTTCAATTGTGAAGGTCCCGCTCTCCGTGCCCACCTGGGCGTGGAAGACAACTTGGAGCAGTAGGTCGCCGAGTTCCTCGGCCAGTTTGGCGCCGCTGCCCTGGTCGATCGCTTCGAGGACCTCGTAAGCTTCTTCCAGTAGATAGGGCTTAAGCGATTGGTGGTCTTGCTCTCGATCCCACGGACACCCGTCCTTGGCCCGCAGGCGGGCCATGATCTCAACGAGTTCGCGGAAGCCCTCCATTAGTACCCCAGTCGGCACTCCGCCCCCAGTGGGTGCCGGGGGCGGAATCACAGCTGCTTGTGTATCTGCTCAATCACGCGGCACGCTTGGCCGCGCGTCAGTGTCAGGTCAGTCGCCCTCGCCTGCCGGCACGTCCTCAAGCGGGGCATCGTCCTCGGGCGCCACCTCAGGGGTGGGGAGTTCCTCGAGGACCGGCTCGGGAATACCCGCGCCTGGCGATGCCGGCGCCGCGTCTAGCAATTCGCTGCCAACGTAGAGCCTCTTAAGGTCGGCGAACATCGGGTCTTCGATCTTGACCTTCGCGGCCGAGCGCAGGCGCTGCATGACATCGGCGGGCTGCACCATGTTCTCGCGGAGGTAGTCCTCGTCGACCCTCTCCTTGGAGTCTTCAAAGGTCGCCGTCTTCTTGGCGATCTTCTCGTCGAGCTTGATGACGTGCCACGCGCCGCCGCTGTTGACCGGCTTGCCGATGTCTCCGGCCTCAAGCTCTTTGAAGAGCAGGTCGCGCACGGCAATGTCGGGGATGTCCGGCTCCGCCATCGCGGGTAGACGGCCGCCTGCGAGTCGGAACTGGTCCTCGGGGATGGAGAATTCCTTCGCGAGGTCTGGGAAGGAGGCATCAGGCTGCGTGGCCTTGGTGTAGACGTCGTGGGCCTCTGCTTCGCTCATGACCATGATGCGGCTGAAGACGACCTTCGCAGGCTCATCGTAGCGCAGGCTGTTCTCGTCATAGTAGGCCTTCAGGTCCTCGTCCGTGTACTGGAGGTCCTTCTGCCCGAGCATCTCGACCTTGATGTAGTTCTCGATGCCGCGGCGGAGGTCTTCTGGATTCTGGCCCTGCTGCTGCATCTCGATTATGGACGCCTGCTCGCCGCCATGGCTCGCGTAATACTCCTGAACGTACTCCTCAACCTTGGCGGGATCGACCGTAAGCGAGGCCGCCACGAGGGCGTCGTCGATCAAACGCTCCTCGATGAGCTTACCAAGGATGGCACTGCCGTAGTCCTGGCGAAGCTCGGCGTCGAACTCTTCCGCTGTGATCTGCGTTCCGTTGACTGTCGCTATGGGTTTCGGTGCGCAACCAGCGAGGGTAACCGCAACGACGCAAGCAAAAAGCGCCACCCTCCCCATGATCTGAGGCCGGCTCAAGATATGCACTTCCTTTCGTCTACGCCCCACCATTCCGGTCAGTTATTGTAGCACAACCCCCCGGAAAAGTGAAGGCCGCGCGATGCTCGTGGAGCGCGCGGTATGATAGCGTTCACGTCAGGTGGCGTCGCCCTGGGCCGATGGCCTCAGACCGCGCCCCTTGACCGGAACGAATCTCGGGCTGAGAACGCCTCCCGCGTCCATCGGTGCCTGCGACTGGAAATCGGCGTCGGGATGGTGTAAACTCAGCGGACAGACTGGAAAAGAGCCGATTCCGTTCACCCGGTGAAAGGGGACACAACCGGATGAAGTTTGATATTGCCAATCCAGACCTGGCCGCGGAGGGCCTGCTAAGAATTGAATGGGCGGACCGCGAGATGCCCGTACTCCGCACGCTGCGCGAGCAGTTCGCCAAGGACAAACCACTGGACGGCCTGCGACTTGGCGCGTGCCTGCACGTGACGACCGAGACGGCCAACCTCTGCCGGACGCTGCAAGCGGGGGGCTGCGAGGTCTACCTGTGCGCCAGCAACCCGCTCAGCACCAATGATGCCGTCGCCGCGTCGCTCGTGAAGGACTTCGGCATCCCGACCTTCGCCATACATGGCGAGGATGGCGACTCGTACTACTCGCATATCAACGCCTGCCTCGACGCCGAACCGAATATCACGATGGACGACGGCTGCGACGTCGTCGCAACGCTTCACTCGGAGCGGCCCGAACTCGCGGCGAACGTGATCGGCGGCAGCGAGGAGACCACCACGGGTGTCATCCGTCTCCGGGCGATGGCGGCCGAGGGCGCGCTGAAGTACCCGATGCTGGCGGTCAACGACGCGAACACGAAGCACCTCTTCGACAACCGCTATGGCACGGGCCAGAGCACGATCGACGGGATCATCCGCGCGACGAACATCCTGTTCGCGGGCAAGAGGGTCGTGGTCTGCGGGTATGGCCAGTGCGGTCGCGGCGTGGCGGTGCGGGCCCATGGCCATGGCGCGCACATCGTCGTGACCGAGGTCGATCCGCTCAACGCGCTCGAGGCGACGATGGACGGGTATGAAGTGATGCCGATCGCGAAGGCCGCGGAAATCGGCGACATCTTCGTATCGGTCACGGGCGACAAGCACGTCATCGCGTGGGACCACATGAACGCGATGAAGGACGGCGCCATCCTGGCCAACGCAGGCCACTTCGATGTTGAGCTGGCCCTGCGCCACGATCCGAAGCAACCGGACGTGCCGACGCTGGAGAAGATGGCCGTCTCGACGCGTCAGATCCGCCACTCGCTTGACGAGTACACGCTGGCGGACGGGCGCAACTTGTACATATTGGGTGAGGGTCGTCTGGTCAACCTGGCCGCGGCCGAGGGGCACCCGTCGTGCGTTATGGACATGAGCTTCGCTCTCCAGGCGCTGGCGGCGAAGTACATCGCCGAGCATGGCAAGAGCCTGGAGCCCGGGGTCTACCCGGTGCCGAGAGAAATCGATGAAGCAGTCGCGCGACTGAAGCTCGACTGCATGGGAGTTGAGATCGACACGCTCACGCCCGAGCAGGAGGACTACCTCACCTCCTGGCAGCACGGGACGTAGGCCGACCCGACTCGAATATGGCTCGCGAACGCAAGGCCGCTCAGCTCGATGTAGCCGCCATCGTCCTGCCGATCGTGATCTGGTGTGTGGCGATTTGGGCGGGTGCCACCCGCAGGCCGGAGTGGCGGCTTCTGGCCGCCATCGCCGTGGCCGCCATGTGGGTTGGCGCTTGGGGCTTGCTGACCGACCGCAATCGCATGATCCGTGGACTACGCGCCGCCGCGATCCTCATCGCGGCGGCGTGGTTGCATTATGCGGGCCTGCGGATCGAGATGGTGAAGGTGCCGTTCGCCGGACCATACGTGCCCATGGGGCTGTGGTCTTTGCCGGTCGCGGCGGTCTGGATGTGGATCTGCGCCTCGCTGTTTGCGCGGGCGGGCACGATTCCCGGCGTGGCGTACGGTGTGGGGATCGTCTCGTGGAGCGCCCTATTCATCATCTGCATGCTTGAGCCCGGCGTTACGGGCCCGGCGGGGGCCAGCCTCGCGGGACCGATTGCCCTTGGGTTGGTCGCCTGCGTGGCCCTCGGGCGGCCCCAGGGCGCCACTGCCGGCGCTTACCTGGCCGGCTTCCTGTTGGGTGGCGCGAGCATCCTCGGGATGCTGAAGAACACGGCGTTCCTCACGGCGGTCCTGCCCCTGCTGCTGATATCAGTGCCGCTCTGCGGCGTGGCGTGCTCGTACGTCGCGCGACGGAAGACGGGCAAAGACGGCATCGCGATCTCCCAACGACGGCTGCATCTGCATGAGTTGCTACTGCGTCGCGGACACTCGACGAAGCACGTGTCCGTCCTGCTCGTAGCCGGCGCGGCCTGGTGCGGGTTGCTCGCGATCCTCCTGGTCGCGCTGATCGAGGTCCACTTCGCGGCGAAGCTTGCCCTGCTCGTTGCGTGGCTCGCAGCCGGGCTGACGGTCGGGTACATAACGCTCCGCGCTCTGCCGCGAGCGACGTCTGACGCGGCTGGGGCGATTCGACTGCTGGGCGTACGCATCACGCCCATCAGCATGGATGGCGCCCTCGAGCGAGCGCGAGAGTTCATCGCCGATGGCTCCCCACACATGATCATCACGAGCGATGCCAGCGGCCTCATGGCCGCGCGCGAGGATCCGGAGTTCCTGGAGATCATGGACGAGGCGGACCTGGTCACGGCGGACGGTCAGGGCGTCGTGCTGGCGTCACGGTTGCTGGACGTTCCGATTCGCGAGCGCGTGTCCGGCGTTGACATGGTGCAGCGGCTGTGCGAGGTCGCGGCGTCGGAGGGGCGATCGGCGTACTTGCTTGGGGCGGCGGAAGGGGTGGCTGAGGCCGCTGCGGAGAAGCTCGTCGAGGCGGTCCCGGATCTTGAGATCGCAGGCGTGCAGGATGGGTACTTCACTCCCGAGGAAGAGCCGGACCTCATCCGTCGGATTCGCGAGGCTCAGCCGGGCGTGCTGTTTGTGGCGTTTGGCATTCCCAGGCAGGAGAAGTGGATCCACGCCCACCAAGCCGAACTCGGCGTGCCCGTCTGCATCGGCGTCGGCGGGAGTTTCGACGTGATCTCCGGCCGACTGAAGCGCGCTCCCGCCTGGATGCGCAAGTGTGGGTTGGAGTGGCTGTTTAGGGTTCTGCAAGAGCCAAAGCGACTGCCGCGATTGAAGGCGCTCCCGAAGATTGCGTGGCTGGCGCTGTCGGCCATGTTCCGGGGCGAGACCGGCGAGCACCTGGCCAATGAAGGACGAGGAGATATTGTTTAATGTCGACTGAATCGCCCGCCGTGCTGATAGTCGGATCCGTCGCGCTCGATTCGCTGGAGACCCCTTACGGAGCAGCGAACGATACCCTCGGTGGCTCCGCCGTATATGGCTCGCTCGCGTGCTCGATGCTCGCTCCGGTGCGCCTGGTGGGCGTCGTGGGTAGCGATTACCCGTCCGAAGGCATCGAGTTGCTGACCTCAAAGGGCGTCGACCTCGAAGGGTTGGAGGTCATTGAGGGCGGCGAGACATTCCGTTGGTCGGGCCGCTACGACGGCGATCTGGGAGCGGCCGAGACGCTCGAGACACACCTGAATGTCTTCGCGGATTTCTCCCCGAAGCTCCCGGGCGACTACGCGAACACGCCGTACGTATTCCTGGCGAACATTCAGCCGGGGCTGCAGGCACAGGTGCTCGAACAGGTTGCGAGCCCGCTGCTGTCGATGTGTGACACGATGAACCTGTGGCTCGACACGGTGCCTGATGAGGTCGAGGCGATGATCGGCAAGGTCGACATCGCGCTGATGAACGACGCTGAGGCCCAGCAACTCACGCAGGAGTCGCACCTGATCGCGGCGGCGGAGAAGACGCTGAAGCTCGGGGCGAAGCGGTCTATTGTGAAGAAGGGCGAGCACGGCGCGTTCATCTGCACGGACGATGGCTGCCGGTTCATCCCGCCCTACCCGACGACGCGAATCATCGATACCACCGGCGCGGGCGATACCTTCGCTGGGGGCGTCATCGGGCATCTGGCGTCGACGGGCGATCTGTCCGACGACAACTTGATGCGCGCGGCGGCGGTGGGGACGGTGCTGGCGTCGTTTTGCGTTGAGGAACTCGGCGTCAAAGGCCTCGCCGCGGCGACGCGGGAGGACCTGGAGGAGCGGTACGAGGCGCTGGAGAAGTCAAGTCGGATTCCGTCGCTGTAGATGCTCACGCTACATGCATAGGCTGAGGTGAATTGGCATGCCCGAGATCATCTGTCTCGGCGAAGCTCTGATCGATATGGTGGCGTACGATGTCGGGCCGTTGGCGCAGGCGTCGGGTTTCCAAAAAGCCCCTGGCGGCGCGCCGGCGAATGTCGCTGCCTGCATTGGAATCTTGGGTGGCGACGTCGGCTTCATCGGCAAGATTGGCGACGATCCATGGGGCCAGTGCCTGCAGGAGACGCTGAGCGACTGCGGCGTGGACGTGTCGCCGATGGTCAAGACGAAGGAGGAGTTCACGCGCCTGGCATTCGTCTCGTTTCAGGAAGGCGGCGGGCATGATTTCCTCTTCCACGGCGTTCGTGGCGCCGATGAGCTGCTCGATCCGGATGACCTCTCAAAGCGCTACATCCAGGCGTGTGACATCCTCCACTTCGGCAGCATCACGACCATCAAAGAGCCGGCGCGGTTGGCGACGTACGAGGCGGTGAAGCTGGCGAGAGATGCGGCATGCCTCATCTCCTATGATCCGAACATGAGGCCGCCGCTTTGGCCGAACGAGCAGGAAGCCCTCGACCAGATGACGCTCGCGATGGAATTGGTCGACGTGGTGAAGGTGAATGACGATGAGCTGAAGTTTCTCGCGGGACAGACCGATGTCGCCCGCGGCGCGCAGGTGCTTCACGACTTGGGGCCTGAGCTGGTGACGATCACGATGGGCGGGGAAGGGTGCTACTTCCACCACACGAATGGCTCGGGATACGTGGAGGGGCACGAGGTTGATGTTGTGGATACGGTTGGGTGCGGCGACTCGTTTGTGGGCAGCCTGCTGGTCATGATCAACGAGAGCGAGACGGACCTCGCCGATATGAACGTAAGTGATCTCGAGCGGATATGTAGCTTTGCGAATGCTGCGGCTGCTGTGACGGCGACGGGCAAAGGCGCGATACCCGCGCTGCCGGCGCGCGTGGAAGTGCTTGAGATGATGGGCGAGACTGGCGAAGAGGACGATGATCCGGGATTCTGATGCAGCGCGACCGTTCTTGACGCGGATGTCGTTTCGGGTTAACGTCTTTGGGGTTTCACCCCCGTGCCCGATGGCACGGTTGTCCGGGGCGCGGTAACAGAGGACCTCCCAAATCGGATTACTCGGCTAACACGCGCGTGATAGCACCTATGTGGGGTGGAGTGTCGGGGTGCTTCGAGCGCGCGCGGCCGTGGTATCAATGTGTACGCAAAGGTCCGCGAGCGAGCGGCTCCTCAGCCGCCTGACACTCCGCGCGCGCGGACCTGAGATATTGCTGCTCGGGCCAACGAGCCCGCAAAGACAGGAAGGGGAAATATCAGCATGCCGCTCGTAACAAGCCAAGGTATTCTGGCGGACGCGCGTGAGCGCGGATACGCCGTTGGCGCGTTCAACGCCAACAACCTCGAGTCAGTCAAGGCCGTACTGGAGACCTGCGACGAGATGGACGCGCCGGTGATCCTGCAGGTGAGCCAGGGCGCGATCAAGTACGCCGGGCTGCACTACGCCACCGCGTTGGTCAAGGCGGGCGCTGAGAACGTAAGCGTTCCGGTTTCGCTGCATCTGGACCATGGCACGAGCTTTGAGCAGAACTGCCAGTGCCTCGCGGCCGGTTTCACCTCGCTGATGTACGACGGTTCCAAGGAGCCGTACGAGGAGAACGTGGCGACGACGGCCATGATCGCCAAGGTCGCGCACGCGGCCGGGATCCCGGTCGAGGCCGAGCTTGGTCTCGTGCCGAAGATCGAAGACTTCGATGTTCCCGAGGACAAGATGGACCAGCTTCGCCGCGGCGAGGTTGACAGCATCTACGACATCCTCGATGCCGAGGGCCAGAAGAAAGTCGACGACTGGTGCACGAAGCCGGAGCTATGCAAGGAGTTCCACGAGGCCACGCAGTGCGACAGCGTCGCGATCGCCATTGGCGCTATCCACGGCATGGAGGGCCAGGGCGCGCGCTTGAAGCTCGACCTCCTGCAGGAGTTGATGAACACCGTCGACCTCCCGTTCGTGCTGCACGCCGCCTCGGGCATCAAGCTCGACGACATCAAGAAGGCCTGCGAGATGGGCATCTGCAAGGTCAACGTGGCGACGGCGCTCAGCATGGCGCTGATCCGCGGCACGGCCGAGCGCCTTAAGGAGAACCCGAAGCAGAAGGACTTCCGCAAGGTCTTCGACCTGGGCATGGACTACATCTCCGAATCGATCGAGGATTACGTCAAGCTGTTCGGCGCGGCGGGTAAGGCGTACAACGCCGGCTGGGCCCCCGCGAAGCTTCCGGAGATCACCAAGGAGTCGCCCGAGTAGACTCCGCAGGGGCGGCGGGCAGGAATGCCCGCCCCACGACAGAACACGTAAAGAGCCCCGGGCCAGGATTGGCCCGGGGCTCTTCTCATGTCTGCGTGCTTGTGCGGAACAAGGTCGGGTCGTTCTATGGGTTGATGTGCCCCCAGCGAAGCTGGTTGTCGGTGTCTCTCGCGATCAACCGATTGAGGCTAACCCATTTGGCATGGCCATCGAGGAAGCCGCAGTTGGCGCCATCGTTGTGACGGTCTCCGATAACGTTCTGGGCCGTGCGGATGCCTGCCGGGATGGGCCAGTGTATCGGACAATAGGCATATGCTCGGTACCAGGCGGTCGTGTCCTCATTGTCCAGGAACAGCATCCGCTCGGCGGGACGGTTGATGTTGGCAAGGTGCTGCATCGTCGATGGGTAGATCATCCGGTAGCTGCCATGGGGATAGTTGTAGGCATAACCGAGTGAACTATTGGGGTAGCTTGGGCAGCGCCAGATCTGATCGTTCTTGACGTACGGGTTCAGCACGTGCCACCAGTAGAGGCCATTCTCGTTGTAGACCGCCACCACCCAGTCATCGTAGTCGGATGAGTACATGTTCACGCCAAGGCTCAACTGCTTTGCATTCGACAGACACGAGGTCTGCCTGGCCTTCTCTCTAGCCCTGGCAAAGACGGGAAACAGTATGGCCGCCAGAATCGCAATAATCGCTATTACGACCAACAACTCGATCAACGTGAATCCTCTGCGCCCGCGCATGTCGGGCACCCCCTCAGTTGTGGATTTGCGGGACCGTCGGATGTCTCGAAGACGAATGTGCGAGTAAGATGCGGCGACTGCATGCCACGCTGATGCCGTCGTCAGCCAGCCTAATCACAGCTTGGGCGCCGGGTCCAGCGCTCCCGGCTCGGCCTGCTTCAACTCCTGCTCCATCTGCTCCATCCCCTGCGCCGCTTCGTCGGGCAGCACGTCGCTCGGCAACTCCTCTTCCCTCTCGCCGCCTCCGACTCCCATCACCTTCCAGCCAATAAGGGCGATGACGGCTAACACCACCACCAGCACGACAACGATGACCGTCGGGTTGAGCTTCTGTTTCACGCCTTCCATCGACTCCTTTCGGATGAGCCTCCAGAGATATCGCACATCTTAGCGTCGAACCATCGCCGCACGGTCAGCAACATGGCACCGGTCCAACTCGCGTGGCAATCACCCAATTGGCCGGCGGCGCTGATCGTCCCTGCCTAATACGACCTTAATGTCCAAAATCTGTCGATGAGTGAGCGTCGGCGATTACTGCATGCCGCTCAGCGGATCGTCCGCGCGTGGCGCGGCCCTGAACGAGAGTCGCAGCAGGTTGGAGCGAGACTTCGGCGGAAGCTGTTGGTAGTCTTGAGGAGGTCGATCATGGCTGATGTGCTGTGCCCACACTGTGGGGCTCGGAATCACAAGTCGTTGATCGTGACGACATGCTCGCACTGCCAGGAGTCGCTGGATGGCGCCGAGATTGCGCCGCCGGAGCAGGATTTCGACACGCCTCCCGCGCCGCCGCCGATACCACCGCTGGAGCCTGAGGCAGTCGCGGATGAGGCGCCGCCGGATGAATCGATTCCTCCGCCGGATGAGCCCGTGCGGCCACCGGTATGGGAGCCGCCGCCGGCGGCTGAAATGCCGGAGGCGGTTGATGAGCCGCAGGTGCGGACCGAGCCCGAGCCGATTGCAGTTGAGGCCGAGCCAACTGCGGCTCCCCCACCCGTGGCGCAACCGACGCCAACCACGCCCAAGCCGGCGGCAACGAGCCCTGCGTGTCTGATCGTGGCAGTAGTCGTCGGCGGGATCTTCTTCTTCATGATGATCCTCGCGTTCGCGCTGATGCGCCGAATGGGTCCGGGGGCCCTGATCCCGTTTGCGGTCATTGGCGGCGTGGTGGCGCTGATAATCGCATTTGTGGTTTTCTTCGTAATCCGGGCGAAGGTCGCGGAATCGTTCTACGAGTTGGAGGTCGATCCCGAACCGTCGGTGGGCTTGGGTGAGACGGTGACGTGGGGCGTCGTGATCCGAGCGAAGAAGCCGATCACCGTGGGCGCGGGGACGATCAAGATCAAGTGTCAGGAGCACGCGATCTCGCGCGGAGGGACGTCGGATTCTCACTACCGGAAGGCATTGCACGAGCAGATCTTCCAGATACCCGGGAAGCCCGCGATGCCTGGCGAAGGTGTCGAGATTCGCGTGGAGATTCCAATCCCCGCCCACGCGATCCCATCGCACAAGGGGCGGAACAACTTCATCGAGTGGAGCCTCGAGGCGCGCGCGCCCGTGCCGGGCTACTGCCCGGATGTGAAGAAGCGCGTGTCAGTGACCGTTAGGCCGAAGATTGCCGCCGAACTCGACGGGGGGATGTCGGAAAATCTCTACGTCGCGGCCGATTGGCTCGCAGCTACCAAGCCGCCTGCCGGCCAGGCAAAACTGGGCGAGGCGTGGGCGACGCTTCAGGCCACGGATGGCGCGTCCATCGATCAGACGCCGGTGATGGCGGTTGGCGAGACGCGAGAGTTCAGCCTGTGGGTGCAGACGAAGGAGACGGTGGACTGTCGCGGGGTGCTGTGTTGGGTGGGGTGTCGAGTTCACGGCGCGGGCTCGGATGAGAAGATCGTGCTGATCCAGGAACAGACAATCCACGAGGGCGCGTTGACCCCCGACCAGCCCGTCTGCTTCCCGGTCCAGGTGACGGTGCCGGACTCCGGGCCGGCGAGCTACGTGGGGCGTTACGTGAAGCTCGAGTGGGTTGCGTGCGTCCGGTTGGACATCCCGCTTTGGTTCGACAAGCGCCTGCGCGTGCCGTTCATCGTCACGCCTCAGCGGGTGCAATAGCCTGCTCGAGGTCGGCGGCAGCCGTCGCGATGTCGGCTGCGGAGATCGCGCGCGGCGAGTCGAGGTCCTCGAAGACCTCGTAGCCGATCTGGAGGCAACGCTCGACGTTGCCTTGGGAGTGGTGGAGCAGCGCGTTAGTGGCCCCGGGCGTCAGCTCGTAGGGGTGAGTTGGACCTCCCGACGACACGTCAATCCGTCGCGTGAAGATGCGTGCCAGCGCTTCTGATGACCTGACCGCGCGGAGCGGGAGATGCAGTGTCGTGAAGCCCGCGCGACGGATCTCCCGGAGCTGCTTCTTGTGCCCGGCCAGGACGGGCCGGTGGCCCTCATCCCACAGCGCGGTCAGGATGTCGCGTAGAGTCGGAGCGCTCAGACGGTCGGTCTCGTCGAGCAGCGCGACCGTTCCCGGGCATACCTGAGTCAGGTTGATCGTTCCATCGAGTGGGATGCACGTGTACGTGACGCTCTCGCCCTGGCTCCGGATGCGGTGCTCGATCTGTTGCAGAAGCGTGGTCTTGCCCATCCCGCAATCGCCGGTTACGTGCAGGCAGTCCGCCTGTCCTGCGAGGAAGCGCAGCGCCTCCTCGGGCCACTCGTAGATGGGCGCGAGAGAGTCCGCGGTCAGTCCCTCGAATGGGTTGTCCCTCAGCACCATCGCCTCACCCCTCGACGTCGCAGCCCTCCAGCGATGTGGTGAACCTCAGGGGAGCCCCCGACGTGGGGAGCGTCCAATGGGTCACATCGCCCTCGCGCTCGGAGGTGATCTCGGGTGGCTCTTCTCCCGGCCGGAGGGGCACGATGGCTAGAGTGAGGGTGGCGGGGAGGTCGGCGTCACCCACGTATGTCACGGCGGGCGCGGGCATCAGCTTTGGGCCGCTACGGCCGGTCCAGCCACGACCATGCTTCTGGTCATGGCCGTCCTCGCTGCGGAGCGTGGTCGTCGGCTTGCCGCTGGGCCAGTAGGTTGTGTGGGGCGCCTTGTCGCCGATCGTGATGCTGGGCTCGAGATCGCCATCGAGCGGGATGAGCATCAGACGAGCGCCGCCGGGCGCCGTGGCGACGACGACGTTGCCTTGGAGCGCGACCTCGGTGTCCTTCTCGAACTGGAAGTTCTGCTCGACCGTTGCCGCGGGCTGGTCGCCGGTCAGCACGTCCTGGAGCAGCCAGAACGCGCCGTCGACGAATAGCACGCGCCGCTCCCACGTGATCGGTTTGACCGGCGCGAAGGAGTAATCGGACACGAACAGCGTGTGGCCGTCGCCGCTTTCCCAACGGTTGCTGATGGGTTCCGTGCTCTCGGCGACGGTGCCCTCGCTGTGGTACTCATCGACGCCATCGACGGTGATGGTGTTGTGCAGGAAGCCGGATGGTTGCCCACCGATGAAGGCGTCCTCCGTGTTGCTCGCGTATTTGGTGCCGGATGGGTCGATGATGAAACGCTCGCCAAGCGCGGTGAGCGAGAAGCTGAGCTTGTCCCCGTGCTGGTGCGTGGTGCCCCACGGGCCACCATCGATGGCCATGAAACGGGCGTCCTCGTCCCAGCCGCTCCGCATCGTGAAGTAGCCCGACCACTGATCCTGACCATCGACGGGCCAGTTCAGGAAGGGCGGCTCGGGCTCGTCGTGTTTCACCGCTGCCGGCGCCCAAGGCATGTCGAGCCACTCGGCCAGCGGCGCGTTGATGTAGCGGCTGAGTTCGCTCGCATAGAGATCGCCAAAGGACGGCAACATGCCAGTGGGACTGCCCATGGCCACCATGCTGGTGATCATGGCGGCGAGCTTGTCCTTCCGTTCCTGGATCGCGTCCTGCTCGCGCAGCGCGTAAGCCATGCGCTGGCCCATGCTCGAGACGCTCGCCGAGTATGCGGTCGTCAGCTCAACGCACATGCCGTCCGGGTAGAAAGCCTCGTCGAGATACTGCCCCACCAAGCCGGCGTCGAAGGCGAGCCACTCGTCTGCCTGCTGGAAGTCCTCCAGCACGGCGCACGAGCAGGCCATCGCCTCCACCATCGCACCCCCACCGTTGTGTCGCCGGTCGACCCAGGCCTGGATCTCCAAGCGCATGTAGGCGGTCTCCTCGTAGATGCGCTGGAGGATGGACAGGAGTTCGTCGTCGGTGATCCCTGGCCGGAGGCGGAGCAGCGCCAACGTCTGAGGCAGCTCGCGCAGCCGGTTGGGGATCATGCACCAGTACCATGGTTTGGCGACGACGGTGTGGCTGACCCAACCCTCGGTCGTGCGCTTGCCGGCGAACTCCTCGATGGGATAGGCGCGCATGTAGTCGAGAATGTGGTCGACCGTCCAGCGCGCGTATTGCGGATCCTGCGAGTTGTGAATGGAGGCGCGAAGCGTGCTGAAGATCGGGAAGCGGGTGACGCACGAGAGGGGAGAGTCGTGCCAGTCGAGCCCCTCGGGCGGGAGATCGTAGACGCTGTAGCCGTCGCGCAAGTGTCCCGCGAGCAGGGCATCGGCGCTCGACGTGTCGTAGTTGGGATCGCGGGTGCGGTTCGCCCAGTCCGGCAGCAGGGGAGATGTCAGCGCTTTGGCGCGGAAGTGGGCAGCGTAGGCCGCGCTCGCGGCGTCGACATCGCCCGCGTCCAGGGCGGCCTTCACCCCGGCAAGATCGGGCTGGTCGAGCTTCAGGAGACGCAAGAATGAGGCGCGGTCGCCAGCGACGAATTCGTCCGCGGCGGGTTGAGCCGCCGCCGCCGCGCAGACCAGAAGCATGGAGATTGCGATGCCCGGGATGGCTAGCTTCACGGTTAGGCTCCTCTTTGCACTAGGCTTCTGTGTCTGCCAGCTCTTTCATTCGCGCAACGGCGGCGGAGATGGCGCTCACCGGCGTGGATGCGCCACCCGTAACGCCGACGCAGAGCGCTCCGGAGATCCAGTCCGGCCGGATTTCGTGGGCCGATTCGATGAGATGCGTCGGAGTGCCGGTGGCGCCACACATCTCGGCCAGGCGCGTCGTGTTGGCGCTGTGGCGGCCGCCGATCACGAGCATGAGATCCGCCTGTTTGGCCACGGCAAGGGCGGCGGTCTGGCGCTGGCTGGTCGCGTCGCAGATGGTGTTGGCGATCTTGATGTCACTCGCGTGAGGGATCACTTTCGTCACGACTTCCGCGACTTTCTCCGCGTTCTGCGTGGTCTGGGCGACGATGCCGACCCGTTTCTTGAGTTCCAGGTCGTCGATCTCCGCGGGCTCCTGGACGACACGCGCCCGCCCGCCGGAATGCTCGACGATCCCGCGCGCTTCCGGGTGTTCCCGCTCGCCGACGACGAGGACCTGATAGCCATCTTCGGCCATGGCGGCCGCGGCTCTTTGGGCGCGTTGGACGAAGGGGCAGGTTGCGTCGATGAGAGTGATCTCTCGCTCGGATGCGTCTTCGTAGGCCGCGGGGCCGGTGCCGTGGGCGCGGATCATCGTCGCCGCCGCGTCGGGGACGTCCTCGATGGAGTCGACGACTCGGAACCCCTCGGCCTCGAGTTCGGCGACGACCTGCTTGTTGTGAATCAGCGGCCCAACGCACCGGATTTCGCCGCGCTCGGCGAGGGCCTTGTCGGCCATTTCAATGCTGCGCTGGACTCCGAAGCAGAAGCCCGCGTGATCGGCGATGATGATGTCCATTAGGTTGGGTCTCCTCAACCAGGCGTTGTGCGGGAGATTTGAGGCGTCAGGCCTGCGAGACAGTGGTGAGGACGGTTGAGTCGTTGGACGGCGAGATGCTCTGCCCAGGCGGCACGATGAGGAACTCGTCCTCGTCCCACTCGCCGTCTACGAGCGCGTGGATCAGACGGTCGTCGCCGTCTATGGTTTCAAACTCCCAGCCGTGCGTCGCCGCCGCTTTACGGGCCTCGGCTTCGACCGCGGCTGGGGGGTTCAGAGGCATCCGGATGTAGGCGGCGGTCGTGTAGTTCTCGACCCACTGGTTCTGAAACTCCATCAGGAACCGCGCGTTGTCCTCACCGTATTTGTCGACCATTTCCTCGAAGCTCTGGTCGAGCCCCGCGCCGTCGGCGGGACGTCGTTCGGCGTGGGCCGCGTCTCGCTCGGTCCAGCCGGCGCTGTAGTAGTACGTGCCAGGCTTCTCGGCGTGGTGCTTGGCGTAGGCTTCCTTGGATCCGAGGAAGAGGGTGATGCAGTCGTGAGCGCGCGGAATCACGATGGGGGTGCTGCGGGCGGTTACGCCCGCGAGCCCGTTGCTGCAGAGCGCGTAGCCGAGCAACACGCCGTCGTGGGGGAGAGGGTCGAGTTCGTCGATGCGTTCCTGCACGGCGTCGCGGAGACTGTCGGGGTTGTCGTGGAGACCCTTGGTCATGTAGTGGAGGTCGATGACATTTTCTGAGAGAGCGGCGCGGTAAGCCGTCTCCCGGAGCATGATCTCACACGCGATGAGTTGGTACCGCACGGCGGGTCTCCTATCGCGCCGGGCCTTTGAGGACGCGCTTGTCGATGGGCTCGGTCATCACCTCTGACTTGGTCACGCGAACAGACTCCTGGACGAGGTGGTCGTTGCGCCACGTGGCCTGGATCCACTCTTTCTTCTCGCCCGCAACGCCCTGTCGCGCGACGACGACTTCGCCCGCCGCGAGATCGGGGCGCCCCTCGCTGACGACGCTCGGCTGGATGGGGACGACGCGGGTTGTTTCTTTCCGGGTGAGGACGATGACGCGCGGGCGCTCGGCGGCGATGGACCAACTGTCGCCGGGGTGGACGTCGTTCCTCTGGGCCTTCTCCTCCAGCCCGGAGTTTAGCTCGTAGAGCTGGGCCAGCGTCATGCCGTTGGCCTCGGCGACGGTGAAGGGCGTGTCGCCTGCCTTCACCGCATAGGCGGTCGGCACGGTGGTGCCGCGCATGAGTTCGTCGGCGGCGGTGTGGATGTCGTCGACGATGTCGCCGGGCGGGACCTGCGCCGGGGCCACCGCCGGCTCGACCTCAAACCCCTGCGGCTCAAGCAGCGTCTCGCCCTCGCTGATGAACTGAGCTTTCAGCGTATTGAGCACCTCGTCAGCCGACTCTTGCGTGGGCATGGCGACGATCGTGCGGCCGTCAACCTGTATCGCGAAACCCTCGACAAGGACGCTGAGCTTGGGGCTGAGGACGTCGACGGCCTCGTCGGTCGTGAGGATGTTCTCGCCCTTGGCGGGCCACTCTTGATCCGACCAATTCTCCGCGAAGCTGGCCTGGCCCGGAAAATCGCCCCTCTTCGCCGCGAGGACGGCCTCGTGAACTTCATTGGCCGCGCGCTCGCTACGGACGAGGCAGACGATGTCGCCGTCAACCAGAATCGCTCGCGCCGTGTCGCGGGCAACGCATCCGCGCACGACTACGAGTGCCAGGAGGATGTTGAAGGCGAGCGAGACGAAGAACGCGCGTTGAAAGAAGCCGACCGTCGCCTTGAGCCGCGTCGCTCGTCGATCGATGACTTCGCCGTTTTCCAAGTGGACTCCCCCGAAGCTCCCGTCAAACCACCGTCCCCGAGCGATGCGATTCGCTCGGGGACGGTCGAAGCCGGTTAGGCTGTTCTTGGCCGTGACAGGTGTCGGTTCTACGCACCGTCAGCGATGGCCGGACGCGGCGTCGCGCCAACCTCGGTCATTTTCTTGCGGAGCACCTCAACGGCTTGCTCCACTTGTAGATCGTGCCATTCGCCGCCCGTGAGTTTGGTCTCGGACGTCCATGCGTCAAACTCGACATCGGGGATCACGCCTATCTTGCCGTCGCGGACCTCACCAATGTCGTGCTTGTCGGGCGTGAGCCACAGCGCGGTGGTGATGAGCATCGCCGAACTGTCGCCGAGCTGGACGATCGTCTGGACCTTGGACTTCCCGTAACTGTGCTGGCCGACGACCGTCGCGCGGTCGCGGTCCTGCAGCGCGCCTGCCAGGATTTCGGAGGCGCTTGCGCTGCCCTCGTTCACCAGGCAAACCATGGGGATCGATTCCGGCACGAGCACGCCGGCGTTGGCCTCGAGGACTTCTGGGTCCTCGGCGCCCTTCTCCAGTATCCAGGCGGCCGCGCCGCCATCGAGGAAGAGACTCTCGATCTCGACGGCGGTGTCGAGCAGTCCGCCACCGTTTCCGGAGAGGTCGAGGATGATGCCTTTGGCGCCCTGGTCCATCAGGTCTTTGAGGCCCGAGCGCATTTTCGCGGCGGCGGGACGGCTGAATTGGCGCAGATGGATGAACCCAATACCGTCCTCTTTCATCTCGGTCTCCACGACCGGGTACTCGATGCGGTCGCGGACGATCGGGATCTCAACCGGCTCATCGACCTCCTCGCGGCGGACAGTCAGCTTGACGGTAGTGCCCTGCGGGCCTCGGATCCGGTCGACCACTTGGTCGAGCCGCAGGCCGCGAATGGCGACGTCATCGACGCCAATGATGACGTCCTTCGGGCGCAGACCGCGCTTCTCGGCGGGGCCGTCTTCGATGACCGACGAGATCACGACCTCGGTCACCGACTCCCCGTTCTCTTCGTCCGTTTCGCGGACCCCGAGCACGGCGCCAATGCCCTCGAAGTTGCCTTCGTTCTCATCCTCAAACTGAGCGAAGCTGTCGGGCTCCATGAGGCGGGTATAGGGGTCATCGAGCGCGGCTAGCATGCCGCGGATCGCGCCATACGTCAGCGCAGTCTCGTCCTCGATCGGGCGGTAGAAACGTTTCTTGAGTTCCTTGCGGGCTTCCCAGAACGTTGCGAGGGGCTTGAGATCGCTGGCGGCGGGGACGGTTTCAGCGGTGTCGTAGGTAAACGCGCCAGGCACGAGCTGGGCCACCTTAGCCAGGTACGTCAGCAGATCTTCCTGCTGGATGCGCTGGCCGGTAATGGTGCCTCCCAAGAACGCCACGAGAGCCACCATGATGATCGTCACCGTCGTAGGGGACGTCAACCGTTTGATCACTATGTTCTCCTTAACCGCGCCGCACCAGAACGCGTCATCGTACCAAGACTAGCACATATTCGCAACCCGCCCCGAGACGACCTCTGTGACCGTGTTAGACGCTTGCCGGGCAGGCATGGTTCATCGGACGCCCGCCGCCTTAGTAGCCCGTGGGCGAGACGTGTTTCCCCCAGCGTCGGACTTCGTAGTGGAGGTGCGGGCCGGTTGAGTAGCCGGTGGATCCGACGCTCCCGATGCGTTGACCCGATGTGACGTTTCGCCCGGCGCTGGTGCTGATGCTGCTGCAGTGGCCGTAGAGCGTTGACCAACCGTTGCCGTGGTCGATCACGACGGCTATGCCGTAGGCGCCGTACCAGCCGGCGTGGACCACGCGTCCGTTGGCGGCGGAGTAGATGGCGGTCCCGCTGCCGCAGGCGAGGTCGATGCCGGTGTGCATCTTATAGCGCCCGGTGACCGGGTGTTTGCGCATTTTGTAGCGGCTGCTGACGCGGAAGCCCGCCTTGATCGGCTTCGATCCGAAGCCTGTCCATTTGCCGGTGTAGCGGAGGTTCGAGCTGCCGCTTCCGCGTTGCACCCGAGCGAGCAGAGCCTCGAGTTCCTTGCTGTTCCTCTCCAGCTCGGCTAGCTGGCGCTCGGCGGACGCGCGGTCGGTGTTGGCCTTCTTCAGGAGCGACTCCGCCTTGGCAGCTTTTGCCTCGGACTCGGCCTTGCGAGCGTTCAGCACGCGGGCCTCATCCTCTTCCTTGGCCTGATGGACCTCGAGATCGTTGCGGAGCACCTCGGCCTCGCGAAGTTCGCCGGCGTACCTCACCAAGTAGTTGGCGTCATGCTCGGCCACGCGTTGCATGTAGTCGGCGCGCTCCACGAAGTCAGTGAAGGTCGAGGCATCGAGAAGCACCTCGACGTAGGATGGCTCGCCGACTTCGTATATGACGCGGATGCGCTCGCCGAAGGAGGATCGGTGGCGGTCGATGCGCTGGGAGAACTGATCGTGCTTGGTTCTCGCCTGCTTGAGGTGCTTGCGGGTTGCCTCGAGCCGGGACTTGGCCGTGGCGTAGGCTGATTTCGCGGTTCGGGCATCCTGCTGCGCGCTGCTGAGAGTGTTGCGGCGCGTGGCCTGCTCGGCTTTGATGTTCTTGAGTTCAGTCTGGACGCGCTTCTTCTTGTTATTGTTGCTTCGGAGTCGGCTCGCCGCGCTCTGTCCGGTGGCGCCGGTCATGAGCGCGAGCCCCGCCAACATCGCGAGAAGAGCAGCAGCCCCGACTATCCTGTTGGCTCTCATGCGTTATTAGCTCCACTTGCTACCGTCGATATGCCCCTGCGCGGATCGGATCGACGCACGAGCCGTTCTTGGCGACGCCAAAGTGCAGGTGCGGTCCGGTCGATCGGCCCGTACTTCCTACATACCCCACGACATCGCCCGGCGCCACGTGCTGGCCGCGCGATGCGCCGACACGGCTCATGTGCCCGTAGATTGTCGACCAACCGCTGCCGTGATCGATGATGACGCAGTTGCCGATCACACCGTTATGGTAGCCGGCAACTACAACGCGCCCCTTGGCCGCAGCGTAAATCCGCGTTCCGGTTGAGCAGGCGAGGTCTACGCCCGCGTGGTGTTTCCATCGTCTGAGAATGGGGTGGAACCGCCTCCCAAATGGACTGGTGAATCGATGGGAGGACTTGATCGGCTGGCTGGCCCATCCCGAGTATGTCCCCGCGTATGCCAGGCCGCCTTGGCGGATTGCCCGCCGCGACTCGGCTAGCAGCGCCTCAAGGGCCTTCTCCTCGCGATCGAGGTCGGCAAGCTCGCCCTCATAGCGGGCGCGCGTGTCGGATGACTGCTTCGCCAGCGCCCACGCCTGGTCTTCCTTCTGCTCCGCATCGGCCTTCGTGGCGTTGAGCTTGCGCGCCTCGTCTTCTTCCTGAGCCTGGGTCTGCTCGAGTCCATGGCGGAGCGTGTCGACTTCGCGAAGCTCGCCCGCGAAACGGATGAGTTGGTTGGCATCGTTCTGGGCGACGCGCTGCATGTAGTCGGCGCGCTCGACGAAATCGCTGAACGTGCTCGCGTCGAGTAGGACCTCGACGTACGATGGCTCCCCGATCTCATACATCAGCCGAATGCGCTGGTTGACGGACGCCCCGTGCCGGTCCATGCGCTGGGTGAACTGATCGAGCTTCGTCCGCGCCTGTTTCAGATGCTTGCGCGTGGCCTCGAGGGTGCTCTTCGCGGTCCCGTAAGCCGCCTGGGCCCTATCGGCCTCGCCGCGCGCTGCGCTCAGCGCCTTGCGTCGGGCTTCCTGCTGAGCCTTCACATCCTTGAGGTTGTCGCGGACCGTCTCTTGGCGGTTCTTCGTGCCCCGCAGCCGCGAGTCGAGGCTCTGACCGTTGACGCCCGGCAAGGCCGCCAAGCAGCCTAGCATGGCCATCAGCCCCATTGACGCCCAGATGCGTCGGTTCCTCATATCGGCCGCCTCGTCACGTCAACCGCAGGTACTTGCGCAAGCTCATCGCGCTACCGGTTCCACCCACGACCACGCCGCCCACCACCATCCCGAGTCCAAAGAGCACGATCAGTTTCGTCCCGTAGAGCAGCTCGATGAACGCGAGGTGCTGGTCGACATAGGCGACCGTCTGGAGGTAACCCCCGAGCACGAGACCGGCGGCAACGATGCCACCCATCAGCCCGTGGAAAATGCCCTCGCAGACGAACGGGATCTTGATAAACCGGTTGGTTGCCCCGACGAGCTGCATGATGCGAATTTCGTGCCGACGCGCGTAGACCGTGAGACGGATGGTCGCGTTGACAATTAGCGTCATGCCGAAAGCCATCAGCGTCAGCAGCACGACCCCCGCGATCTTCACCGATCGCGAGACGACGTTCAGCTTCGTGATGATCTCCTTGCCATACCGGACTCGGTCGATCCCCTCGATGGGGCCGAGGGTCTCGGCGAGCGCGGGAATATCATCCGGGTCGACAGGTCTGACCCGCATGGTGTCAGGCAAGGGATTGTCCTCGACCAGATCCATCGCCTTGGCGTTCGGGACGTACCGCTCGAAGATTGCCCGGAGGCTCTCTTCCTTCGTAATCAACGCGACGTCGTCCACCCGCAAGTCGTGGTAGATGTCGACCTCGACCTGGGTGTGGTCGGCGTCGTCACTGAGTTCAACGGTGAGAAGCGCCTTTTCGGCCTCCCTGTTGGCCATGTGTTCGAGGTTGACAGCGGCCAGGAACAGCGCTCCGAGCACGCATAGAGAGACGGTGATGTTCGCCACGGATGCCAGCGTCAGAAGTCCGTTCCTGCGGATTGCCGACCATGCCCGGCCGATTAGGAATGCCAGCGTGTTAGCTGTGATCGTAGGCACCCCCCGCCGCATCGCGCACGACCACGCCCTGAGCCAGGCCCACCACGCGCTTTCGCATTCCGTCAACGATGTACTTGTCGTGTGTGGCGCAGAGAACCGTTGTGCCGCGCTCGTTGATATTGTCGAGGAGCTGGACGATCTCCCACGAGGTATCGGGATCGAGGTTCCCCGTGGGCTCGTCAGCGACGAGGAGCGGCGGGTTGTTGACAAGCGCGCGAGCGATGCAGACGCGCTGCTGTTCGCCACCAGACAGCTCGCCGGGCACGACGTCCTGCTTGTGCGATAGGCCGACCAACTCCAGGGCCAGCGGCACCTTGCGGTACTTCTCCCGCCGGGTCGCGCCGACGACATCAAGCGCGAAGCCGACATTCTCGAATACCGTCATCTGCGGCAACAAGCGGAAGTCCTGGAAGATGACGCCGATCCCTCGGCGCAAGAAGGGGACGCGGGTTCGATCCATTGCGGCAACGTCTTGACCGGCCACGACCACGTTGCCTTCGCTCGGCTCATCCTCGCGGTACACGAGCCTCAACAGGCTTGATTTCCCGCTCCCCGAGACACCCGTAACGAAGACAAATTCGCCCTTGCCAATGTGAAGGGTCACATCAGTAAGGGCGCAGGTGCCGTTGGGGTAAGTGAGGCCTACCCCGACGAAACGTACCATGTTATGTGCTCCAGCCTGTGCTGTGTAGTATGCTGTGGCGGTGGCTGCTACGTCGTCCGTCTATTGTATCAGAACGCGACGCGTCCGGGCAAGCCGGGACGCCTGCGCGAGCTACCAGAACTCGATTCTGAAGCCGCTGCCGTCGGGCTCGCCGTCGGTCCTTCTGGCGGTCACGTCTTCAACTCTCGCACCGGGCGGGCCCTGCCAGAGGAGCTTCTCCAGACGGTCCAGCTCCTCATCAAAACCCAGCGCCTCGAGTTCGACTCGTCGGTCGGGCAAGTTCTTCACCCAGCCGTCGAGGCTCAACTCATCAGCCCGGTCGCGGACGTAGTAGCGAAAGCCCACGCCTTGCACGCGTCCTTTGACGTAGGCATGCAGCTTCATGTTCGCTTGCCGCGATGAGCGCCGGCGAGCTTGGCGCCCATTCCGGCGATGAGACAGCCCACGAAGGCGATGAGAAGCAACCAAGCCGACTTCAGCGCGAACTCAAGAAGAACGTTGGTGATCGACGGTCCACCGGGGCTGGCGACCTCCGGGTCGTCGGCCTCCGAGCCTCCGGCCTCGACAGTGACCGGACCCGCCTCCGAAGAGCCCGCCTGCGCGGCCTGGATGGCGGGAGCTATGGAGTCATAGAGGTCGGTGGCCTTGGTGAAGACCTGGTAGATGAGGACGATGCCGATAACGAACACGACCAAGCCCAAGACGCCGCCGACGATGTCAAGCCAGCGCGCGCCCGATTCCTCGGGCTTACGATCCCTGATGATGATCTCGTCTTCGACGGGTATTTGCTCCGACACGAGCGCCCTCCCATCCTGGCTGAATGCCCCGCGAAGTATACCACAGCGGCGTTTGGCGCGGCAAGGCCGCCGCGCGTGTAGAGGACTTGCGCCCCACGCAACGAAGCGCACGACATGGCATCTCCGGTCATCGCTCTTGTGCTCGCCATTGGTACCCTCCACGCCCAAGCCCCAACGTTCCAGGACCTCATGGCTCCGGAGATGCTCCCCGAAGCCCAGATGGGCATGCGCGTTGAGGGCGTCTCCCGACGCGGCGGCGCGATTCGCGTGCTCACCACCGGCGCTGATGTCCGGATCAACCTTGCCAAGGGTGAAGTCCGCTTCGGTCAGCGCATCGGCGCCAGACGCACCGTGGCGACGCTCCGGACCGGCCGAGCGTGGAGTGGAGCGACCGTTACGCATGATGGTGAGGGCTTCGCTCGCATCGTCATCGACAGCCCGCGCCTGACGATTCGCATCAACGGCGATTCGCTGTTCATGCTCCACGCGAATGAACCCATCGAGGCCGCGATTGACCGGCGCATCCAGCCCGTCTGGAACACCTCGTACCTCGTCAACCACCTCATCGCCGACGAACTGGGCGCTTTCGGGATCTACTGCTCGGATGAATTGCTCGACGACGGTTTCGATGCTTACGCCAGGACGGTCGCCACCTACGCTCTCCCGGCCGACGAGGTGCTCTGGCTGGGCGTCTGCCCGCCCAAGGAGTACCCCTGGGAGCGCTCCATCGAGAGCAATGTCGTGTGGCACTGGCACCCCACGGAGGGCTATCCATCCGACGCCGTGCTGCGCTCGTGGAAGACGGTTGGCGACATTGTGCTGCTGCAGTCCGAGGTCGCGCTTTGGAAGGAATGGAACCTCGATTTCATCCCGCGCCACGGGCCCGAGGAGTTCGCTCGCGTCCGCGAGACAATCCACGAATCCGGCCAGCGTTTCATCGTCTACACCAGCCCGTTCTACTTCCTGAAAGACACCCCCCACGAGAATCTTGCCTTCAACGATTGGGGCCAGGTCAACGCTCTGGGGATTCCCGTGCTTCCCGGTCGGGGCGAGAACATGCCTGCGTTCATGTCGGCCATCGAGCGTGTGATGGCCGACCTTGAGCCTGATGGCCTGTACTTCGACGGGCAGTACCTGTTCGATCCGGCGGCGCTCTACGCGCTCGCCCGGCAGTCACGCGCGCTGATCGGCGACGAGGGCGTTCTCGAATGGCACTCGACCGGAGCACTTGGGCTTGAGGACTGCTACCTCCCGCAGGCGGACGCGTATGTCGATTACATTCTCCGAGGCGAGGGCCGGCGGGGAGCGAGCGATGAGTATTTGCGCTTCTTCGTCTCCGGCTACAACATCAGCAACAGCGTCGGCGTCCTCTGCAACAACATCACGATGCCCGTGACGCCAGAGCTATGCGCGAGCGTGTTGCGCGCCAACGCGCGCCTCCACACGTTCGTTGCCTGGCTCGAGGATCCGGGAACCATGCGGACGCTGGAGGATGAATACTCGTCAAAGCTGACGCCGGAATTTCGCGCGACGGTCGACGCCCGCGTCAGGGCTCGCCACGGGCAGGCCCGGAAACTCGCGGCCCGCGCCCGCGACGCCGAGCGAGCCCTTCGCGCACCCGCCGATTGGTCCCAGCCTGCCTTCGCGCTTGAGTTCGACGAACTCCCCGAGGGAGAGCGTCTCGTCTCACCCACAAATCCGGATCCCTTCTCGATCGCGGATGGAAGCCTCCACGTCCGCGCCCATGGCCACACCTATGCCTATCTCGGCGTGCCCGTGGATCTGCAAGTATCCGGGTTTGAGGTCAAGATCCGGCATGGCTCGGATGGGGGGATGAACTGGGGCCCCGGCGTGGCGCTGCGATGGGCGAACGGCGCAACGCTGCGGGTCGGCACGCGCATCGACAGCCTGCTTCAGGCCAACATGCAGTACCTGGAGACCCTCGCCGGACACCACGAGCCCAGCGAGTGGGTGTGGATCCGCGGCCGGTGGACTGACGCGGGCGGCGTGCTTGAGGCGAGTAGTGATGGCGAGCACTTCGAGGGCATCCACGAGTTCCGCCACAGCGGCGCATTCAACGCGCCGCTGACGGAGGTTCTGGTCGGCAAGGTGCCCGGCCAAGGGGCACCGGTAGACTTCTCGATCCCCGGCGAACTCGGCGAGTCGGATATCGACTACGTGCGCGTGTACGGGCAGTGACGCGACGATTCCCGCAGCTCCTGCAGGTCTCCGGCGCGCGCAGTTGAATCATCCTGCCGTGAGCCACGATACTCCCCAAGGCCTCTCCACGCGACGCATCCTGACGGCGGCGGCCGTTGGCGCCGCCGCGGGTGCGTTGGGATGGGGCATTCGAGGGCAGTTTGGCGGGCAGATGGGCGCGACCGTGCCCGGCGCCTTGTTTGGGCTGTGCGTGGCGTTGGTGCTGGTCGGCGGGCGGAGGCAGGCGCTGACGCTCGGCGCGGTGGGCGCGCTGGCGTTCTCCATGGGCGGCACGATGACATACGGCCAGACGCTGGGGCTGATGCACAACGTGCCGGACTCGCCGACGTACTGGTGGGGCTTCCTGGGAGTCGCCATCAAGGGCGGCGTGTGGATCGCGCTTGGCGGCGTGATCCTCGGCATGGTCGCGAGCAATGTTGCGTATCCGACGAAACGGCTGGCGCTGATTCTGGGGGGCGGGCTCGCGTGTTTCCTGCTCGGCGCGTGGCTATTGAACTCGCCGTTTGACCCGCCGGATCGCATCCCGCGAGTCTACTTCTCTCACCCCACGGACGAGCCAAGGCATGAGTGCTGGGGCGGGTTGCTGCTAGGGTGGTTCTGGATGCTCGGCGCGGCGGCTGTGATGCGGGATCGGTTCGCGGTGAGGCTATCGGTGTTTGGCTTGGCTGGCGGGGCGGTCGGGTTCTCCGTCGGCGAGATGATCCAGGCGTGGGGCATCCACGCGCATCCGTTCGGTGAGGCGGCGCAGCGATGGATCGACTGGTGGAAGGTGATGGAGTGTTTCTTCGGCGCGTGTGCCGGGGCGGCGCTGGCATTGGGGTCGGCGACGGCGGGCGTGATGAATCACGCCCCTACGAACGGCGAGGCGAGGCCGGCGACAATAGGTCCGATGACGTGGATCGGCGGCCTGACGGTCGCGTGGGTCCTGTTGTGGATCGTGGGTGATGCGGAGTTGCTCCCGATCGACATCGTGCTCGGCATGCCCTTCCTGGGCATCGCGATTCCGCTGCTGTGTTGCTTCCACGAGCGAGATGGGAACGGCAAACGAGGCCTGGCTAGCTCGGCGGCGCTGTGCGTGGGCGCAGTGCTGCTGGTGTCGGGCTACGATGTCTATGCGAAGTGCCTTGAGGCCGACGTGAATGGCATTGTCCTGCTAGCGATCGCGGTGATCCCTGCTGGCGTCGTCGGGAGCTATCTGAGACGCCACTGGGGCGCTGCACCGGCAGCTCAGAGCGTCATCGCCTTCGTCGCCATATCGCAGACCGCGCTGACGTGGATCAAGCAGTCGATCGACAAGGATGCCGGATTGTTCAGGCTCTACCCGCGCGGCGCCGCGCTGACGGTTGAGATCATCTTCGTCGTTCTCGCCATCGTGACCATCGCGTTGGCCTATTCGTCATCGGCCAAGTCACCAATAAGTCAGGAGAACACCCCATGAGCGAACTGCGCCTGGATACGTGGACGATGCCCGGTGCCGATGTCGGTCCGGAGAATCCGCTGCCGCCGCTGGCCCCCGCCGCCGACACGCATGCGGATATCACAATGTCGCCCGACATCCCCGAGGAGGATCAGCGCTACCTCCGGTACGGGCGCGTGACGAGTTCGCTCCCATACCTGATGCAGGACGGGTACACCCGCAAGCTTGAGCCGACGCGTTTCAGGACGGCGGTGCTCGAGAACGAGTTCCTCCGCGCGACCTTTCTGCTGGATGTCGGCGGAAGGCTGTGGTCGATCTACCACAAACCCAGCGGGCGCGAGCTGCTGGAGGTGAACCCCGTCTTCCAGCCCGCGAACCTGGCGATCCGGAACGCGTGGTTCAGCGGCGGAGTGGAGTGGAACATCGGCATGATCGGGCACTGCGTCTTCACGTGTTCGCCGCTGCACGCCGCCCGTGTGGAGGGGAACGACGGGACGCCCGTGCTGCGGATGTATGAGTGGGAACGGATCCGGCAAGTGCCGTTTCAGATCGACGCGTACCTCCCCGATGGCTCGGAAGTGCTCTTCATCCGGCCGCGCATCGTGAACCCGCGAGACGAGGAAGTGCCGATGTACTGGTGGAGCAATATGGCCGCGCCCGAGACGCCCGAGACTCGGGTCGTGGTGCCGGCGGATCACTGCTATCGGTTTGCCTACAAGGGCGGCCTCGCGAAGGTGCCGATCCCGCTGTATGACGGCAAGACGGATGGCACGTACTCGACGAACGTGCCGAACTCGATGGACTTCTTCTTCCGCGTGCCTGATGGCGGCCGGCCGTTCATCACCGCTCTCGACGGCGACGGCAAGGGGCTGGGGCAGACCTCAACGGACATGCTCAAAGGCCGCAAGCTGTTCGTCTGGGGCCATGGCCCCGGCGGGAAGCGCTGGCAGACATTCCTGGCCAAGCCCGGGTGCGCGTACATAGAGACCCAGGCCGGGCTTGCGCGGACGCAGGCCGAGCACCTGCCGATGCCCGCCAAGGCGGAGTGGGAGTGGCTGGAGGCGTATGGGCTGATCGAGGCTGACCCGGCGAAGGTCCACGGGGACTGGGACGACGCGCGGGCGGAGGTGGGCGCGCGGATCGAGGACCTCCTGCCGCGAGCCGACATGAACGCGGAGTTTGAGCGGACGCGCACTGTCGCGCGGAAGGCACCGACAGAAATCCTGCACGGCGGCTCGGGTTGGGGAAAACTGGAGCTGATGCGTCGCGAGGCCGCGGGCGAGCAGGCGTTCTGTGGGGCGGAGCTGGTGTTCGGCGAGGATTCGCTGAGCGAGGCTCAGGCGCCGTGGCTCGAGCTGCTGCAAGCGGGGGAGTTGCCGCCGGCTGATCCCGGCAGCGCGCCGAAGTCGTACGTGGTGCAGCCCGAGTGGCGCGATTTGCTCGAGAAGAGCGTCGCGGGGAGCGAGAACACGGACTGGCTCGACTGGCTGCACGTTGGCGTGATGCGATACCAGGCCGGGGAGAGAGACGGCGCGCGCGAGGCCTGGGAGAACGCTCAATCGCTCGCCGAGTCGCCGTGGGCGCTGCGGAATCTGGCCGTGCTGGCTCGAGAGGATCGGGACCTGGGCCGATGCGCGGATCTGCTGCTGACGGCCGCGCGGCTAATGCCGAGCCTGAAGCCGCTCGTGATTGAGTGTGGTCGAGCGCTGCTCGCGGCTGATCGGGCCGGCGATTGGCTGGGGTTCCTGTCGAGCGTTCCAGAACCCGTGCGCTCCGCGGGGCGCGTGGTGCTGCTGGAGGGCCAGGCAGCGTTGGCGGAGGGCGACTTGCAGACCGTGCAACGCATCCTCGACGCGGCGGCGGAGATTGATGACCTGCGCGAGGGCGAGGTATCGCTGAGCGACCTGTGGTACGGCATGCACGAGCGGCGGATCTCAATCGAAGAAGGCATCGAGATCGACGATGAGCTGAAGAAGCGGGTGCGCCGGGAATTCCCGCCGCCGGCGGAGATCGACTTCCGGATGCATACCTAGTGCTTGCGCGCGGATGTCCGCGTTCTGCCCGGATGTGTCCTTCCCATGCCTTCGGCAGACCTGACGCAGGCGTTTGTCGTCACGTGACGACAAACCCTCACTCGCACGGCTGCTGGGTTGCCGGCGTCACCTCAACCACCGTAATTCCGTCCGGCGGCACGCGGACGCTGAACGCGTTGCCTTCGGGCGCATCCAGCATGGATGGGAACATCGTCAAGACGGCCACGGAATCGATGGGCTGCGATATCTCGATGGTCGGGCGGGCGTAGAAGGGCGTCTTGTTCTTGATCGCGATTCGCAAAGCGCCGGCGGATGATTCGGTGACCATGAGGCCGACGGATTCGGCCTCGTCGGTCACGGTGAAGACGCCGGCCGCGCGGACGATGGCATCGGCGCAGGCCTGCAGGTACTCCTCGGACGCCGGTCGGAACTCCATGTGATCCCAGTAGCCGTAAGGCTCGACAATGCCCATCACATCGCCGGGCAGCGACGCGTCATCATCGTCGGTGATACATTCCGGCTCGCCATGCACGCAACAGCCCTCCGGGCCGATTAGCACGATGGGGCCGCCCTCGTACGCGAGAACGCTCTCGAGTTCGGCGGGCGGCAGCAGGTTCGGATTGATGACGAGGATCGCGCCAGAGGCGGCGTGGACGTCGTGCACGTTGACGGTGGTCTGCACGGGCGCGCCTCGACTCATGAGATGAAACACCAGGCGATGGACCGTCCACGAGCGGTTAGCAATGAAGTCGGCCTGCTGAGCGTCCATTGCAGCGTCAGACCAGACCAGAGTCGCGCCGAGCGCGCGGCGGGGCGAATCGGAGAACGCCAGCTCCCAGCGCTCGCGAAGCCATGACCATTGCTCGGCGGCGATACCGTCGCCCAGGCAGGCCAGGAACCCGTTGGCGCACGGGGCGAGCTTGCCATCAGCCCGCGTGATGAAGACGTTGGACAACGCGTAGATCTCGCGCTCCAGCACGGTTGGCTTGTGGTGGATCGCGTCCCATTCCTCGACCGTGTCATGCACGTTGTGGAGGAAGATGAGCCTGGTGTCGGGGACGCGGGCTTTGATGAGCATCAGCATCGCGAGGAAGTCGTGGTGGCGATTCGGGTTGGCGGCTTCCGGGCGGGGATCCATGCTAAGCCCCGCCGCGACCGTCTCGACGACGATACCGTCAACGCCTGCCTCGGCGATGCGCCGATAGTCGACGCCATATCGGTAGAGCGACTCAAACGGCGCGCGCCCCCAGGCGGAGTTGATGACGGCTTTCTTGCCGGCCGCGTGAATCGCCGCCATCGCCTTGCGCCAGAATCCGGCCCACCTCTCGGCGTAGAACTCGATCCACTCCTCGCGCGCGTGGCGCCAGAGCCATGCGGCGCGGACCTCGAGCTTCTCGACGTCGTGCGCGCAGCGCAGCGCGACCTCCTCGGGGAGATCGACGCCGCTCATGTGGGCGAACTGGTCGACCATGTCGTCAGAGATGCAGACGCGGTAGAGCGGCCCGTTGAGCGGCCCGAAGCCATCGGCGCCATGCCAGCCATCGAAGTCGTAGTAGGCCATCACCTGACAGAGCTTCTCAATCCAGATGTCCTCGAAGTAGCGCCCATCCGCCAGCCGCGACAGCGCGTTGATCGATCCCGACCACCCCAAGCCGCGGAAGACCTTGCAGACCTCGCGGTGATCGCTGAGCCACTCATGGTGAAACTGGTTGTCGTAGAACCGCGTGAACATGGTCAAGTAGACCCGCACGCCGCGCGCGTGGAGCCCGTCGATGAGGCTCCGGAGCTGGCGATTCGTCCAGACCTGTCGGCTGCGCTGCGGGTTGTGATCGTGCCCGTCGCGCGAGCAGAAATCCGGCGGGAGATCCACCTCCCCCGGCCAGTCCTCATGGGAGAGCGCGAAGTCGGGCGAGGTGATGAGCAGGCAGATGCAGTCAGGCACGAAGCCGGTCGTCTCGAGGTACTCGGCGACGCCTTGGTCGGGCTGCTCGCTGTCAAATCCGATCAGCTCCGTCCAGATCCAGCGCTCGTGAGGTCTCATGGTGA
This sequence comes from uncultured Armatimonadia bacterium, assembly GCA_964555935.1. GTDB lineage: Bacteria > Armatimonadota > Zipacnadia > Zipacnadales > VGFC01 > CAZKUN01. Next base: position 3,775 of record CAZKUN010000025.1, on the reverse strand, counting down.
CGCATCCTCTATTCGTAGGTGGTCCTTGAGGCGAACCAGTTCTTGAGTGTTTCGTCGACGTGGAATCGCCGGATGTAGGCGAAGTCGTTGCGGCAGACGTGGCAGAGGCCCCACCGCACGCCCTCCAGCGGATGAGTATCGGGGTCCTCGCACCGGAACAAGCCGGGGGCCTCGGGCGGGTTCTTGATGACCGCCTCGATCTCGAAGTTGATGCCGTCGGGCGCGTATTGGATGGTGTTCTTCTCCGGCCCGTCGGTCGTCAGCAGCGCCGCGATGCCCCTCTGGTAGGGCCAGGCGATGACCTCGTGGCCGCTGTTGGTGATGGGGTTGTATTCGGACTTTGCGTACGGGCCCTCGGGCCGGTCGGCGATCGCGACGCCCCACTTGGTCTCGCGCCCGCCGAAGGTCATCTCCTCGCCCATGATCTCGCCCTTGTAATAGAGCCAGAACTGCCCGCGGTGGAACATGAGGCAGGGGTCGTGGACTTTCTGGCTATCGAAATCGCCCTTCTCTGTAACGAGGAATCGGTTGTCCTCATCCCCGAGCCACTCGCCGGTGTCGGACGGCTCGAGCAAGGGATGCCCGACCTTCACCCACGGGCCCTCGGGCGAATCGGCGACGGCCATGCCGATGCGGTTCTTCGTCCGCCGCACGTACGGCGCCCGGACCGTCTGGTACACGAGGTAGTGCTTGCCTTCGTGCGCGAGAACCTCAGGCGTGAAGACGCTGCGATCATCGAAAGCGCCCTCCGGGCCGCGCGGGACTGCCACGCCCTGCTCCTCCCAGTGGTAGGAATCTTCCGACGTCGCGTGCCAGACCTCGGAGAGGTCCCATGGAAAGGTCTTTTTCGCGGGATCGCCCGTTCCGAATCCCTCGGCCAAGCCGACGGACTTCGTATACCAGACATGATGGAGGTCGCCGACGCGGATGACGGCGCTCGGATCACGCCGGTAGACAGCCTCTTCCCGCTCAAAGCATCCGGTTACGGGAGTCGTGCGAAACTCGCAGAACCATTCCGGTCCCTTGGTGTAGTTCAGCGCGCGTTTGGATGCGGCGCTCATCGGCACTCGAATCACCTCCGGCGGCTACTTCTCGGTGTGTTTGCGCGGACCTTGGCGGCGGGTATCATCTATAGGGAGGGCAACCGGAGCCGGACGGGAGGCGCGCCATGCTCGGACACGGCCGAAGTGACAGGTTCGATCAGTGGACTCTGTTCATCTTCATGATGCTCGCGCCCGTCGTCATGTGGATGCTGCTGAGGACGGTCGGGGAGTGGTAAGGGTAAGAGCGACCGCATCCGCCATCGGGGATCCATGAGCGGCAGTGCCCAGCCGTGCCACCGCCTCAGTTCGGCGGACGGGTCGGTGCCTCGCAGGGAGAAGCCGGATTGCCGGCGAAAGCTCCGGCGACGCCACCGGGTCACGGTGGCGCAGCGTCGGGTAGGCTCCGGCCAAAGAGAGGGCATCCACATATGACGCAAACAGACTGCGATTCGACGACGCAGACACACTGCGCGTGCGCCGACCGAGCTGGCGAGGCCGAACTTCAGTCTACCCGCCGGCAGGTACTGGAGAACGACCTGGCCATGACGCTATTCGACTCCACCCCAGACATGGCGATGATACTCAATCGGGAACGCCAGATCGTCGCGGTGAACCAGAGGGTTGCTGAGTCCCTCGGCGCCGAATCAGCGCGTGAGCTGCTTGGGCTTCGTTCAGGGGAGACGGTGGGCTGCGTCAATGTCGAACTCGCCCCCAGTGGTTGCGGCACGGGTCACGCGTGTCAGGAGTGCGGCGCCTTGGATGCGACCGTGGAGTGTCTCGAACGCGGCCAACCGGCCGCCAGCGAGTGCCGGATCCGGACCACGCGAGAGGTGGACGGTGGGGCCCTGGACATCAACGTCATCGCGACGCCAATCCGTGTGGGCGAGGAGGAATTGGTGTCGCTCTCGCTACGCGACATCAGTGCCGAGAAGCGGCGAGACGTGCTTGAGCGCGTGTTCTTCCACGACGTGCTGAACATAACGATGGGACTTCAGGCAGTCTCTGAACTGCTCACGAGCGAGGAAAACGACCCCCACATGGAGGAGAAGTGCAAACAGAACCTGCGCCGGATCTCGCAGCAACTGCACGAGGAAGTCCTCGCCCAACGTCAGTTGCTGGCAGCGGAGCAGTGCACGCTCGTGCTTGATGTGTCCTCGGTATCCGCGCGCGACATCATGGAGTCGACAGCGGAACTCTATCGGAGCCACTCGGTGGCGAAAGACCGGACACTAGCCGTTGGCGAAGCACCTGACTGTGAGATCCTGACTGACGCCACGCTGTTGCGGAGGGTGCTGGGCAACCTGGCCAAGAACGCTCTCGAAGCAACGGAGGCAGGCGGCACGGTGGCCATGGACGCTACCGACGCGGGTGATCACGTGGAGTTTCATGTCAGAAACGCCGTAGTGATACCCGAGGACATCCAAGAACAGATATTCCAGCGGTCCTTCAGCACGAAGAGCGGGTCAGGCCGCGGCATCGGCACGCACAGCGCGAAGCTACTCACGGAGCGCTATCTTCAAGGGGCCGCGAGCTTCACCAGCCAGGCGCCCGAAGGCACGGTCTTCTCCGTCACCGTGCCAAAGGAGCTATCCTCCGGCGAAGGTGGAGACAACTCAGACCGTGCCATCTAGGGGGTCGTCGACTTCACCAGTTGAGTCATCGAGGGGCGCGTCAAGCCTCCGCCTTGCTCCACTGGCCGCGGTAGTTCGAGTCGTTGTAGAACGGATTCCGCTCGGGATAGGGGCGGGGCGAGGGGTCGCGGTCGGGCTTGTAGATCCAGATCTCGTCGTAATCCCAGCACAGTATTTCGTCGATCCCGTCGCCGTCGATGTCCTTGACATCCGAGCACAGGACCGGATGGCCATCATCCGGAAACATCACCACGCGGCGCCCACGTCCATCGATGAGACCGCCTTGGTCAACATGGGGCGAGAGCAGGATGAGATCGGTGCCGTCGTCGGTCCAGTTGACGGGCTGGAGCAAGCAGGCGTAGTGCATCGGCTCGAACTCGCGCAGCAGCTTGCCGCGCTCGTCGAGGATGATCGTCACCCCCGGCTCGCCCCAGTAGGTATTCACGATGAGCTGAAGTCCCGGCACGTCCGCGCGGAGCTTCCCCAGGCACGTGGTCTGCGCGTGGCCGATGGGGTGGTGGGCGAAGGTCTCGCCCGCGCCATCCATCAGGTAGAAGCCCGCGTCGCTACCGGCGATGGCGACCGTCGGCTCGCCCGCTGAGTTGTGCCACATGACGCTGCTGTCGGCGTGGTCGATTGCGTCGAGTTGCCAGACCACCTGCCCCTCGGCATTGAGCAACGTGTAACCCATCAGCAGCTCTTCGCGGCCGTCGCCATCGATGTCGTAACTCGTCGGATAATGCCCCGTCTTGCATGAGTGATCCCACAGCAGGTTGAGGCCCGAATCGTAGGCCCAGCAGCGCTCGTAGCGGTCTTTAAGGATGACCGCGTCCTGCTTGCCGTCGCCGGTGAAATCGCAGAAGTAGAGGCAGTCGCCGATGACTCGGCGGAGCGGCCACGCGCCGGCGGCCTTGGGTGGCACGGACTCGGGAGTGCGGATGCTTCGGAGCGTCTCGCCGGTCGCGCCGTCAGCCACGCGCAACTCGAACTCGCGGGTGTAGAGCACCTCCGCCTTGCCATCACCGTCGAGGTCATGCAGTTGGTAGCAGAGATCGGCGGTGGTCTCCCAGCGCTGACGCGAGGGCTCGCCGACTTGCCAGA
>CAZKUN010000024.1:54522-57199 GCA_964555935.1 uncultured Armatimonadia bacterium | reverse complement strand
TTTGCCCGCCATTCGGTCTCCCCAACCCTATGGGGAATACCGAGCAAACCAGACGGACACTCAGCCTCACACCTTCGTGAGCGCGGCGTAAATGCCGCAGATTGATCGATGCTGCGCGCCGGGGCCCCGTCGGCGCCTGTCGATGTCTTAGCAGCGAAGTCTACATAAGTGTCTTCCCTGAGTAAGCGCCTTATCCCTCCGGCATTTCAGTGACGTTTGGCACCTTGACACTAGATTTATACAACGTAACACGTCCGGAACGATCTCCCGGTGGGCTGGCGATAGCGCGCCACACCTCGATCAGAGCGGCAGGCCCGGCTGCGTTCGGCCGTCCTGCAGGCGCCCGCGGAGCCGGTCAGCCAGGCGAGAGAACCTAAGTGACTGACGATCGTTGCGGACGGCTCGCCAGATGGCGCGCTTGTCACCGACCAAGACCAGGAGCGATCGGGCACGAGTCAATCCCGTATACAGCAGATTCCGCTGCAGCATAACATACTGCGAGCGGTGAAGCACCAGGATGACCGCCTCATACTCAGAACCCTGGCTCTTGTGGACCGTCATAGCGTAGGCCAACTGAAGCTGGTCGAGTTCTGAGAATTCGTACTGAACGAGGCAATCAGGGAACGCGACCTGCATGATCTGCTGGACCGAATCCATACTGGCAATGACTCCCATATCGCCGTTGAACACGTGCTTGTCGTAGTCATTCCTCAGTTGCAGGACGCGGTCGCCAATTCGCACGAGCCGCCCACCGCGCAGGAGTTCGGTCCGTCCCGGAGCGGCCGGGTTGAGATTGGTCTGAAGTTCCTCGTTCAGACGGCTGACGCCGGCGGGGCCGCGATGCAGTGGCGCGATTACCTGAGTGTTCTCCGGACGGTAGCCGCGCCCGGGGAGTGTTTCCGTGATCAGCCGATTGACGCAGGCTGGAATGTCATCCGCCTCCTCGACCTCGACGAGCAGGCAGTTCTGGTCGCGCCAGTGGGCCGGATCGGTCACCGACGGGAACTCGCCGCGGTTCACCGCGTGGGCGCTCTGGACGATCTGGCTCTCGGCGGCTTGGCGGAAGATCTCCGTGAGCCGAACGACCGGCACGGCGTCGCTACGGATGACGTCGCCGAGCACGTTGCCGGCGCCCACCGCCGGAAGCTGGTCCGCGTCGCCAACGAGAAGCAGTTGGCACTGCGGAGGCAGCGCGCGGAGGAGGTCCCTTGCCAGCGTGATCTCGAGCATCGAGGTCTCGTCGACGACGAGGAAATCGATGTCGAGTCGGTTCTCGTGGTCGTGCTTGAAGCGAAACGTCTTCGGATCCACCACGAGCAGTCGGTGGATAGTCGTCGCCGGGCGACCGGTCACCTCCGCGAGCCGTTTCGCCGCGCGGCCCGTGGGGCTCGCCAGCGCGAGTTTGCGATTCAGCGCCTCACACGCCTGGACGATCGTGCGCGTGATGGTGGTCTTGCCGGTGCCGGGGCCGCCCGTGATGACCGTGACGGGCTGGCGCAAGGCCTCGATGACGGCGCCTTCCTGTTGCCCCGAGAGTTCGATCCCGCGCTTGTCATTCGTCCGCGCGAGCCACGCCCGCGTGTGGTCGGGCTGTGGCGCGCGGTGCGGAAGCGCCTCCAGCAGGTCCTTCAGCCGCGCTGACACCTCGCGCTCAGTTGAGATCATCTGGGAGAGATAGATGCCCTCGACGTCCTCGGTGTCGACTTCCTGCTCGAGGCGGCGCAGTTCATCCTCAACTTGGAGGCAGTCGTCGAGCGCGCCCTGCACGTTCTCGGCGTCGACCTCGAGAATCTCCGTGGCGCGTTCGATGAGGACATCGCGAAGCAGGAAGACATGTCCCTCGTCGACGGCCGTCAGGAGGACGTGTTCGAGCCCGGCTCTGAGGCGTTTGGGCGCGTCCTGGGCGATGCCCACGGAGCGCGCGATACGGTCGGCCGTCTTGAAGCCAACGCCCCAAATATCCTGGGCGAGGCGGTAGGGATTCTCCTCAACGATCCGCACGGCCTCGTCGCCGTACGTGCGGTAGATCTTAACAGCGTACGAGGCGCTGACGGCGTGGCCCTGGAGGAAGAGCATCACGTTCTGGATGGCCTTCTGCTCCATCCACGCGGCGGTGAGGACCTTGGCGCGCTTCGGGCCGATGCCATCGACTTCGCGGACGCGGGATGGGTCTTCGTCGAGGACGTCAAGGGTCTTGTCGCCGAAGTGGCGCACGAGTCGTTTGGCCATGACCGGGCCGATGCCGCGGATCAGGCCAGAACCCAGATACTTCTCGATAGCTTCTTGCGTGGCGGGGCGGAGGGTCTCGTAGCGCTCGAACTTGTACTGGCTGCCGAACTTGGGGTGTTTCTTCCACTCGCCGTGCAACCGCACCGATTCGCCTACTACAGGCGACGTGAACGGGCCGACGGCGGTCGCGAGCTGCACCATGCCCGGCACGGAGACGCGACACACCGTGAAGCCCGTGTCCTCCCCGTAGTAGACGATCGTCTCGATGACACCCTCGAGCGTATCCAGCGCCGGACCTCCCAGTCACGCGAGTGGTTATTGACTCCCGCAACCGAGCAATCCTCTCGCGATCAATCCCGCTAGCCGTCGTGGCGGGGGGCAAGCAGCCCCGCGGCCGCACCCCCAAACCCCCGCGCGATCGTGGCCCCCGCCCCCCCCCCCCCCCCCC
>CAZKUN010000024.1:0-54512 GCA_964555935.1 uncultured Armatimonadia bacterium | reverse complement strand
CGCGATCACGCCCGCTCGCCGTGGTGGCGCTGGCATTCCTCCCTGCGACCGTCACCCCCTCGCCCGCGGGATTGCTTCCCCGCGCCCCCCCCCGAACCCGCAGGCAGGAATGCCTGCGCCACGAACGGCTTACAGCGCGGCAGCCATCTTGTCGTACTTCGGCCAGCCGGGGGTGCAGAGCGCGCCGCAGTTGCAGAGGTAGTTGCGCGAGGTCTGTCCGATCATCGGCCCGAGCGCTTGCCACATCTCCTCCGTCTCCAGGCACAGGGCGATGGGTTGGTTGGGGCTGATGCTCTGGATTTCCTGGATCAGGAAAGTGAAGAGCGTGACCCGGGCGTCGTGGGGGATCGGCCGGCCGCCGCCGGACGTGTAGCCGCGCTCGCGGATGAAGGGCGCGCCAGCCTCCATCGCGGCGACGAACTCGGGGTCGAGTAAATCGAAGTCCACGCACTGCCGCGCGTCGTCGACATCCATCCATCCGAACGAGCAGAGCGTGATGACATCCGGCTGCGTGCGCTCGAAGATAAGCCGGATCAGCTCGCGATTCTCCTCCCGCCAGTTGCGGACGGGCACGATCGGCGATAGTCGGTAACGCACGAGGTAACCCGCCTCCTGGCACTTGCGGGCGGCCTCAATCCGGGCGGCCATGTCGGCAGTCTTCGGCTCGATGACGGTGGATTGCGTCTGCGCGGCGACGCTCCATTGCAGGATCGTGTGGCCGCGATGGTCGTAGTCGAGCATGAAGTCGACGTTATCGCTCTTTCCCGTGTAGATCTCAAGATAGCGCTCGGGCTGGTTGGCGAAGAACTCGACGAGGAGCCGCGTCGCGTCGTACTCGGGCTCGAAGAAGATCGTGTCGGACTGGTTGTCCCACTTATAGAGCCGCTGCTCGGGCGCGCGCTCGACCCACTCGGCGAGCTTCTCGCAGTACTCCTCCATGTTGGTGATGATGCGGAGCATCCCATTGAGGTGACAGTAGGCGCAGCGGAAAGGGCAGCCAATCATCGTGTGGAGCTGCCACCCAGGCTGACACACCGTCCCCTTCATGCGCTCGCGCCAGGCGTCCTCGCCGTCCTCGCGATACACGAATATGCGATGGCTCAGCGCGTCGTGAAAGCTGAGGTTTGGGAGCGCCGTCTTCCGAGCCTCGATTCCCGCGGCGTCCGGGAAGAGGGTCTTGGTGAAGACAATGTCGGGATCGCGTTGTTCGTCAACGGGGATGCTGCCCCAGCGCCGGGCCGCGCGCCAACCCGTCTCGGGCACGAGGTCGTTGAGCTGGGCCTCGGTGACGACCTCAACGCTGCCCGCATCGAAGCTGCCGAGCATGGCGTCGATGCGCTTGCGGCAGAGGTGATCCTCGTTGGCGTCGGCCGTGATATAGACTCTCCGAGGCGACAGCTTGGGCGTCTGGGTCAATGGGGTGCTCGCTTTCAGTAGCTCGTGCCTGATGACGACGCGGCGGCCGTGGCTTGGGCCAGGAAACGCTCAGCTTGGTTGCGCGTTGACGCGCCGAAGACGAATGCGCAGACGTTGCCCTTCATCTTCACGCCACCCCATCCGCCCGAGAGCCCCGTTCGCCGCGCGCCCTCGGTGCCCTCGTCGGGGTCGCCGCCAAGCTGCGACGCCACGAACCGGCGCCATCCGAGCAGCGCGGCGTCGTGGCTGGAGTAGCTGATCAGCGCGCCCCAGAAGGGGACGCCGTCATCACCCACGCGGTACTGCGCCATCGCGCCGTTGGTGGTCTCGTCGAGTGCCATGGCCCCCGTCCCGAACGGGGCTTGGGCGTGGAAGTAGGTGACCTCGTGAGGCACCTGCAGGGCGGAGGGGAGCCAACCGGTGATTGAGGGCGGATTCCCCGATCCGCTGATGAGCGCGAAGAGGCTGCGGGCGAACTTGCTCAGCCGGACCTCATCGAGTCGCTCGTCGGCGGTGTCCATCGATAGCACCGCGGCATACTTGCCCTCCCAGACACGAAGGGGCGGACCGAAAGCTGCTGACTGTCCAGCGTAGACGGTCTTCTCGCCTCGGTCTCGCGACCACAAGCCCCAGGCATCCTGGGCCGAGGCAAATTCATAGAGAGCGACTCGCAGCGTCTGACCCTTTGGATGGGCATACTCGGCCGCGGCCATGGCGGTGAGCGCGTAGTCGCCGAAAAGCTCCCGCGCGGCCCAGCCTGGTACGGGCGGAGGCCCGGGCGCGGTGCCGGCCTCCGGCGGCTCAAGAGCCGCCGCCGTCGCGCCGCTGACCTCGCCGACGAGCGGCAGTTCTGCTCGCGTGGCGACAGCCTCAAGCAACTCGGCGGGGCGGTTCTCCTCCGAACCCTCGGGCACCGGCTCGTCGGGAGTCGTGGAGTCGACGGGTTGAGTATTGGGCGTCCGCCACCACTCGATCCGTTTGGCCGCATCGGCGGACGCGGATAGCACCACGCCGGTCACCAGCAGCGCGAGCGTCCCGGCAGCCACCTTGACGTAGCTCATTGCTCCCCCTGCCCAATCTCCTCGAGGAATGCCTGCGCGAGCTGCAGCGTCGCGGGCTCGCCCTCGAGGTACTTGGCCTTCATGAGTCGTTTCTCAGCCGCCACCAGTTCATCGAAGCGGTAGTCGCCGAGGTCTCGGCCGAGGCGGATGATGTCGGGCACCCACGCGGTCATCATATAGCCATGGTACCCTCTTGGCCCGCCCCGCTTGCCGTAGCGCACCTCGTTGGGGTCATGGTCGTCAACGTACCACATCCAGTCCTGGCCCATCGCATACAACAGGCCGTCGACGCCTCGCTCGTAAATGACCTTCCACCACGCCGCGTCGCCGTCGTGGCCGGTCTCGGTGGCCAGCAGTGCAAACTGCCCGGCAATGCCGACGCTCGTCGCGTGCGTGTTGATGACCCACTGGTTCTCGGGCCAGATCGGGAGGTCCATGTACTTGAACCAGTAGCCGCCCTCGGGGATGACCTCGGTCCACGTGCCTTGCCTCTCCGGGTCGAATAGGTTCTGGGCTAACTGGAGCCTCTCGTAGGCCTCTTCCTTCTCAATCTCGGTGAGTTGCGGAGACTGCATCAGCCTCCGGAACTCGCCCATGCGGAACTCCCAGTATTGGCAGAAAACATGGTCCCGGTAATCCTCGGGGTTGTCGAGCCTGGCCGCGAGAGCGCGCCACATCGCGAGATCCGGCGGCGCGCCGGCCTCGTTCATGCGCTCGAGGAAGAAGTGCAGCATCCGAAACGCGTGGTCGCGGCTGAGCGCGTTCTCGGCGAGCGGATCGACGCGGATGCCCTTCATCGTCCCCGTCATGCCGCCCCACATGTGCCCGTCCGGGTGGCCGTACGTGTGCGAAGACGTGCCCCCGTGAATCCAGCTCGAGAACTCACGCGGATGGTACCTCGCCATCCGAAGCAACCGCGCCCCCCGAAGCCGTGGCATCCATTCCGCCCAGTAGCCATGCGACATCTGCTCATCGATCGGGGTGACGTCGTCCATGAGGTCCGCGTCGGCGACCTGGAACTCCTTCAGCGCGCCGCGGGCGGTGCCGATGTAAGGCATCAGGAAGAGCGAGAAGTCAAAGCTATGCTCGTAGCCGCCGCCGCCAGCCTCGATGTTCGTGAAGTGCCACTGCAGCCCGTAGTCGCCGCCGTCCTCGAAGGATGTCATCACGATGTTAGGCTGCGCCTCGACAATGTAGTCCTCGATATGCCAGCGGCGGACCTCGGCCGGGACGGGGTGGTAGATGACAAGCCCGGCCGTGTCATCGGGCCGATGCACGATGATGAATGGCTTGTTGGTGTAACCCACGGCCAACACCGGCGTGGTCTCTACGAGCGGGCCGCTGACCGGCTTTGCTCCTTGGAAGTACGTGACCTGGCTGAACTCGCCGGGTACGCGAAACGCCACCTCAAACCTCGGGATCTCCGTGTTCTCAAGCATGTACAGGCGCGTGAAGTAGGAGACGATCGGCGAACCTCGGAATGCCTCGCCATAGACCTCGAGCGCCGGGTAGCCGTCCTCGCCCTCCATCAGATACTTGTACCGATGGTGCCAGCCCGAGGCCGCCTCCCAACCCGACTCGGTATAGCCCATGTTGCCGCCGCCGCCGACCTTGATGTCGACGCGCGACACCTCGGGCGCGGCCGCGTCAGCGGGACGGATCATGAAGTCGCGCGTCGCCGTGAAGTTGACCTCAACGGGACCCATGTCGACCGGCTGGTCGGCATCTTGCAGAGGCGGTACGGGCCAGAAGATGGGCGGGTCGTTCTCGACCTGCTCGAGGAGAGGGACCTTGATGTACTCCTCGGGCGGCTCGGTGGCCTCGACCACCACATCATCGAACCACGCCGTTCCGGTCGCATTCCAGATCATCAGGCCGACGCTGATGTAAGCGACGCCGTCTTTGGCCTCGCGGAAGAAGCGCGTCTCGTGCTGGGTCCAGTCGGTGGTGCCCACGGTCAAGCCGATATCGGAGTGGCCCATGGAATTCTTCTCGGCATCGTACCAGGCAATCTGGCCGCCCGCTTGGTGCCACGCCTCAGCGCCGCGTTCAACGCCCTCGGTCCGCATCCAGAGCGCGACGCGCACGAACTCCTCGGTGTAGGGGATGAGCGGCGTCTGAAGCCTCGCCCCATCGGTCAGGCGGACCGCGCCGGCGCCGTCGTGCGGGGTGTCCTCATCGAGTTCGATGGCGCCATGGCCGCGTTCCCAACCGCCGAGCGTCCCCTCAAAATCACCACGGTCAATCAGCGATTTGGGTAGCTCATCCTGAGCAACAGCAGTGCCCGCCACGATGGTTAGCGCGATGATTGCTGTGATGATGTTGCGAAGGCGCATCAAGTGGTCTCCTCAGTAACCGTGCTTCTATATCCTCTTCGGGCAGACGTCGTCCAGCGGGCACTCCTCACAGAGCGGCTTGCGGGCGCTGCAAATCTGCCGACCGTGCAGGATGATGGCGTGGCTCAGGAACACCCACTCATCTTGCGGGAAGAGCGGCATGAGCGCCTTCTCCACCTTCTCGGCGTATTTCTCGGTACGTTTGCACAGGCCCATACGTATCGACAGCCGCTGTACGTGCGTGTCGACGACGACGCCCGAGGGGATGTTGTAGGCAGTGCCGAGAACGCAGTTGGCCGTCTTCCTGGCGACGCCGGGAAGGCTGGTGAGCGAGTCCATGTCCTTTGGCACATCGGCATCGAACTCCTCGCAGAGCTGCGCCGACATCCCTCGGAGGCTCTTGGCCTTGTTGCGGAAGAGCCCCAGCTTGCGAATGCGCTCCTCGACCTCCTCCTGAGTTGCCGAAGCCAGCGCCGCCGGGTTGGGGTAGCGCTTGAATAGTTCGGGCGTAACCTTGTTGACCTGCTCGTCGCTGCACTGCGCCGAGAGGATAGTCGCGACCAGGAGCTGGAATGGATTCTTCCAGTTCAGCGCGCAGTCGGCGTCCGGATAGGTCTCTTCCAGGCGTCTCAGGATTTCCAACGCGCGCGCTTGCTTGTCTGCTTTGCGCTCGACGGGCATGGGCTGTGACCTCGGCGGCGATGTGAGCGGCAATGGACCCTATCATACCAAACGCCGGCGGGCCCAAGTCGGCTTCACCGGCACCAGTGGGATTCACCAGAGAGGGGGAAGAGGCCTGCCTCGCATGGGCGCCGCGCGAGAGGAAAGCCCCCTCGCCCCGACGAAGTTCATACTTGGCTAGCTGACGTCGAACCCGGGAGGGTCATGGTGGCGAAACGACTGGCCGTTGTGGACGCGGAACGCTGCGTGGGCTGTCAGGTCTGCATGTTCGCCTGCGCGCGATGGCAGGGCGCGGGCGGCGTCGGCCGGACGCGGATCGGCATCCGTTCGGTGGGCGGGATGAAGCACGGGTTCATCGTCGTGGTCTGTCGTGGATGCGAGGACCCGCCGTGTGCCCGCGTCTGCCCCGTTGACGCGTTGAAGCTCCGCAAAGGTGGAGGCGTGCTGCTGAACCAGTCGATCTGCATCGGCTGTGGCAACTGCCAGAAGGCCTGCACGCTCGGCGCCATCTACTGGGACGAGGACGCCGGCAAGCCGTTGATCTGCATTCACTGCGGCACGTGCGCCGAGTACTGCCCGCACGGCGTGCTCGCGTTGGAAGAGCATCCGGTGGGTGAGGGGGTGCCTAATGTCGGCTGAACTGCTCGCCAAAGTCCTCATCATCGACCTCACGAAGAAAAGCTACGAAATCGCGGACCGGCCAGACATCTTCGACCCCGGTCTCGGCGGCGCCCACGCGGCGATCCGATTGCTGACCGAAGAAGTCCCCGAGGGCGCGGATCCCTTGGGCCCCGAGAACGCGATCGTGCTCGCCGTTGGGCCGCTGACGTGTCTCTTCCCGCTGGCATCCAAGACGGTGGCCATGTTCAAGTCGCCGCTGACAGGCGACCTTGGCGAAAGCCACGCCGGCGGGCGTAGCGCCATCGCCATCCGTCACGCGGGCTATGGCGCGATCGTCATTCGCGGCAAGAGCGAGCTGCCCGTCTACTTGGTGATCGATGGGCCCAAGGTGGAGTTCCGCGATGCCTCGGCGATCTGGGGCATGACGCGCGCATCCACATCGGCGAACATCGTTCGGGGCAAGGAAACGGGCGCGGGCTTGCGGACGATCATGCGCATCGGCCGCGCCGGCGAGCGCCTGGTCCGATACGCCTCCGTCACCACCGAGACCTATCGCCACTTCGGCCGCATGGGGCTCGGCGCCGTGTTTGGCAGCAAGGGCCTGAAGGCGATCCACGTTCCCGGGCGGAGAACCGTCGATGTTGCCGACCCGAAGCAGTACAGAGAGGTCTACGACGAGATTCACAACGCCGCCGCCAACTCCGACCTCATGAAGAAGTACCATGACATCGGGACGGCGATCAACGTCAGCCATCTCCACGAGATGGGCGGCCTGCCCGCGAAAAACCTGCAGACCACTCGCTACGAGGGCGCGGAGGCGCTGTTTGGCGAGCACCTCGCGGAGAATTACCTCGGGCGCCGGCTGGCTTGTGGGCACTGTCCGGTGGCGTGCATCCACATCGCGGCGCACCGCCAGCCGTATGTCGATGAGCCTTACTTCTACAAGACCTCGATGATCTCGTACGACTACGAGCTGCTCTACTCGCTCGGCACGATGCTTGGCGTGGCGGACACGCCGGGCTATCTGCGCGTGACGGCGGCAATTGAGGACTGTGGCCTCGACGCGATGACCGCCGGCTGCGTCCTTGCATGGGCGACCGAAGCGCTGGAGAAGGGGCTCATCAGCACCGACGACACGATGGGCTTGAAGCTCGCGTGGGGTGACTGCGATACCTACATTGAGGCAATCGGGATGATCTGCGAGCAACGGAACGAGTTCTACCAGACCCTCGCGCTCGGTTCGGCTGATGCGGCGGCGAAGTATGGTGGCGAGGAGTTCATGTTCGCGTTCAACAAGACCGAGATGGCCGGCTACCACACGGGTCCCGCGACGTATGTTAACAACATCACCGGCGCCCGCCACAGCCACCTCGATTCGGCCGGCTACAGCTTCGACCAGAAAGCCAAGCCCGAGGAACGCACGCCGGGCATCATGGCCCAGAAGCTCATCAGTGAAGAGCGCTGGCGGCAGATCCTGTCGAGCCTCGTGGTCTGCTTCTTCGCGCGCGGCGTGTACAAGGGAGACGTGGTGCTGAAGGCGCTCGCCTGCGCGGGCGTTGAGTTGACCGATGACGATCTCACCAGGCTCGGAACGGAGACCCTCGCCGCAAAGCACCGGTTCAAGATGCGCGAGGGCTTCAGCTTTGAGGACTACACGCTTCCGAAGCGCATCTTCGAGACGCCCGCGCTCGGGGAGACTATTCAGGAATCCGACATCCGCGAGGCCGTCGCTGAGTTCGCGCGATTGGCGAATGAAGCGCTCTAACCGTAGTAGCAGATCCCGTAGGTTGCGCGCCGTCAGGGACTGTCCAAGCGTTGTCTGCCAGGGAAACTCGTCGTTCGAGTTTCCAGGACTGTCCCCTGTTGCCGTCGCGTAGGTCGAAGCTCTAGCTTCGACGCCGTTCATCAGAGAACCCAAGAGGTGAACACCAATGACAACCTACCTGCTGGCACTGACCATCGCCGCCTCATGTTCGGCGGACAGTCTCGGGCCGATGGATGAGGGCGCGCCGACCTACGTCTGCCAGAGAGCAGCCGGGAAGATCAAGATCGACGGGAAGCTCGATGAGGAGACGTGGTCGAAGGCCGAGCCGACCGAGCGTTTCGTTTTCCCATGGCCCGATCAGCCGGGCGACAAGCATCGCACCACGGCTCAGCTCTGCTGGGATGATGAGGCGCTATACGTCGCCTACACTTGTCGCGACAAGGACCTCACCGCCAAGCACGAGGACCGCGACGACCCCACGTATGAGGACGATTGTGTCGAGGTCTTCATCAACCCCGCGCCCGACAAGAGTCTGTTCTATTACGGGCTGGAGATGAACTGCCGAGGGGTGCTATTCGACTATTTCTATGCCTGGCCGACGTGCAATCTCTACGACTTCGACATGAAGGGCGCCCAGGTTGGCGCAACGTGGATCGGGACGCTGAACGATCGCGACGACCGCGACCGGAAGTGGACGCTCGAGGTCAAGATCCCGTACAAGAACTTCAGAGGACTCTACACCGGTCCCCCGGTTGACGGTCAGCAGTGGCGGATGCAGATGAACCGTTGGGATGGCAAGGACAGGCGCATCCTCAGCGAGTGGAATCCCTCTGGCAGAACCGTGCCCGACCCGCACCGTCCGGCGGGCTTCGGCGTGCTTCAGTTCAGCGGCGAGAGGGTGGGGGAGTAAGCCTCAACCGACCTCAGACCAATACCGGCTGGCCAGCTTCATGTGCACGCTGTCGGCGCCCGGGTAGAGCAGGTCTGAGGACGTGTCGCCGTAGCGTTCGGCCAACTCGCCCGGCTCGGGCATGGGCGGGAGTTCTAGCGCCAATACGCTGCCAAACACCGCATCGAAGCCGTCCTCCTTGACGTTGCCATGAGCCGCGGCGGGGCGCGCGGTGAACACCTCGATGACGTCGAACGAGGGCTCCACGATCAGCGTGCCCAGCCGCCGGGCCTCAGGCCCCCGACCCGTCGGCGAGTAGGTGTCAAGGGCCTGGACAGTAGCCTCCTCCGATAGCCGCTCCGTCAATGCCGCCTCCGTGTCGTGCCCCCTGTCAGGCGCCAGCTCCCAGACCTCGTCTGATGTATCGGTCTCGCGCGCGCGGAGCCGGACAGACTCCAACTCGCGCAACGTGTCGTTCATGTAATACGCGTCGATGCCTGAGGTCAGCCGCGCGCGCCCGTCCGTCAGTTCCTGTAGCGCCTCGATGATGGCAGCAAACTCGCCGACGTTCCCGCGGTTCAGGTGGATCTCAAAGAACACGTTCATGCCGGCATCGAGGAAGCGCCGCGCTGAGACCTCGAGGTCGTGGTAGGCTCCCCGTCGCCGCACGAACCGGTCGTGTTGATCGCCGACCCCGTGTATGGCGCTGGCGAGGCCCGTGAAGCCCATCTCGCGCAGCTCCATCAGCGCCCCGCGCCAGTCATCCAGACGCGCGATACCGTAGCCGTTCGAGCTGAGCGATTCGCCGGGCTCGTAATCGAAGGTGCGGATGCAGCGGAGCATCTCGACGAACTCGGGATGCGCGGTGGACTCGTACCCATCTTCCCAGACGAGGATGTCGAGCGCCTCGCCCATGGCCTTCGCCGATGCCTCGCGGAAGCCGTCCGCCAGCCAGCGGATGTCATCGGCACTCATGAACGCGCCGAACGGCGGCCCGGCCGCGTCGCAGCAGTGCCGGCACCGGTTCGGACACCCGGCGAAGATGGGTTGGAGCGTCAGGCGCTTCCACATAGGGGATCACCACCATGCATTACGGTCGGCCCGACGGTGGGTTGCGTTCGACGGGTTCTGTAAGTGGTTTCAAAACCCTCGTAGGTCGGATCTCCAGATCCGACAGGCCAAGCCGTTGGGGCTTCGAAACCGCTTCTACTCATCCATCGTCGTCAACGTCGTCAGTCCCAGGCCGCCGAGGTCGAGTTCAGCCTTCCCCCTCTTCACTTGCACGGGATCCAGTTCGACGAAGCCCTCCGTCTCGCTCGTCCGGATGGCGCGGAGCTGCGTGATGCTCTCGGGGATGCCGGTGACGGTCGCCTTTCGCGCGGCGCCCATGTTGGCGATGTGGATAGTGTCGATACCGTCGCCCGAGAACGCGGTGATGAGAACCTTCTCGTGGTCCGACGTGGTTGCGAGAGCGTCGGCCATCAAGGGCGTGAGGTTGCAGAAGTGCTCGACGAAGTGGTAGCGCACCGTGGGCACGACCGTCTCGTTGCCGTCCGCGTCCTTCTCGACATCGCAGATGCCGTAATCGGCGGTGAACTCCCACTGTTGCGTGCCTTGCGGCCGGGCGTAGAGCAAGAGCTCCTGGTACATCTCGACCTCGCGGAGCGCGTAAAGATACGTGTCGAAAGCGTTCGTCCGCCAGGCGCCCGCATCGACGCCCAGTTCCGCAACCAGCAGCGGCAGTCCGAGGCGCTCGGCGAGGTCGCCCCAGGCCGCGTACTCCTCGGGACTCGCGCCGCCCCATGAGTGGAAGCCGATCGCCGCGCAGTACTTCAGCGCCTCCGGGTCGTTGGCCGCCGGCTCGGCGTAGACATGCGTGCCGCGCGGGCCGGTGGCGTCGGCGAGGAGCATCTTCGTCTTCAGCCCGAGTTTCTCAAAATGCGCGCCGATCCTCTTGATCGCGTCGCGGTGCTCCTCTGCCGTCAGCCACACATCCACGCCGATGTTCGCCTCGTTGAAGCTGAACAGGTCCGGCTCGACGCCGTGCTCATCGCGAGCGTGGACGAAGTAGCTGCCCAAGCATTCCAGCAACTCGTCCCACTTATCGTCGGCGATCTTTCTCCGACTGCCGCGCGGCCGGTCGATGGGTTCCGAGTACATCCACCCCGGCATGCCCCAGACGCTGGCGCAGTATGGGATGCCTTTGTCCTGGATCTGTTTGGCGATCAGGAATTCCCGCCGGAGGTTGGAGTCCGGCTTGTCCTGGGCCCTCAGGTAATCCCAGTTCGTGTCGTTCGGATCGTCGTTATCGTTCTCGGGCTCCCACTCGTACGCGGTCACCTCGGTCCGGGCCCAGCCCTGCCTGAGGTTTGCCAGCGTGTACTGGCTGATGGGCGACTCGATGTTGAAGCAGTAATTGCCGCCGAATCCATGCAGCTTGTAACCCACGTCGCTCGCGTCGACCGCGAGGTTCGCGGGCGTGTCGTCTTGCTCCGTACGGACCTGCATCGCCACGCGGAAGGTAGTCGTCTCGCCAGCCTCCACGGAGTCGGCGATCCGCATGAAAGCCGAGTAGTCCGAGCCGTTCCACTCTCGCGTGTCCTGGACGATCACCGGCACTGCGCGGTCGAACGTCATGGCAATCTCGGTAGCTTCGTCGGCGGACGTAAGGGTGAGACCCGGGGCCTGTCCGGAGATGAAGTGACGCTGCTCTGGCCTCTCCATCGGCATCGGCGCGCTCTCACCGTCCGTCAGCGCCGCCGTGCCACCCTTCAGCAACTCAATCGGCGCGTCGATCCAAAAGAAAATGCCCTCCGTGTCAGCGTCGGCCTCGGCGGTGAGGCTGACGTCGAAGACGAGACCGCCGTCGACCTCTGAGATGGTCTGCTCGTAGGTCACAGTCTTGCCGGGCTGAACTTCGATCCGGCCGGTCCAGTTCTGCGTGCCCTCTCCGCGGGTGAACTTCACATTCTTGGCATCGTGGAGGCTGACGATGTTGCCCCAGCCGCGCTCGGGGATGCGCGCGTTGACTCGGATCGAGACGTAGTCGCCCTGGTTCTGGATGGCCGAGACGGCGCCCTTGTCGTTAGCAACGGCCACATTGTGATCGGCGGAGCAACCCACTGTTGCGACCAGCACCAGGCACGCGCTGAACGCGACGATTGCCATGAGACTCTCCTTCGCGAGCCGTCTAGCGATCACTCGCGTCTCGCTCCCACTCGGTCACTTCGTCGGCGGCCTTGGCCCAGCTGCGAATGCCGCGTTTCGCGCCGATTTTCGAGACGACCCCCGCCGCGTTGATGGCCCCAAACCGGAGCGCCCGAGCGAATGGCTCGCCTTTGAAGAACGCCGCCGTGCATCCGGCGGCGAACGCATCGCCCGCCCCAAGTGTGGAGACAACCTCCGCCTTCGCGGCCGGGATGCTGTAATACGCGTCGTCGTCGATGGCCTGGCAACCCTTGGCGCCCTGGGTGATGATCACCCGCATCGCGCCGGCGGCTCGAAGACGCTCGAGCATCTCGCGTTCATCGTGCGGGCCGCGCTTCGGCTCGACGCCCGTGAACTGGTAGGCCTCGTCCTGGTTCATGAAAAGCATGTCGACATGCGCGAGGAACGGGCGGCACGCTTCGACGCCCTCGCAGAACTGCCCGCTGCCCGGATTGGAGGCGAAGAAGATCCCATTCTCGGCGCAGAATTGAGCAATCGTCGGGTAGAGCTCGGCGACCTGGCCCGACAGCGAGCCTACGAAAACGAGTTCGGCCTCCCGCATCCGATCCCAGTCGATGTCGCTCTCGGTGAGATGGAGCGTGGCGCCCCTGTGCACCAGCACGGACCGCTCGCCCGTGTAGCCGACGAGGATGGCCGAGTAGCCCGTGCGGTGGTCGGGATCAACGGCGATCATGCTGTCATCGATGCCCTCCTCGACAAGCCGCTCGCGGACGATGCCGCCCGAGCGGTCGTCGCCCACTTTGGCCAGCACGCTGGTTGCCAGGCCGAACCGATGGAAGGTGATGCTGGTGTTGGTCGCGCTGCCACCGGTGGTGATGAACATCTCGTCCACGTCGACCTTCGCGCCGTAGGGAATCGCGAAGAAGGCATCCTCGCAGTCGAACGACTGCATGCGCATGATGTTGACGTCCTTCGAGATCACAAAGACGTCTTGCGTCGCCCCGCCTATCGTGACAACTCGTGGTGCGTTCATTTGGGACAAACTCCTTCGCCACGCTCTCAGCCGGGCGCCTCGTCTATGAACACCCTCGGGACCACTGGGTTCAGCGACGTCATGCGCGTCGGCACGGTGATGGCGTCGCCCAGAGCCACGCCGGCGACGTCGGTGACGTCAACCGCACACTCGTTCAGCGATATCCGACCCACGATCGGCGCGGATGCCTCGCGGACCGTCGTAATGGCAGCGCGAAACGGCCTGCCCCGTCGGCCGAGGGCTCTGCGCGCTGAGCGTTTCGCGGCCACCCTGAGTGAGATGCTCGAGTACGGAACGACGCCGACCCCGTGGAACAGCCCGACTGGCACAGTGGCCAGAACGGTCTCGCGCTTGGTGCGGAACTCGCCGCCATAGCCGACCTGGATCCCGGCCGGAACGGTCCGGAGTTCGACGATTCGACTCCGCAGCGATAGCGCCGGCTTCAGATCGAGAATGCGCGGCCGGGCCGGAGGATACGCGCCATAGAGCGCCGTTCCCACGCGGACCATGTCCCACAGCAGAGCATCGGTATCACACATCGCGCACGATGCCGCCGCGTGGAAGACGGGCGGGTCGGGCTCCTCGCGCAGCCGCTCGCGCATCGCGTCGAGGTGGCGCAGCCGCTGGGGGATGTCGCGCGCCTGCTCCCAGGTCGGTGGCGGCTCGGTGGGAAGCGATTCAGGCGCCATGTGGGGCCCGAGGTGTGTCCAGATCCCCCATGGCCCGCGTCCAAGTCTCCTGCTTGCGGAGCGCAGCAACTCGGCCGGATTGCTGGTAGTGCCAGAACGTCCCAGGCCAACGTCGACCGCGAGCTGCCACTCCGCCTGCGCCCCTTGAGCCTCGCATGCGGAGGCAAGGGCGGCGACATGTTCGTCCTGGGTGACGGTGATGGTGAGTCGGTGTTCGAGCGCGTCTGGGATGTCCGCCTCGGCCAGTGGATGAAACAGCATGATCCGCGTCTCAAGCCCGGACTGGCGGATCGCGATGGCCTCGTCGATGTCCGCGACGCCGAGGGCCTCCGCGCCGGCCTCCGCGAACAGGCGCGAGGTCTGAAGCAACCCGTGCCCGTATGCGTTGGCCTTCACGACAGCGCACAGGGAGGCCCGCCCGTCGAGATGATCCAGCACCGCGCGCGCGTTGTGCCGCAGAGCTGACTGGTCGACTTGCGCGTAGGTTGTCGGCAGGTCGTCACGCATGCATCCACTCACCTCGGCCGGGCGCGTCGCCATGGTCCCGGCGGATGATGGAGAAAACGCCATCGAACAGCATAAGGGCGATTGCCCCGAGGATCAAGAGCCATGAGATGTCCGCCCGGCGCCCGAGGTCGCCCGCGAGTTCATCAACAGAGGCGCTTGCCGGCACGATCGCAACCGTCGCGGGGGCCAGCGCCTGCCGGACGGACGCGTGGTCCAAGCGGCGCAGGTCGGATTCCGCCGGGTCGACATTCACAGCGAAGCGAGCAACGTCGTCACCGACCGCGGCGGCGTAAGCCCCCACTTCGCTACGCGCCGGAATCACGCCCTCCTCCGCCAGCCGAACTTCGTCCTCGTCGCCATCAGGCGTCTGGATGGACAGCTGCCAGACCGGCTCGGCCGCGTCGGCCATGGTGTGGCTCTCGCCCGCGACCGCGTCCGTGATGCTGGCCCGCGCCGGCCGGGCAGCGTGGCCGCAGAGCCGGTGCAGCAGCGGGACGTACGCGGGCGACCGGATGTGGTCGCCCCACGATGCGTCAGCCGACGTGTTGACCAGGACGACGCGGCCCGCGCTTGCGCGCCACTGGATGATCGCGGGTGTGCCGTCGTCAAACTCGGCGAGCAGGTCCGCGTCCGGGCCGGCATCGACGTGGCGAGCCTTGGTGAATCGCATCGCGGCGAGGTCGCCCGCGCGAGGGCTGGCAAAGGCGGCCAGAGGCTCGCGCGTCGTGTCGATTTCAGCCAGCGTGAGAGCGGCATCGGCCGACACGCTCACGGCATCGCCGAGTTTGATGTCGGATCCCGTCAACTCGCCCATCACCTCGGCCAGCCCCGCGAGGTCCGTCGCGTCACCGAGAAACACCAACACGCCGCCGCCCCCTTGCACGTGGCTTGTCAACGCATCAACTGATGCGCGGGGCAGCGCGGGGCAGTCGGCGAGGATCACCACATCGGCGTCGTCGCTCGCAAGCGTCTCGGGCAATCGGTCGGGCTGGGTCAGACGGACGCCGGCGCCCGCCTTGTATGCGTCGTCGAATGGATTCAGCGCGGTCCGGAGCAGTGCCGCAGCGGCTTGCGGCGCGACGACCACAGCGTCGACCGGCGGCCGGGCGCGCACCGTCGCCCAGCGCACGTCATCGACGCCGAGTCCGTGTGGACCGCCCATCACGGCAACGCGCGCGACAACATCGCCGGGCCTCTCGGGGACGAAACTGAAATCGGCGACAGCCGGCGTCCCGGGCGCGAGATCGCGCTCGGCCGCGGCAACAGTCTCCGAGTCGATCCAGAGCTGGATGATGATCTTCTGCGCCTCGGCGTCGGGATCTGTCGGGCCGAGGTCCTCCACGATCGCCGCGAGCCGCACGGGCCGGCCGGCAATCGGCGCGCTGGTCTTCAGCCAGAGGTCGCGGACGGCAATGTTACTGATGTCATCGTCGCCGGCATCGATGAGGACTGTTTCAATCCCACTGAGGTCCGCCTCCCCCACGGGCGGCGCTTGCCACGCCGTCGCCTGGAGATCCGTTACCACCGCGAGCGTCCGATTCGGCGCGGAGGCTGAGTCCAGCAACTCGGCGGCGGCGAGCAGCGCGGGCGCAATCCTGGCGGCCTTGGCAGTGGGCTGGTGGACGGCGAGCCACTCGCGAGCCTCGCCCTGCGCGCGCCACGCAGCCTCATCCGCGGCCGACGTTGCGATGATCGCGATCCGATCGGCTGGTCCGAGATCTCCGACGAGCCTCTCCGTCGCGTCCCGCGCTCGCTCAAACGGCGCCTCGCCGCCGGCCCCCATCATGCTGAGCGAATCGTCGAGCACGATGACTAGTGCGCGCGAGGCGGGCAGCGGAAGCCAGCTTGGCAGCGGCCCGACCACCGGCGCCGCGAGGCCGAGCACGAGCAGGGCGATCGCCAGCATTCGAATCAGAAGCGACAGCGGTCGGCGAAGGCGCGCGAGCGTCCGCCGTTTGCGCTCAGCCGCCTTGAGGAGCCTCAGCGAGGGGAACAGAACGCGTCGCGTTCGCCGTCGCGCCAGCAAGTGAATCAACACTGGCGCGGCCAGCCCCGCCAGGCCATAGAGAAACTGGGGATGAAGGAGCATAGGTAGATTGGGGCGTCGGCCCCGCCAACGGCATCAGGCGAGATCCTCAATCGCCTTGACGGCGTCAGGCAGAAGCTCCGGCACGTTCAGCGACCACGGGCAGTTCCCGATGCACTCGCCGCACGCGTCACAGTCGTTTGCGAGCCGGATGTTGTCCAGGAAGCTGCGCCCGTCGAGCACGCCCCAGCCCAGGCGCTTGACCATCGATTCGCCGACCAGCGTGCCCACGATGTTGATGCCCTTGGGACATGGCGCGCAGGCGCCGCAACGGCGGCAGTACCTGTTCTCCCAGTCGTCGCGGATGCTCTGAACCGCGGCCTCATCGGCCTCGCTCATGTCGAGCGACTCGCGTCCGATGCGCGCCGTGGCGCGGATCTCCTCCTCGGTCGCAAAGCCGATGTTGCAGCACGTGATCGGTTGATTCAGGCACCACTTCGCCGACGCCAGGGCCTGCTCGCTCGTGAAGGTCCCGCCGCCCGGGATCTTCATCCCGACGAGGCCGACGCCTCTCTCGACGCACAGCGGCACGAGCCGGTCGAGGGCGTCCGTCTCCATCGGGTTGAAGAGGAACATGCAGCTCTCAATGACGTCGCCCGCTTGTTCGATGGCGGCGATGAGGGTATCGCGGTTGTGCCCCGTGATGGCGATGTGGCGGATCTTGCCCTGCTCCTTCGCCTTGATGAGCGCCTCGCACGAGCCGTCCGGCCCGAGCGCCTTCTCTAGATCATCGGGCGTGAAGACCTGGTGCATCGCGTAGACATCGACATGGTCGCGCTTGAGGTTCTGGAGCGTGAGGTCGAGATCGGCGGTCATGCCCTCGGCGTCGGTCTTTGTCGACTTGCTGGTGATGGTGCAGTCGACTTTCGACAGAACCTCGCCCATCTTCACTTCGCTGTCGCCATAGCCACGCGCCGTGTCGAAGGTGTTGATGCCCTCATCCAGCGCGGCGTTGAGAACGCTCGCGGCCTTGTCGAGGGTGTACTGAAGGATTGGGATTCCCCCGAAGATGATCTCGCTGATCTCTAGGTCTGTCCGGCCGAGTTTGCGGGTTCTCATTCCGTGGCCTCTCAGTGATGCGGGTCGTCGTAGGACTATACCAGTTCCGCGTGTGAGCGCCTGAAACCTGTAGGGACCTGAGGCGGCGGGCGAGCGAGTCGTGTTGGAGATGGTGTCGGCCGCGTACATCGCCGCACTGGGAGGCCCCTAGGGCATGTTCCGCAAAGAACTGCGCCTTCAGATCTGGGCGTTCATCCTGATGTCACTCGGCGGCTTCCTCCTCCACACGCGGATCCACAAGCCCGCTGAGAGCACCTTCTTCTGGCTACCGACGATCATCACCCTCGCCAACGCGATTCTGCTGCCCATCCTCTTCAACAAGCGCCGCACGGTGGCATGGGGTTACTTGCTGAATCTGCTGACGGTCGCCATTGGCACGATCGCCATGGCATGGTTCTCATGCACGCACTGGAAGGGCCCGGTCACGCCGTGGACGCTGATCCTAAACTCCACGCTCGCCGACATCCTCATCCTCGGCGCGAAGCTCCCCATCGCCCACCAGATCCTACGCTTCTACCTCGATGAGGAGCGCGAGACGCTTCCGGCCGAGTCGAGTGAGCCGCAGCCTGACATTGCCGTATCCGTCCCTCTCGTCGGCGAAGTGGCGACCGCGCGAGTGATGCCCAGCGGATTGCGTTGGTTGGTCGGCGCTTGCTTCATCGGCGTCGCGTTGCTAGCGCTCGGGATTGCCGTCTGCATCGGCACTCATGAATTCCCAGCGCGCCTCGGCTCGACCGATCCGCTGATCCAGACGCTTCTGATCGTCGGCGGACGGACGGCCGCGACCACCGCGGCGGTCCTGTTCATGCTGCAGTTCACGTTGAGCAGCCGGCTGCGCGTGCTCGATCAAGTCTTCGGGCTCGACCGACTGCTCGTGTTGCACCGCTATGTCGGCAGCATATCCGGGACGTTGGCCATCGCGCACCCGACGTTGCTGTTTGCGTCGACCGAGTACGAACTCGGTCCCGCGAGCTTCGAGCAAGCCAAACTGGTCGGCGGGATGATCGCGGCGGGCATCGTGACCGTGATCGTCCTGACAAGCATCTTCCGCCTGTTCCTGGGGCTGAAGTACGAATCGTGGCGCAAGATCCACTACCTCTCATTCGCGCTCGTCCTCTTCATCGGGGTGCACTCGCTGGCGCTCGGCGCCGACCTCGCGGGCGGCTGGACGCGCATGGTGTGGATGGGCATGTTAGCGGGCTACGCGCTGCTGTTCGTGTGGGTGAAACTGGCGCGACCGGCGCTGGTGAGGTCGCGAGGATATGTGGTCGAGTCGGTCGATCGGTTGAGCCATGACACTCACAACCTCCGGCTGAAGCCCAAGGGCGCCGGCTTCGGCCACGTGCCCGGGCAGTTCGGCTTCCTGACGTTGCGTAGCGGCGGCGTGAAGCGCGAGACCCACCCGTTCACGGTTTCAACGCCACCGACGGTCGACGGCGCGATCGATTTCACGATCAAGGCGAGCGGCGACTTCACCGCCACCATTCGTGAGGCCGAGCCCGGCGACGAAGCCACCGTCGAGGGACCATACGGGCGGTTCAGCCACGTGAGCCATGGCGACAGCGACCTGCTGCTCATCGCCGGAGGCGTCGGGATCACGCCCTTCCTGAGCCAGTTGCGATACCTCGCCGCGACGGGCGACACGCGCCACATCACGCTGATCTGGGGCAACAAGACGGAGGGCGATATCCTCCTTCGTGATGAGCTGACGACGCTGGGGGAGAAGCTGGCCGGCCTCACTGTCCACCACGTGCTCAGCGCGCAGGACGACTGGTCGGGGGAGAGGGGCTACGTGGACGCGCCGATGCTGGAGCGTCTGCTCGACGAGACCGCCAGACGCGCCCGCGCCTTCGTCTGCGGCCCGCCGGCGATGATGGACTCCGTCGTCGACGCCTTGGGATCCATCGGCTTCGCCAGCAACCGCATCCACACGGAGCGCTTCGCCTTCGATAGCGAACTCCTCCCACCGGAGTTCCGCAAGTCGCCGAAGGATGACTAAGCCGTCCGTCTTCCTCGTCGTAGGACAGGCGTGGAAACTCGGGGTTTGGGTTCCCGAGTTTCCACGCCTGTCGCCGTTGCCGTCCGTGCCTGCGGGTCGCCTGACCCGCAGGCCTACGCAACGGGCGCATCGCCCAATGCCCGCTCTTGCGTGGATGCGATGTCGTTGACGCCGTCAGAGAGGCGCGTCCCCGTCTTGACGGCCACCCACGTCGCGGCCAGCCCCAAAAGCACGCTGCCGAACACGCACGTGTTGAGCAGCGGGGCCAGATACCCCGGGGCGGCCACCCGGGCGGCCAGGGCCACCAGCGTGCAGGCCAGCGATCCGGCCATCGAGCTGGCCTGCGCCAGAAACACGCGCTCATTCTGCATGAGCCCAGCGGTCGCGTGTCGGCTGGCGAACCGATTCCAATCCTGGGAGAGGCCGTACACTGCGGGGAAGATCCAATAGACGTTGTAGACGGGCGCCAGCAGTAATCCGACGGCTCGGGCCGGGCCCACTCGGGCCTGACCGTCCTGGATGGCCGACCACGCGCCATGGACCACGTACAACCACGTCGCCCACCCAACGAGGTAGATGAGGGTCACGAGGAGGCAGAAGGGGATCCAAGCGTAGCTGGGCAGGGCGCCTGGCATGCACAATGCCGCGAAGAATAGAGACGGCCCACCGATGAGCCCGCCGGCCACCAGCACTCGCACCAACCCAATTGGGATGCGTCGGATCTTCGGCATCTCCGCCAGCGTCAGGCATCCCTCGCCCATGCGACTCAGCGGCGGCGGCGGGCGCCGGACACGGGCGCTCATGTCTGGATCTCGCGCTGCGCATCCGCGATGCGGTTGATCGCGGCGCACAGATCATTCGCCGACAGGACCGTGAGCGCCGCGATCGCGAGGGATGACAGCCCCAAGATGGCCGTCGGCGCGAGGGCGACGAAGGAGGGCACGAAGAACGAGCGGAGGTGCAGCGTCGCCGTGAGTGAGATCGCCCACGTCCACCAGATGTAGGCGAGAGGCCCGTGCAATACGCGGTTCACCCGCAGGCCCGCAATCCTATGCCGCTCGGCGAAGTCGTTCATGGCCCGAGCTAGTCCGTAGCCCGCGATGGTGACGCCCACCAGGTGAACGCCCGGCACGCTGAGCAGCGCCCATGCAGCCCGGGCGCTCAGTCGAGCGTGGCCGTCCTGGATGGATGCCCAGCCACGCGCCACGATCCCCGTCCAGATTAGCCAAGCGATAAGCATGAACGCTGGCGCGAGCCACACGATCCAGCGCCCGAGCGCTTGATCGCCCGGGTGCGCGCTGCTGCTCAGGCCCTCGCCAACCACGAGTGCGAGAAGAGATCCGAGCCAGACGCTGGGGATAAGGACGACCCACTCTTCGCGCCGGATTCGCCGGGCAGGCTTCATCCCCGCCAGCGTGAATCCGTCCTCGCCGACGCCGGTCAAAGGTGATGGAGGCAACCTCGTGGTCTTGCTCATCCCGGCTCCTCGCTCTGCGCGTCCGCGATGCGGTTGATCGC
The DNA here is from genome assembly GCA_964555935.1 of uncultured Armatimonadia bacterium. Classification (GTDB taxonomy): domain Bacteria; phylum Armatimonadota; class Zipacnadia; order Zipacnadales; family VGFC01; genus CAZKUN01. Next base: position 33,684 of record CAZKUN010000024.1, on the reverse strand, counting down.
GGTGCACAGATCATTCGCCGACCAGACCGTAAGAGGGATGATCGCGAGCCAGCACAGTCCGGCAATGGCAAACGGCGTTGCACCTAGGTCAACGCGGATGCGCAGCATGTGAAGGCCCGCCGCCGCAAATGGCAAGACGGCCCACAAGCTCCAGGCGACGGCGAGCGCGACATGAGCGATCTCATTCACGCGCAGATCCTCGATCTCATGGCGCTGCGCAAACCTGTTCACGTGCCGCGCCAGCCCGACGCCCGCCATGTAGACGCCGGCCAGATGGATGCCGGGCACGCAGAGCAGCAACCATACGATGGCGGCGCTCACCCGTGCGTGGCCGTCTTGGATCGCCGACCACCCACGCGCAACAACTCTCACCCAGACGAGCCACCCCAGAAGCAAGGCCGCGCAGGCGAGCCACCCGAGACAGCGCCCGAGAACCCGCTCCTCCGGGTGTGGGCTGTCGACCGATAGCACCCCAAGCAACCCCGGCAGAGGCCACCCGAGCCAAACGACCAGGATGGCCAGCACGGCCCCCGCACGCGCGATGGGCTTCGTGGGCTCCATCTCCCCCAGCGTCAATCCGCCTTCGCCGACGCCGGTCAAAGGTGATGGAGACAACCTCGTGGTCTTGCTCATTCGCCCCCGGCCGTCGCTTGCGCCGCGCTTTGCTGCGCCTCGGCAATGGCGTTGATCGCCCGGCAGAGCTGAACGGTGATGACGACGTTGAGTCCGAACAGCATCACGCCCGCCGCGCCGTGAACAGCGTCGCCGATCCCCACATGGATCACCTTTAGCGGAAGCCACTCAAGCAGATGACAGACTGCGTATCCCCAGAAGATGACCGGCGTCGGCCCCGCGCCGATCACGCCATGCCGCCGGAAGAACTCATCGCAGGCCTTTGGCAACCGGCCGTAGGAGAAGAAGACGCCGATGACGTTGAAGAATGGGATCAGCGTGAGTAGAACAGCTCGCGTCATGGACAGCGCGGCGCCGCCGTCGTCGATGGACCCCCAGGCCTTGGCAAGCAACACCAACACCGCCACGACTGTGGCCCATGCCCCAGCCATTGTTAGCCCGATGAGCAAGTAGCCGGCAACGGCGCTCCCGGCGAGGTCGCCCGCCGGGTCGGTCGTGAAGCCCGGGAGCGCGATCCACGCCCCGTCGGGCTGTGGGATGCTGCCTCCGATGAGTACATGTATCCCCGCGACCGCCATGGCCGCGCCGACGAGCTGCATGCCGATGAACACCCAAACGTTCACCCGCGCAACGGGGCGCATCTCGGTGAGCGACGCGCGGGCTGGGAAGGGCGCTTGTGTCAGGATACTGGGAGCATCTTGCGTGGAGCCAGTCACTGTTGCGCCCCCGATGTTGAGTTCATGCATCTCGCCGCTTTCTGCGCCTCCGCAACGACGTTGATCGCCCGGCAGAGCTGAACGGTGATGACGATGCCCAGCACCAAGAGACCCAATCCCGCGATGCCCTCGATCGTACTGGTCGGGCCCCACGAGGTGATCTTCACCGGGAACCACCTCACCGCATAGCACAGCGAGTAGAGGACGAACACCCAGGGGCTGAGTTCCAGGGGCTTGAGTTCGTGCCGGTCCGCAAACTCCCAGCACGCGCTCGGAAGCCGACCATACGAGAAGAAGACGCCGATGACATTGACGAAGGGGATCAGGACGAGAAGCACCGACCAGGTCATCGACACGGGCGCTCGCCCATCGTCGATCGAGCCCCATGCCTTCGCGAGCAGAACGAGGGACGTGATCAGCGACGTCAGGGCGCAGGCGACGATGAGCGCGCCCTGGGCGTATATGCCCGACGCATTGCCGCCGGAGGCCGAGAAGACGCGCCGTTGGCCGAACACCTCAATATAGGTCCCGCCGCTAGATGCCGCGCCCTGGGCCATGAAGGCCCACGCTGCTAGTAGGGCTATGCCGAGGGGAGCCAGCTCGAGAATCAGGAAGGTCGACACGTTGACGCGCTGGACGGTGCGCATTCCAGTCAGCGATGGTTGCTGCCGTGTGGGCGCGTTGCCGGGGTCTGGGGCCGGGTTGCGGTGCCCACAGATGTGGCAGGAGGGTTCGCCCTCAGCGCGTTCGGTTTTGCATATTGGGCAGACATCAGTCATCCCCGCATCCCTCCTCGTGTCCCAAAGCTCTAACTGACTGTTCACCTCCCAGCGGATCACTCCCTGCCCCCGCGACGTTCTCACAGGTGTGACTTGATTCCGCGCCAGGAGTGCCCACATGATGCGCCTTGTTCCCCTCGTGCTTGGCCTCGCAGTGCCCGTCTCCGCACAGCTCTCCTTCGAGACATCTGACACCGGCGTCGTGACGTTCTCCGATGGCGAGGAGATCGCCCGTGTCACGATCATCGGCCACACGCCCGAGTGGAACATGTTCCAGCAAGACCAGGCGGCGATGGAGTTGGCCGAAAATGGCCGGTTCGGCGGCAGCATCGACCTGCCGGATCCCGGAGTCGGCTCCCTGCGGTTCGGCCAAGTGGTGTTGGAGCAAGGCCGGCGGACGTGGCTCGATTACCAGCTCGAATTCGTCGAAGATTCACCTCTCACGGGCGCGTATATCTCAGCCTATCTGCCGACCGATCGCTTCGCCGGCAAGCGGGCGCGACTCTTGCCCGGCGTGGCGACCACCCTCCCCGAGCAGGAGGGCGATCCCGGGCTTGGCGGAGGGGGCGTCGGGCTGGCGGTCGAGTGCGGCGATGGCTTCGAGTTCGCGCTGGTTGGCACCGCTTCCGGCAGCGCGCTCGTGCAGGATAACCGCCGATACGGAGCCCCGGAGTTCGAGTTCCGCTTCCCGCTAGTCCAGGGCGACGTCATTGCGGGGCAGAAAGCTACGCGCGGGTTCACAGCTCTTCTGGGCACGCCCCAGGAGATCGACGCGCTCGTCGAGGAGATGCATCCACCCATGTCCATCGACCGGACCAAGCCGTTCATCGTCTTCCACTCGTCAGGCGACGCGACCGTGCAGGCCGATCAGAAGCAGCTCATGACGCTCAGCGCGGCAGTACATGGCGTCGGCTGGACCTACACGCGCCAGCCGGACGGAAGCTTCAGCGCATCCGGCGACACGCGGTCGCGCTCGTTCGTGGGCCAAATCCAGATCCCGCCCGAGACGAACCAGTCACTCCGCGTGCTCGAGCAAGTCTCCATCGCCGACGAGGGCGTGGACCTGTCCTACGACTTCAACTTCCCCGAGGGTGGTACGCTCAACGGCTATCAGGTCTCGCTGTCCGTCCCCATCTCGCAGTACAAAGGCCAGACGATTCGCCTTGAGGGCCCGGACGCGACGGAGTGGGCGGTGCCGGACGAACTCGACGGGAACAACCTGTTCAGCGGCACGATCTCCGCCATCGACGTGGCGGAGGGCACGCCCGAGGCGTTTCGGATTGAGACCGACGGCGACGCGGAGATGATGATCCAAGATAATCGGGGTTGGGGCGGCGATACCATCGAGCTGCGCTTCCACATGGCGCGTGACGGCGAGGGCGTGGAGATCGCGGCCGGCACGCGGTCCAGTCTCGGTCTCTCGCTGACTTTCGCCGAGGGCCTTCAGGTCGTGTTCGACGAGAACGCGGGCACGGATCAGACCGACACCGATGGCTGGATCGCCTACACGCTCCCGTGGGATTCTTGCCCGGTAGATCTCTCCTTCCTCAACGCGGACGAGGCGGGCGCGCAGGGATTCGTGACCGCACGCGACGGCAAGTTCGTCTTCAGCGACACGGGCAACCCCGTGCGTTTCTGGGGAACGAACTTCAGCGCCGGCGCCAACTTCCCCACTCACGAGCAGGCCGAGAGAATTGCCGAGCGGCTGAAGCGCTTCGGCGTCAACATCGTCCGCACGCATCACGCCGATGCCGACTGGGCCGAGAGAAGCCTGATCGATTATTCACGCGATGACTCGCAGCATTTCGACGAGGAGAGCCTCGACCGGTTCGACTACCTCATCTACTGCCTCAAGCGCGCCGGGATCTACGTCTACCTCGACCAGCTCGTCAACCGCCAGTTCCGTCCGGGCGATGACATCCCTGGCTATGAGACCATCGCGAACAACCGGAGCGCCAAGCCGTACTCCAACTTCGATCCCCGCCTGATCGAGCTTCAGAAACTCTACTCCAAGACCCTCTGGAGCCACGTCAATCCGTACACTGAGCTGGCCTACAAGGATGACCCCGCGATCGCCTTGATGGAGTTCGCGAATGAGAACGATCTCTTCGCCCAGCAGGTCATCGATGAGCCCTTCCGCTCGGACCTTGAGAAACGCTTCCGGGCATGGGCCCTCGAGCTCCAGATCGACCTGCCCGCCACTGATGTCGACTTCCGCGACAAGGGCGGGCATGTCATGCGGTTCCTGGCCGAGGTGCAGCGCGACTTCTACTCGGAAATGGAGACGTACCTCAGCGATGAAGTGGGCGTGAAGATACCGATGACCGGCAGCAACTGGGGGCGCAACGCCGCGCTGCTTTGGGCGCTGAAAGACCGGCCGTTCACCGACTCGCACACCTACTTCGCCCACCCCCACAGCGACGGTACCTTCGACAATCGCTCGCAGACGCTCGTCCGCGGAAATACCATCGGCGGGCTGGCCTTCAACAGCATGGTCGGCAAGCCGTTCTTCGTCAGCGAGTGGGACCAGCCGTGGCCGAACGAGTGGCGGGCCGAGTACCCCTTGCTCATGGCCGCCTCGGCCGCGCTGCAGGACTGGAACGGGCTCACCGTCTACACCTACCGCCACTCCGTCTCCGTCCCGATTGAGAAGCTATCGGGCGCGTTCGAGACATTCAACGATCCCACGCGATTCGGGCTCTTCCCGACGTGCGCGTTGATATTCCGGCGCGGCGACGTGAGCGTCGCTGAAGAGAGCGTTGTCATTCGCATCCCCGAGGAAGAGGCGCTCGGCAAGAATTCGCCTGGACCGTGGGGCGGCGGGCGCGCGGTAAACAGCGGCCTCTGCGAAGAGCACAGGGTCCGCATGACGCTGGGCGACGCGCCGGGCGCTGTTGCCCTCTCGGCGCAGCCCTCCGAGGCGACCGAGGTCCAGTCCGACACGGGCCAGCTCTGGCGGAGTTGGGAGCAGGGCTACGGCACGATCGACACGCCTGGCACGCAGGCCGTGTATGGCTACCCCGGCGGCAAAGGTGAGATCCAACTCGCCAATCTGTCGGTTGAGGTCGCTACGGACTTTGCAGCCATCGCCGTGACCTCGCTGACCGACGATCCCATCGGCGACTCAACCAAGCTCCTCGTATCCGCCGTCGGCCGCGCGGAGAACACGGGCATGAAGTACAACGTCCTCCGCACCCGCGTGACTAGCTCCGGCGATGGCCCGATCCTCATGGAACCTGTCAACGCCACGCTCGCCATCGAGGCCGCGCAGGATGATCTGATCGTCCGACCCATCTTGCCCGACGGCACGCGCGAAAACGCCCTCGCAACGAAGCGCGAGGGCGGCAAGCTCGTCTTCGATATCGGCGGCGGAAACGCGTCGCTCTACTACGAGGTCAGTGAGGGGTAGCCGCCGGCGGTCCGGTCTGAACGGTGAAGGTGAACTCGCGGCGGGTGTCCTTCGGGATGACCGCGCTGTCGTGAGGGCGCCGCGCAACTTCGAGTGTGCACGTGTAGTCACCGGGCCCGAGCAGGCGTTCCAGATCGACCTTCAGGAAGTGGATCAGGCCTGGCCCTTCATCCTCCGCCAGGTGATCGAGAACCAGACGGATCGTGTTGCCGTCGAGCTCTGCGGTCCGGACGTCGAACACGTCGCTTTCGCGGCCACTGCCAACGGGCGCCAGTACCACGATCTCTCGACCGTCGTACAGTGTCGTCGGCGTGTCGGGCCACACCATACCGAGGACGGCGCCGATGGCCTCGGCGGTATCCCCCAGCGGGGGCGGACGGTAGTTCAGCGCCGCTCCCTGCCACTTCCAGTAGTCACCGAAGCGCGCCTCTCGACCGGCGATCTTTACGCGATCTCTGAGATCAGGCGGCGGGATCTTGCCACCGGGCGGCAGCTCCACGTCGAACTCCAGAACCGAACTCATCGGCACCCCGCCGTCGCTCCCCCCGTAGCTCACCGAGTAATGCCCGGGGCGTCGAGTGTCCCAGAACTCGCTCAACCGTATGGTGCTGATGACCTTGCGTTCGCCGGCCGCAAGCGTCTTGTTGGTGCCCAACGTCTGGAAGAACCCTGCGACGTACCGAACGGGCTCGCCATCACGCGTGACGGTCAACCCGCTTTCTCTGAGAAAGTCCTGCGGCGTCTGGTACGAATATGGCTTGTCGCTCCTGTTTGCCAGCTCCAACTGAATCGTGACGAGGTCCCCCGCCGCATAGGCCTCCCTATCAGCAACAAGGCGCAACTCCAGTTCCGGAGCCGCGCCTTGGGTAGTTGCCTTTGGACTGCCGGTCTGCCAGATAACGAAGCCGGTCAGCCCGATAGCGAGAACGGGAACGACCACGCGCCACATGCCGCGCATCGAGATCACCCTCCCCTTGCCTACACAAGATCAGACGGTTGCGCTCAACATGAGGTTCTACGCCGCCCGCATCGTCTTGCGGATCGGCTCTCGCAGGATCCACGTCTTCATCACGGCGACAGCCATGATCCCGCCGATCGTCAGCATGGCGTCATGCGTCCACAGGCCGTAAACGAGCGCGCCGAAGATCGCGCCGCCTAGCATCACCACAGCGACCTTTATGGCGAGTTCGGCCCGCTCGATCATGTAGACGGAGTTGTCGACGAGGTCCTCGGCCCACGGGTGAGGGCGTCTCTGCTTCGGGAACCAGAACGGGCCACTGGCCACGAGCAGCGTGGAGACGATAATCCACGCCCAGTTGTGCCACCAGATCCCGAGACACAAGGTGACGGCGAACGCTGCCCGCGCGGCCCATGCCCACGGGTTCTTGAATCGCTCCATCAACGCGCGAAGCCACATCATTCGGACCCACCTCCCACAGACATCGGGTTACTGATTCCAACACCCGTTGGCCCCGTGGCCTACTTCCCCCGCAGTGTGACCCTTGACGCGTTGCCAGCCTCAGGCCCTCTCGAGCCCGCTGTCGGTGATGGTGAAGGGGACGACCTCCTCGGAGCACGGACGGCCGCGATGCTTCAGGATGAACGCCGCGCGCGTGAGGCGGTTGCCGTCCTGCCAGCGGCCCAGGAAAATGACCGTGTTGGCGTTCGTGGCCAGGTCGCCCTCGACGATCTCGCGGGTGAGGAGATCCTGCAGCATGATCTCATTGCTTGTCTGCAGGATCATCGTCGCGAGCTGGTCCTTGTCGTAGGCGCGCTCGGCGACCAGGTCCTTGATCTCCATCCACTTGCCTCGCAGCAGATTCCGCGCGACCCAGTCGTGATCCGTGCGCAGGATCTGCTGGTAGATGAACTCGATGAGTTGGAGCTGGATGGAGTCCTCGACACGCACGCTCGGTTCGACCCCATCAATCACGATCCGGCGCGCGCCGCGCGTGAAGCTCCCGTAGAGGTACGCGGCCGTCGCCTGCATCCGACGCTGGAGACGCCCTTGCCAGCGTTGCCACTCGGCGGCGTCCATGTTCGTCTTGGTGACGGGACGGCCCGAGTAGTCGAGACCTTTGAACAGGTCCGGCCCGCGATCGCCAACATCGAAGACGCCCTCGATGGGGATCTCACCCTCGCTGATCTCCCAGTCGAACAGTCGCCTGGCGTACTCGGCATGTTGCTGGGAATCGCCGCGCGTGGCGAGGTCGACGACGACGCCGCGCCGGCCCTCCCGGCGTTGCCCCGCGTCCAGGAAGCCGAGGCCAAGCTGCGTCTTGCCGACGCCCGTCGCGCCGTGGACGATGGTCATGGCGCCGGGATCCACCCCGCCGCCCAGCATCTCGTCGATGAACGGTATCCCCGTGGAGAGCGATCCGGGTTCTGACACGGTAACTCACCCCCAATCTCTGCTGGCTGCGCGCCTATCTTAGCACAGTCTGTCAACGGATCCGGTGGTCCCGCCCCCGGACCATTTGCACTTGATGTGCCAACCGAGTAACCCCTGCGGCTCCCTCATGCGTCCCCTGATTCGACGGATGTGCCCTGGACACTTCTCAGGAGGGGTGGTCTCATGCGCATTAGCGCAATCGGATTGACAGTTCTACTGGCAGTTGGCTTGTTGGCGTCCCAGGCTCCGGCGCAGCTTGGCGGGATGGACCTCGTGCAGGCGCTGGAACTTGGCCTCGTGGATGCGGAGTTTCGCGGCAATGGAGGGCAGTCGGTAATCGGCGAGATATGGGGCACGCCCGGCGGGCCTCGGACGCTCACCATCGCTCCCGGCACTCAGTTCTGGGCGCAACTCGGCGGCATTGGTGGCAATCAGCGCGGCGGCATCGGCGGCAACAACCGCGGCGGCGGAGTCCAGGGGATGGGTGCCCTCGGCGGCGGCACGATCAACCTCGGGCAGAATCTCCAGGCCCGGGTCGAGATCGCAACTGCCTGCACGAATATCGGCATGCGCGAGCCTGGCCGTCGCGATGTGATGGTCGCGACGCGCTGCCCCGATGACCGCGTGGCCAAGGTCGCGGCGCTGGCGACGGGCCCCGATGTCAGCCACCCGGTGTATCAGCTCGCCGTCTGGGCGATTGCCAACGATCCCCCGCGCGAGATGGTCGACAAGTACGTCACCAAGCTCGTGAAGGCGGAACTCAAGCAGCGTCCGGAAGCGGGAGTCACGTCGGAGATGGTCTACGACCTGGCCGCCGACGTCATCCGCCAGGCGGGCATCGACCCGACGGGATTCCAGTTGTTCGAGTAGGCAACAGAGGTGTAGCTGCGGCCCGGGCCCAATCGCAATCACTGGCAACAGCCGTGCAGCGGCTATGTCGGAGGGTGAGCGATGCGAGCCAGGTGGTGGTGGCTAGTCCTGTTCGTGCCACTGATCGCGTTCGGTGGGCGCTGGGCGATTCTGTCCGGGCGTCGTGTTGTGCACCTGATGCCGGTGGCCGCTGTTGAGGGGCGCCCCGTGTCGATGGCTGACGTCGAGACGGCAGTCGCGATTCTCGAGACGCGCCTCGACGGGCGCGGTCATGTGACCGAGGCCTCCCTGGATCGCGTAACTGTCGAACTACGACGTCCGCCGGCGAGTGAGCGGGAGCTGGCGTTCCTCGTAGCGCGCGGCCATCTGCAGTTCCTCCTGGTCTCCGATCGCTATCGGCCAGTCGACTACGCGCGCCCCTCGGATGGCTGGCAACACGCGGACAGTGGTGATGCGGCGGCGTGGCCGGAGGTCCGGGAGGCGTCGACTGACGTTCTGGAGCAGACTGGCCGGATGCCGCTCTACATCCCGCAGGCCGGGAGGAGCGGGAACTGGGCCGTCGTCTACACGTTCGTGACGCCCGTAAAGCAGACGGCCGTCGCCCGAGGGCCTGGTCAGAATCCGGTCCTGGCCATCGCTCTCGACGAAGAGCTTCTCGGCGCGCCCCCCCGCCACGCGGGTCCCGCCGACTGCTGGGACACTGCGGCACGACCTCACCGAACTTGAGGCCGAGGCGCTAGCCGCGACGCTCGACCACGGCCCCTTACCGGTCCGGCTCGCGTTGGAAGAATCGGGTGCGGCGCCCGAGTGAACGACCCGGCGGGCTTCCAGTTGGCAACCGTCTGCCGGGCCGAGCGTAGGGGCTCTGCGAGTTGCCGCGCCCGGCCCTCGCCTCCACCTCCCGCGCGCCTTCATGCGCCCACCCATGTAAGAGGGGTTTCAACCCCGATGCCGTTTGCCTTCGCCGTCCGTTCCAGCACTGGGGCTCGCCTCACAGCGGCAGAATCGGATACCCCACCCGGGTGAACAGCCCTACCACGATCCACGCCGCGCCGTTGAGGCAATCGCCGACCACGAGCCCCATGAAAAGCGGCTTCAGCTTGCGGTAACCCTCGAGGTCGGCGTAGCGCATGATGACGGCCTTGAACAACCAGCCCAAGAAGATGCTGAACCACAGAGTCCCCATCGGGTACCCGCTCGCGATGATGAACCCGATGGGGTGCAGCGCGAACCACGACGCGCGTGTCCGAAGCAGCAGCATCCCGAGCATCCCCGCCCCGCCGAGGATGAAGTGCAGGATCATGCTCTGAGAGACGGGGTGAGCCTGCGCCGACAGGCTCGCGACCCACTTGAGGGGGATCTGCGGCGCCCAGATGTACGTCCAGGAGTTGAACATCGTCACGCCGCCACCCGCTACGTATGGTAGCCGGATGGCAGCCCAGGATGAGATCCCTAACGACGCGATGATCGCCAGGCTGGCCCACAGCAGCATCGACCGGCGGTTCAGCCGCACGTCGTCGCTGATGCGGTGCATGTTCAGCAGCGACGGCATCAGGAACTCGCGCAAGTCCATGAAGTAAATGTGCTCGGTGAGCGAGGTCATCAACAGGCCCCTCGGCGTGAAAGCGCGGCTGCCGAAGAGGTTGACGAGGATCTCGCTCCCCGCGAACGTCGGCTGGAGAAACAGCAACCCCGCCTGGTTGACCATCCACGTGAGGGCGATGAAGACCGTCAACGCGATCAGCAAGTCGAGCAGCGCCACGAGCGGGCCCACGCCGACCTGTATCAGCCACAGCCACATCACGATGAATCCCAGCACGAACGCCGCCGAGGCCGCGCGGTAAGGGAGTGGTTCGTCCTTGTCGGCGAACCCTCCGCCTCGGATGAGTCCGAGCCAGACCCTCCGCGAGTGTCCGCGAGCAACCCACGCGCACCACAGCGCGAGCGCCACTGCCGCCCCGGCCTCCTCGTGCGATGCGAACAGGTACGAGCCGTAGCCGGCCGTCACGCCCGGCATGTTCAGCCCCAGAGCGCCCCCGATCACGCATTGGGCCTTGTAGAAGATGTAAAACAGCCACAGGCTCAGGCACACCTCGCCGCTGAGAAGATAAGAGAAGCCGATCACCAGCGGGTAGATCGTCACGTTCATCCACCGCGCGTAACTCCACGGCTTCTCGGCCAGGAAGGCGTTGAGCGGCCAGTTCAGCGGCACCTCGGGGATGCCGGGATGGAACTTGTGCAGCCCGCCGAGCGTGCGGATGACGGTGACGAGGATGATGCTGGACCAGAGGAGCTTGTTGCGGAAGAAATGGTTGAGCGAGCCGCCCGCGCGAGGCGCGGCGACCATCTCAACCGGGAGCTGCGCCAGCGGGAACGTGAAGCGCTCGTGCTCGACCCACTGACGCCGCATCAGCACGCTCAGCCCGATGAACATGGCGTAGAGGCCCAGCGTGAAGACCGACCATCCCAGCATCGGCCTCAGCCACACGCCCCATGGGATCGACATCCCGCCCGGCAGACCCTCGAAGAACCACCGCGCGGCTGACTCGTCGTTGATCCAGAGCGACTCGGGCATGCGGGGCAGGACCGTCCGCTCCCACGCGTTCTCCTCCGTCGCGTAGTACCTTGGCGCGATGATGTGGGGGACGAGGTAGCGCATCAGCCCCGACGACGGGATGCCGGACGCGACGGTGATCATCGCCCAGACGGCGATCATCCCCGCCCGCGAGGGGACCCGTTTGCTGCGGAGCTTGCGGAGGATGGGCCCGGCGAAGGCCGCCAAGGCGACTAGCACAACCAACGCGCCGATCGGGAAGTGATTGCCCGCGATATACGTGGCGCCGATCTCGTTGTCGTTGTAAGGGGTGATCCCACAGAGCAGTAGCACGCAGAGCAGTCCGAATAGCCCCGCGCGGAGGCTGACGGGAGTTCGCGGCGCGTCGTCGTCGCTGCTCTGGGGAACTTCCTCGGGCAATGGACATTTCACCCCATAGGGCTGCACGCAGAATGTCTCACCTTCCCGCACGCCGCGCCATCCTCCTCCGGCTCAACAGGACGCTCGCGCGCCGCCGGCGAACACGGATGCAGCCCTGACCTGGAGGCTCTGTATGAGATCCACGCGGATCGCTGTAATCGCCCTGACGCTCATCTGGGCGTTTTCCATGCTCGGTCCAGTCGTCGCCGACGTCAAGCTCGGCCCGCCGCCGGGAAGCTATCGGCCGATGCCGGTGACGCTGTCGGATGAGCCGACTGAGGAGCTGAGCGCCCAGCCGGAGTACGTCGCCGCGCCGCTATACGGCGCGCTCAACATCGGCGACGGTGAGGATTCCACGTACTCGGTCGCCATCGACCTGGGCGAGGATTGGGAGGAATTCAAGACAGCCTACGCCGACGCGAACGGCGAGGTCGAACTGCAGACGTGCCCCGCGCGAGTCTATGTCGATGCCAACAACGACGAGGACCTCACAAACGACGGCCCGGGCGTCCTCTCGCGTTGCATCGAGGACCGCCGCAAGCCTGGCGACTACACGATCTTCGTCGGCGCGCGGTGCGACGTGACGTATGGAGACGGCCTCGAGTTGACCTACCCGATCAACCTCTACATGTTCCCCCAACGCGGGAAGACAAGGTTCAAGGACGGAACCGAGCGCGACTATGGGCGGCTTGCGTTTGCCTACTGCGCTGGGTCGTTCGAGACGGACTTGGATGTTGCCGGTGAAGCGCTGTCGGCCCGATTCTACGACCGCGATGCCGACGGTCTGATAATGGCTGATGCCGGCGACCAGGTGAATCTCGACCTCAACGCCGACGGCGTCTTCGACGGGAACAGCAAGGGGCCTGAGATGTACGGGCTGAGGGATCCGTTTCACTTCAACGGCGAGACGTACGTCTTGGAGACGTTCGGCGCGCGCGGCGACGCCCCCACCGTCACGGTGTCTGAGACAAAGGTCGAGACAAAGCCGTACATCCTGAAAGGCGAAGTGGCGCCGGACTTCACGCAGCCAACGCTCGATGGCGGCGACTTCACGCTCTCGGCGCACCGGGGCAAGGTCATTCTGCTCGATTTCTGGGCGACCTGGTGCGGGCCATGCTTGGAGGAGCTTCCGAATGTCGTCAGCATGTGGGAGAAGCTCGAGGGCGACGACTTCATGATCGTCGGCATCAGCTTTGACAGGGATGACGACAAGGGCAAGGCCACGGATAAAGTCGCGAAGTTTGCCCCGGAGAACGGGATGACATGGACGCACATCGTGGAGGGGAAGTACTGGGACAGCGACGTCGGCGACATCTACCAGGTGTCAGGCATACCGCAGACCGTGCTCGTCGGTGAGGATGGCACGATCCTGGAGGTTGGCCTGCGCGGCGATCGGCTGCGCAAGGCATGCAAGACCGCCACCAGGCCGTAGTCGCACATCGCGTGAAACCCTCAGCAGACGGCCCTCAGCCACGCGATCGCGCCGCGGATCATGGCGGCGCCCTCTTCGATCTCGTCCTCGCTCGGGTCCTTCTCCGGCGCCTTGAGGTTGGATGCCAGCGATCCGAGCATGTTGATCCCTACCACTGCGGTGATCGCGAACCCGCCCCAGAACATCAGCGCGCCGAGAGACTTGACCTCCTCGCTCTTGCCGAGAAGCTTGAGGCAGATGCCCATGATGATGCCGACGGGCGGGATCGACACGCCGATCAGCAGAAGGCCGATTCGTGTCGGCGGCGGGACGAAGAGGATGACCGGTTTCTCGTTGCGCGCGACCGCTGCGACCGACTGATGGGCCAGGATCGCCCGCCAGGTCTGGCCGGCCGTGCAAAGCAGCGCGCCGGTGCCCGTCCCCAGGCCGACGATGCACAGGATGCGGGCATCGGCGAACATGCCAAACCCCAAGTCCCGCACCACCGGGAGCGAGAGGCTCTTGAGACCCTCGATGCCATCGATCACGTTCAGTTTGCTGAACCCCGCTGCCAATGAGGCAATTGCAATGACGAGCGCGATGGAAGCCGTTCCCCACGCGCCGCCGATATCGCCCTTCGTCGTCTCCGCCGCGGCCTTGTCGAAGGTGCGGAGCCGCGTCTCGTCGGATTTGTCCACTCCGAAAGAGCGGCCTCTGGCGGCGCTGGCCGCGATGTTGCGCGCGCGCTCCATCTTCTCCTCGTGGGTGAGTTCCTTCTTCGATGTCGCGGCTTTGTGCAGCTCCTCGAGGTGGGCGGCGATGTCTTCGCCGCAGTCAAGGCACTGCGTGTCGGTTGGCGCCAGAACGCCGTTGCATTTCGGGCATCTCTTCAACTGCATGCTTCAGGTACCCCTCTGTCGTTGAGTCTGTCGGCTATCACTCGTGCGCAATCGCGACCGCAGCCCCCTTGCTGCCGATCGCGACGCTAGGCAAGTGGGAGGATTATTCGCCAGACCCGACCAAAACCCCTTGCCCGTCGACACTCGCCGGCCAATGGACCGTGGAGGTCCCTGCAATGACCAGCCGTGAACGCGTCCTGCGGGCGCTTCAGCATGAAGAACCGGACCGCGTCCCTCGCGATCTTTGGGCGACGCCCGAGGTCTACGCGCTGTTGCGCGAGCACTTCGAAGTCGGAGCCGACCGCGTCGTGCTGGATCGGCTTGGCGTTGATCTCGAGTACGTGGCTGGGCCCAGTTACGCGGGCCAGGAACTCGAGGCCTGGGACACGCCTGAGGGCCGCGTCAGCTCAGACCTGTGGGGCGTCAAGCGGCTCGTAAAGACGATCCGCGCCGGCGATGCGGAGTGGTCGTACAAGCACGTCGTCGAATCGCCGCTGGCCTCGGCCGAGACGGTGGCGGAGATCGAAGCCTACCCCAACTGGCCGGATCCGGATGCGTGGGATTTCTCCACGCTTCGCGACCAGTGCGACCAGATCCACGCCTCGGGGCGAGCGGTCGTCAATGCCGGCGACCGGCTCGACCGGACGGCCCAGCTCAAGACGATGATGTACCTGCGGGGGATGGAGCAGGCGTACATCGACCTCTCCGTGAATCCGGAAATCGCCGAGGCCATCCTGACGCGCGTGACCGAGTACTTCCTGGCCTACAACAAGCGCGTTTTCGAGACCGCCGGCGATGCCATCGACATCTTCATGATGGGCGATGACTTCGGCACGCAGCACGGTCCCATGATGAATCCGAAGCTGTGGCGCGAACGACTGCGTCCTGGATTCGCCGCGTACATCGCGCTCGCCCACGAATATGATATCCCCGTCATGCACCACACGTGTGGCGCCGTGGTGGGGTTGATTCCTGATTTCATCGAGTGCGGGCTCGACATCCTGCAGTCCGTCCAGCCCCGCGCGGCCGGCATGGACCTGGCGGCGCTGAAGCGCGAGTTCGGACGCGACATCTGCTTCCACGGCGGAATCGACATCCAGGAGACGTTGCCTCGCGGGAGCGTCGAAGACGTCCGGTCAGACGTCCGTTGCTGCCTCGATGCGGGTAGGCCGGGCGGCGGCTTCATCGCGTGTACTGCTCACAACATCCAGCCCGACGTGCCGCTCGAGAACGTGCTTGCGTTGTTTGACGCGTACGATGAATTCGGTGCTCGCTCGTAGCTGGGTGCTCGTGCCCGCGTAGAGACGGGCTTCCAGCCCGTCTGATCTGCTCCGAGTTCGGGAACCGGTTCCAGCCGCGCCACATTGACACCTGAGGATTACGAGACCACCATGGCCGACTCGAACGACCCGCCACGCGAAGATTCGACAGAGCTGATATTCCGCCGACCTTTCGCGCGGTGGTTGTTGGTTGGAGCGGTGGCGATCATTGTGGCCGCCGCATACAACGGGAGCCCGTTGCATCCCGCGTTGACGAAGATCGCCGGGCCGGTCGTGGCCAACAGCATCACCCTCGCGACGGGTTCCGCCGGCGCGCTGACGATGCTCATCGGCGCGTTCCTGCTCACTGAACACACGACCGTCTCCGAAGCCGGGATCGAGCAGTACAACCTCGGGCGACCTAGCTTGCGCGTCCTCTGGCACCAAGTCGTCCGCGTCACTCTCTACAAGCACCCAAAGAAGCCCAAAGGCCCCATCGAGTTGCTCAGCAGCGAGTCGCGGACCATGCGCCTAGACCCCAATCTCATGCAGTTCGATGAACTCGAGGCCATCATCCTCGACCGCGTGATATCGTACGGCCCCGATGTCCGCGACCACCGGTAGAAGTTGTCTCACTGCTCCCGTAGGTCGGATCTCCAGATCCGACGCGTCCGGGTGTTGAGGCGTTGGAGGCGGCTCTAGCCGCCGGAAGGGCCCGCCTCCCGGGCGGCGCTCACCTCGTCCTTGGTCATGTTCGCCAACACTGCGTCAATCCACCCATGCGTCTCCGCGTAGGCCAGCCCCATCGCCGCCTGCAACTGCGCGTCGCCTGCCGCGGCGGTCTCCGACTTCGCCTCCATGGCCGGCAGCATGTCTCCGAGCTGCACGGCCATCATCTTGATGGTGACCTCAGCCCACTGATCGCCGCTGCTGAATCCGTGGGCCTTCACCGCCTTCGCCAGCCTTCGGTTCTTTCCGGCCGCACGTACCGCTTCGGGGTCGGCCACGTTCACAGATGAGCCATCAGCACTCGCCTTGTTGAGGGCATCCCCGACATCCTCGGCCTCGGTAGACGCGACCCACGCCTCTGCCAGATCGTCGGTGAGCCTCACGCCGCCTCCCACCGACCCGGTCCGCCCGTTGTGCCATGCGGCGATGGCGACCAGCACGACCACGACGCCGGAGATGATGAGCCCAGTCCGTAGCTGTCCATTCATCTGCCTCACCCCCTGCGCGTCTCTTGCGACACGCCTGCCGTCAGTTGCTTGGAGGTCCAACGCAATACCTCTTCGGTGACGAGGATAGCGCGGGCTGAAGGCCCAACTCCCCCCGTGGCGAAGAGTATCCGCGCATCGATTCGCCAACACCCGCACCCAGAAGGCTCTCCCACTATGATTTGCATGCTCTCTCTGATGTCTGCGGCCGCTTGCGCCGCGCCCGTCGAGCGCGTCACCGTCACGGCTGACGATGGCTGGGTCATCTTCGACCCCACCAAAGACGGCTTCGCCTATCGCTATGGCCCGTCGATCATCGTGAACGACGACGGCTCGATCGACACGTGGTTCGCCTCGCCTGGCGGGCCGGGCAAGGATGGCACCCATCAGTGGGATTGGATCCGCCACAAGCATTCGTCCGATGGCGGGAAGACGTGGGGCGAAGAGACGATCATGCTCGCGCCGACCGAGGGCTCTCGCGACCGCCAGTCCGTCTGCGATCCCGGTCTCATCAGGATCGGCGAGCACTACTACGTCGGCGTCACGGCTGTGTGGGATCCGAAGGGCATGGACAACGAGGTCTTCGTCGCGCGGTCCAAATCACCGACCGGTCCGTTTGAGAAATGGAACGGCTACGGCTGGGGCGATCGCCCCATGCCGATCGTCGTCTTCCGGGAGCCGCGCGATGTCTGGGGCGCGGGCGAGCCCAGCTTCGTCGTGAAGGGCGACACGCTCTTCGTCTACTACTCGATCATCAGCCGCGCGCCCGACGGCGCCGCCATCAACCAGACCCACGTGGCGACCGCCCCCGCGAGCGATCCCAACTGGCCGGGCAAGCTCCAGCACCATGGCGCGATGTGGGACCGTCTGCCGGGCGAGGACTCCGCCGACGTGAAGTACCATGATGGGCTCAACCGGTTCCTCGCCTTCTGCACCGCGTCGCGGATGAGCGACGAGAGCTTCATCGTGGTCCGCGAGTCGACCGATGGCATCCACTTCTCCGAGCCGCTCCGCCTCGGTGGACCCATCCGCACCAAGTGTCACAACATGGGCGTCAGCGGCGACGCGCGCGGCCATATCCCCCTCGGCATGGAGCCCTTCATCGCGTATGCCTTCGCCGATGGATCGCGGCCGGGAGTCAGTTGGGGGTTCTGGCATACTTTCCTCCACCCCATCACCATCGCGCTCGGCGAGGTGGGGGAGTGAGCCGACCCATCTCCGACGCTGCCGAGGCCGACCGTGCCGGCGGCGTTACCATCCGCATCCTCATCATCGTGTTCGTGATGGTCCCGCTGAACGCGTTCTTCATCGCATTCTGGCGCGGCCCTCGCAGTGGAATCGGACCGACCATCGTATCGCTCTACTGGGACGCCGTCTTCTACCTCCTCCTCCTCGCCGGCATCAACGCCATCCTCCGCCGCGTCCGGCCCTCGGCGATGTTCGCCCCCGCGGAATTGCTCGCGTTCTTCACGCTGATGTCCGTTGCCACGTGCGCGAGCGGGCACGATCTCATGAGCCCCCTCATGGGCACGATCCAGGGCGCTTTTCGCTTCGCGACCCCCGAGAACGG
The DNA here is from genome assembly GCA_964555935.1 of uncultured Armatimonadia bacterium. Lineage (GTDB taxonomy): Bacteria > Armatimonadota > Zipacnadia > Zipacnadales > VGFC01 > CAZKUN01. Next base: position 15,558 of record CAZKUN010000024.1, on the reverse strand, counting down.
CTGGGATCGAATGTTCCTGGAGTACATCCCCCGGACCATGACCGTCAGCGATCCAGCCGCGCTCGAAAACCTCTGGCGCGGCGATAGCAGCTTCTTCTACGCGGCGAACTACCGCGCGTGGGCGGGGCCGCTCATCCGCTGGTGGGTATTCCTCAGCGCGCTTTGGATGGCGCCGGTCGGCCTGGTCGTCTTGTTCAGACGCCGGTGGATCGAGCGGGAGAAGATGACCTTCCCCGTCGTCCAGCTCCCCATGGAGATCGCCAAGCCCGGCGTGCCCGCGTTCCGCAACGTGGCGTTCTTCGTGGCGCTAGGAATCACCGTCGTCATCAACGGCGTCAACGGCATGCACGTGCTCTTCCCACACGTGCCCGAGATCCCCGTCAAGCTCAACCAGAATCCCGCGCTGGATTTCCGCCAGTTTTTCCACGGCAAGCCGTGGAACGCGGTCGGATCGTTCTACCCGTGCCTCTACCCGATGATCATCGGGCTCGCCCTTCTCCTGCCGTCTGAACTCAGCCTGTCGCTCTGGTTCTTCTTCATCTTCTGGAAGGCGGAAGCGATCTTCTGCAACTGGATCGGCGTGCTGAACCGGACGCCGGAGTTCCCGTACTTCAAGGAGCAGTCATTCGGCGGTTACGTAGCCATGATCGCCTTCAGCATCTACGCGGCTCGAGGGTATTTCGCGATGGCCTGGCGGCGCATCGTGGGCAAGGCGGGGGAGGAGGTCGACGATGGCGAGCCCGTCCGCTACCGAACCGCCTTCTTGCTCTTCGTCATCCCCGCGCTCTACTGCGTCTCGGTCGGCATTTCCCAGCGCATGGCGGCATGGGTGTCCATCGCGTTTTTCGCCCAGTATTTCATCATGCACCTGATGGTCGGCCGCATCCGCGCTGAGATGGGCCTGCCCACCCATGAGATCGAGCGGCTCGGGCCGACGGTGATGCAGGGGAACATCCTCGGCGCGCGGATTCTGGGGAAGCAGAATCTCACCTCGCTCTCGGTCTTCTTCAGCTTCACGCGTGGCCTGCGCAACATCCCCATGCCTCACCAGTTCGAGGCGCTGTTCTTCGAGCACAAAGCCGGGGTGAACGGTCGGAAGCTCCTCTTGTGGTCGATCGCGGCGCTCGTGTTCGCGCAGGCCTGGGCCCTTCTGTGGCCGGTCGTCATCGGCTACCGCTATGGGTGGGGCGCGGAGTGGTCGTCGTGGTGGGGGTGGCAGAACGGCGAAGCCTGGAACCAGCTCTCCAACTGGCTGGCGCGAAACGAGGGTTTCAACGTCGGCCGCTGCGTCGCCGCTTTGGTGGGATTCGGCGTCTACTTCGGGCTGATGAGCGTGCGGACGAGGTTTGTCTGGTGGCCGATCCATCCGGCGGGATTCGCGTTGTCGACCACGTACTTCCTGATGCACATGTGGTTCCCGATGTTCATCGCCTGGGCGGCGAAGATTACCGTCGCTCGCTACTCCCACGCGCGCGGCATGCGGACCCTAACCTCCATCGCCTACGGCCTCATCCTCGGCGATATCATCACCGGCACCCTCTGGGTCATCTACTCCCTCGTCGCCCACACCAATGTCTACCGATTCTGGCCGTGACCTCCCCGTGCCGGCGGGTCACGAGACCATCCGTCCGAGCGTCTCATACATCGTCTGAACGAGGATCCACCACGCCACATCGAACAGAACCCACGCGCCAAGCACAACCGGCAGATATCGCCGGACGTGGTGCCACGCGCCTGATGTCTTCACCCGCGGCAGGCAAGCAGCGACGAGGCAGACAAGCCACGGCGCGCCGCTCAGGAGGTAGCGGCCGCAGATCGTGGCCCGGATGTCGACTGTGATCGAGTAATGCATGATCCCCGCAACGAGCACGCCGATGCCGACGAGCGAGGTCCATCTGAGCGGGCCAAGGAAGGCCTCCCCGCGGCTCCGCCATGCCTTGACGATTCCCGCGACGAACAGCACGGCCAGCGCGGCGAAGACGAGTCTGCCGACAGCCATGGGGATGATTGCGCCCGCCCAGTCCGGGACCCAGGCGTGGCAGGCGAGTTCGACCGGCATCCACGCGATGATGGCCGGGTCGTTGGTGATGAGTTCCCAGGCTGAGCGTTGGTCCCACTCCTCCGCGTGGAACTTGGGGAACGGCGAGCCGGCGGTGAAGTAGAGATAGACATGCCACCAGGCGGCGATCGCCAGGAATGCGAGCCCAAAGCACGCGAGCCCGGCCGCGCGCCTGTCATTGGGGCTCGTGGCGAAGACGACCCACGCGGCGATGGGGACGACGAAGAGCGTCGGGCGCTTTGCCCACGCCCCGAGCCCGATGAGCAAGCCGAGCAGAGCGGCTTGCTTGAGGGTGGTGCTTCCCGCGCGAAGCCTTGAGACGACCGCCAGGCAGGCGATGGCCGAAAACAGGATCGCGATGTTGTCGTTGCTGACAACGCTGCTGATCCACTGAAACAGGGGCCACAGCCCGAACGCCGCCAGGAGGAACGGTCGCCACGCGGGCGCGACTCCGATCACCACCAGAATCCGCGCGACCACGACCAGCGTGAGACACCCGAGCAACACGGAGAAGCCACGCATGAGTCGTCGGGCGAGCGCGGCCCGGGGCGAGATCGGCTGGTGCGGCTCCACGGCGGCTTCGGTGTCGGTTGGCGCCTGCCGGGCGCCCGTTGCCCGCCAGATACCGGCGACGATCAGGTAGTAGATCGGCGGATGGGTCCTGACGAGGTTTCCGGTCGGGTCGCTCGGATCGGGGAGGCGGCCGTCGACGGCGATCTCGTAGGCGTATTGCAGGTGGTGCGGTTCGTCGGGACCGTAGTCCAGTCGGATGGCCCACGTGGCGAAGAGCGCGAACGCGGCGTAGACGGCGATGATGACGGCGGGGAGGTAGCGCGGATGCCAGGGCTCCAGCTCACGCGGCTCGCCGGTTGCCTCGGCGAGATTGTGGGTCGCCATGACTTCCCCTAGAATCGGGATCCCCCACATCCGACCGGGCGCCCAGGTGGTCGGCCGAAAAGCCAACTACTTGCCGCGGCACTTCGCCGGTCGGGCTCCCGCACCCTTCTGGCTCGTCCACTCCCTCGCCGCGGCTAGGAGTGGTTTCCAGACCCCCGTAGGTCGGATCTCCAGATCCGACAGGCCCTGTTGTTGGGGTCTTGAAGCTGGCTCTAGTCCTGCTGGGCCCTCGCCTTCTCTCGGAGTTCGCGGACGCCGTCGCTCATCGGGTTGTGCCTATCGATGACCGCATCGCAGAACGCCTCGACATCCGCATGACGCCCGCGTTTAAGGAGGCGTTTGGCAAGGTCCAGGTTGGGGCCGAAGCTCTTGTTGTGCGGACAGGCCTCGACCTCCGTCCCCGCCATCAGCGCCGCCACGGCGCCATCGACATCGTCCCTGTCGAGCAGGATCCGCCCCCGAATATGGTGGCCTCGCGTAGTGTGGCAGTCGGGGTCGCGCCTCTCCCGGGCGCCGTCCGCGTCGATGGCTGCCTGCGCCACGTCCATCGCCTCGTCCAGTCGGTCCAGGTCGTACAGACACTCGGCGTAAGTGAGAAACAATGATATCTCCGCGATGCCGCCGGCCATCGGTATCGCGGCCTCGCAGACATCGACTGCTTCCTCGGTCCGGTCATTCGTGGCCAGCAGATCCGCCCATTGCTTCGAGTAGAACGCCATGTGGAAGTCGTCGTCGCCTGCCGCGTCTACAGCGCCTTCGTAGTACGAGAGCGCCTTATCGGTCAGCTCTTCCAACCTGTCGGCATCGCGTCCTGGGGCCCACCGGGCCTCTCGCGCCCCCGCCTCGCAGACCCCTGCCAACACCGCCAGTATCTCCGCGTCGCCGGGAGACGCCTCGTTCGCAGCCTCAAGCCTCCGGATCACCTCGTCCGTGTATTCCGGGTCCTCGGAGAAGAGGCGCCCGTTCATGTAATGGATGTCGTTGTTACCCGGAGAATGCTCGATCATCAGGAGCGTGTGGTGCTTGAGCTTCTCCTCGTCCCTCTCCTTGAGCGAGTAGTGCACTAGCGCCTGTCGTCGGAGCGCCTCCGAACCGGGGTGCTCCAGCAGGTACGGTTCGAAGAACTCTGGGGTGCGCTGCTCTTCCGGGACGAGTTGTGCGGGGCACCAGACGACGCCTATCACGACCGATGCAATCAACGTGGCAACAACGACGGCAATGCTCTTTCTCATGGGTCCACCTCTCCTATGGGCGAGGATGTTTGGCTCGCCCTCCTCGTATCACATATCCTATACGCGCCGGACGATCGTGCCACCTGCATCCGCCGATGTCTACCGATCCTGGCTGTGACGTGCCTCCATGGCGGCGGTCAACACGCCCTCCAGTTGCTCCGCGTCATCTGAGCCAATGAGATACTCGCTGCCATCGCGCGACCGGATCTGCACCGCCTCGTTGCCCCGGAAGTAGTATGGGCGGACCCCGCCTCGCCTCTTCAGGCCAACCTGGTAGAACGAGTGGAACTCGGGGAGCGGGCGGAACTTGCGGACCGTCACCGTCTCCAGGTCGTCGATCTGTAGCGACAACGCTCGACGGCCGAACATGCCGATGTGAATCCTGAGCGCTTCTGGTGTGACGGTCACCCGCATCCCCCAAAGCAGCCCAACGATGAACACGCAAAGCAGCGCGTGGGCAGAGAAGTGGAGCCTCAGGTAGAGGGAATGCTCACCGAGTACTACCGCACAGAAGATGAGGAACGCGGCCACGGGCAGTGCGAAGACCTTCATCCAGATCGGGTCCTGGGACTGCCAGTAGACCCATCGGTCTTTCGAGGTGATGCTTGCCGTCAGCTTGGATGGATCGGCCACGGTCACCTCAGTTTGGCCGTCTGCCTCCAAGGGGCGGCAGGGACGGACGAGTTCTAGGAGCGCCGCGGCGCCCACCAGCAGCGCGACGGCGAGCGCGGGCAAGCCGAGGGAGCATACCCACTCGGGGCCAGTGTACCCCTGCCACGCGACCCGTCCCAAGGCAAGGCCGACGAACAAGCCCACGCACATCTCATCCATCAGCGACATCCAGTTGTAGCGCTTGGGTCCTTCTTGACGCGCCCACAGCTCGTCCACCACAGAGAAGAACCCAAGGGGCACTAGGCCTCCCATCACCACGCCCACCATGTCTCGCGCGGACGCTGTCGTGGGCATAGTTGGCAGTCCGGGCAGCATGAACATGCGCATCCCGCGCGTGAGTTCGACGTCGCTGAGCCGCAGGTAGCCCACAGTCCCCGCCACCGCGAGCACCGCCGGCAAGTGAACCCACAGCGGGTGGTACAGCTTCGGCCATTTCACCCTCATCACCCTCCCCCCGATTCGCCCAGGGCGTCGTCGATCAGCCCGAGCAACTCCTCACGCGACACTCCCAGGTGGTACGCCTCCGTCGCCAGGTCGCGAAGCCGCTGAGTGAGTCGCGCCTCCGCCTCCGCGCGGTTGGCGGGGGACGTGGGCGGCTCGGCGACCCGCGCGCGCTGCCCCAATCTCACGCGGATCACGCCCTGTTCGCCGAGCCGTTGGTACGCATTCCGGACCGTGTGGAGATTGATCTCAAGGCTGCGCGCTAGCTCGCGGACGGACGGCAACAGGTCGCTGGGCTCCAGGGCCCCGGTTCGCACCTGTTCTTTCACTTGCGCGATGATCTGCTGGTAGATCGGCCGCGCGTCGTCCTCGTTGATCGATATGAGCATACCAGACCACTGTTACTACTGTTATATAATAACTATAACAGTGCCCGCACCACCCGTCAACCCATCCCCACTGCAACTCCTCGCCTTCTGAGCGCCCCCGTAGGAGCGGTTTGGTGCCGAGGTCCGTGGCGGGCGGGGTGGGCGCGTTATTGGGGTCACCAACCTCAACGACCCAGGCGTCGGGAGTCTGCGTGATGCCATGGAGGCGTCCGCGCCGCCCCCCGACGCGGATCACGATGGCATGCCCGACGCCTGGAAGAAGGCCCACGGCCTCGATCCGAACAACGGCGGTGACGGGGCAGCCTTCGCAGCTAACGGCTACGCCAACGTCGAGAACTACCTGAACGAGCTGGCTGGCGACCCGGTCCCGGGACCCGATGGCCTACGCGGCGGGGGCACCAACCAGCGTTGACCCAGGGCCAGGCCCGGGTGAACTACGCTGGACACGGGAGGGTCGGTCACATGCTTCCGAACTACAACGGGCAGATAATGGTGACTTACCGCTGCAGCGTGGCTTGCCGGCACTGCCTGGTGATGGCCGCCCCGCGGCAAGACGACGCCCTGGTCGGCGTTGAGGCGGCGGTGCGGTACGGTCTGGACTTCGCCTCCCTCGGGCGTGCCGTCCTGATCGCGGGGGGCGAGGCCCTGATGTGCTTCGAGCATGTGCTGGAGATGGTGCGTGCCCTCGACGCCGTAGGCGTGCCGGTGGCCTTCGTCGAGTCCAACGGCTCGTGGTGTACCTCGGACGAGGTGACGCGCCACCGGCTGTCGCTGCTGCGGGAGGCGGGCGTGCAGGGCATGTACTTCAGCGTGGACTGCTACCACCAGGAGTTCATCCCTGCCGAGCGAGTCTACCGTGGCGTGAGCATCTCCTGGGAACTCTTCGGTAGAGAGAACGTGCTGCCGGAGACGCTGTCTCTGAAGCACGCGCAAGATGCGGAACAGGCGGCGATGGATCCCGCGTATCACACGCGGGCCGTCGGCTCCGGTATTCACTTCGTCGGCCGGGGCCGCCCTCGATCTGGCGCCCCATGTCCAGCCCGTGCCGCTGGACGAGCTTCTGTCGCAGGACTGCGCCGATGACTGGGACATCGACAATCTCAAGGAGATCCAGGTGGATCCCTACGGATTCGTGCGGCCCGATTGGTGTCCCGGCCTCAACCTCGGCAACGCCAACTGCGCCCGGGTGGCGGATCTGTGCCGCACGCGGCATGTCCAGGAGACGCCGTTGTTGAGGGGAATCGCCGAGAGTGGCCCGGCGGCCTTGCTGCCCCTGGCCGAGCAGTTCGGTATTACTCCCCAACCTGCGCACGCATCCAAGTGCCACTTGTGCTTTGATCTGCGGCGGCAACTCGCGCGCCACATGCCCGATGAGTTCGGCCCGCGACAGGTGTATGAGGTATGTGCCAGGGCGACAGGCTAGTCGCCTGGGCCGACATCAGGCTCGATGTTGGTGTCAATCATATCCGAATACGTTTCCGGCATGCGGTCGCGAGGGCCGATAGACCGCCAGTGGCCGACCCATTCGAGCGGCTCGCGCGGATCGAGATCGACCTCCGCCCAGAAGACACCGGTCTTACCCTCGTTCGAGGCGAGGATGCGCCCCAGTGGGTCGATAACGAGACTGTTGCCATCGTAGACGCATGGGACCAGGTAGACGCCATTGTCTCGCGCCCGGACGCGGAACGTCGATTCGCCCATGACCATCCCGTCGCGGTCGGGGAACGTGGACCCCCAGGTCGGCGCGAAGATGACCTCGGCGCCCTTGCGCGCCAAGATTCCGGCCACCTCCGGGAAGAACCAGTCGTAGCAGATCTGGATGCCGATCGTGCCGAAGTCAGTGGTGAAGACCGGGTAGTCGCCGCCCGGGCTGATGCCGTTGCGCCATTCCTCACGGGGCAGGTGAGTCTTGCGGTACGTGCCTGCGAGATGGCCCTCGCGGTCGATGAGCAGGGCCGTGTTGTAGAGGTCCGTGCCATCCTGCTCGATGATAGTGCCCACGACCCAGAGATTGTTGCGGCGCGCCGCCTCACCCAGCGCCACGGTTGATGGACCGGGGATCGGCTCGGCGGACTCGGTGAGGCTCTTGCCGGTGCCGATGGTCCGGATTGCCTCTCCGAGGCAAACGATGTCGAGCCCCAGCCGGCCGGCCTCGTCGAGTTGCTCGCACCACAAGTCGAGATTCCCCTCGGGCGTGCTTTCGGAGGGGCGCAGGTAGACCGTTCCGAGCTTCACCTTGCGCGGAGCCGGCATGGTTGTCTGCTTGACGCTCACCCTCTGCCACGTGACCGTACCACCCCGGGGCCAGCGGACCTCGAGTACGATCCGCGCGCCATCGGCGTCGCCCGGCGAGACGAGCATGTCGCGGAACGCCGCGCTCTCGTCATCGACGTATGGACCGCGGATCAACGTACCGGCCGGGTGGATAGGCTGGTCGCCCTTGAGCCAGTAGACGCGGACGGCAGCGGCCTGGTGGGGAAACGCGACCTTGCGCAACGCGCAGTCGACTTCAAGCGCGTAGGCCTGGCCGCCGGCGACGCGACGCACCGTCTGTTGAACGCCGCCTACGGCGAAGGGCCGGCTCGGCGCGGAGACCCGGAGGCCGTTCGGCGTGGGTTTGAACTCGCAGCGAGCGCCTTCCCAGTCCGGCTCCCATGGTGTCCAGTTCGAGGGCACGGTCTCGCCCTCGGTCGCGGTGAGGTCCGTGTTGAGTATGAGTTCGGCGGCGGATGGCGTGGCCACGATGGCTGCCAGAAGCGCGGCAGTGGCGAGGCACGAGACGCAGGTCATGGTGCGCGTCCTTTCCGAAGGGTTGTGGTTGACTGTTCGGCCGGACGCAGGGCCAGTCCTTCCGGCCGGGCCAAGGGTCGGCGCGGCTCTCCGTCGAACATGCACGGCCATCGCGGCGCGCAACCGACATCTCGACGAGGGTGGTATCAATGAGCGAGTGGAGTTCGAAGGTAGACGCGATCATAGACTGCCATGTCCACATGGGTGGAATCGACACGGAAGGCCACGTGGAGGAGGTCCGCTGCGCGACGGGATTGGCGAAGGTGGGTCTTGTGGCCATCCACGATCCGTCCGGCGGCGGCGGGGTGCCGCAGGCGCTGTATATGAAGGCGCGCCATGCGGGGCGGTACTTCGTGCTGGCGGGACTCAACCACGCCGAGGTGCGATCGAATGGTGAGGTCAGCACGGCCTCACTCGCCGATCAGGCGACGGCGCTGGCGGCGATGGGTTGTGACGGGATTAAGATGATCGAGGGGAAGCCGACCTCGAGGCAAGTGATGGACATCCCCGTGACTGACCCATACTTCGCGGAGTACTGGGAGAGAGTGGAGGAGCTTGGCTCGCCGATCGTATGGCACGTGAACGACCCGGAGGAGTTCTGGGACCCGGAGCTGATCCCGGACTGGGCGAAGACGCGTGACTGGGGCTACGGGCCGGATGACGTGGGCAAAGAGCAACTCTACGCCGAGGTCGATGAGGTGTTGGCGCGGCATCCGGGCCTCAAGATCATGTTCGCGCACTTCTACTTCCTGTCGGCCGACCTCCCGAGGGCGGCGCGGTTCCTGGACGAGCACCCGTCCGCGAGCCTGGATCTGGCGCCGGGGATCGAGATGCTCTACAACATCTCGCGCGATCCCGAAGAGGGACGCGCGTTCTTCACGAAGCATGCCGACCAGATCGTCTTCGGCACCGATCTATCGAGCGGGTGGACGATCCCGGAGTCGATCGCGCGGGCGGGGACTGTCTATCGCTGGCTCGAAAGCGACGATGAGTTCCGCGTGCCGGCAACGGCGGATTACTTGCTCGGATCGGCTGAGGACGGCGTCATCCGTGGCATGTCGCTGGCGGACGACGTGCTTGAGAAGATCTACCGGACGAACTTCGAGCGGGCGGTTGGCGCCGAGCCGAAGCCGCTGAACGTGTCGGCGGCCGCGGCGGCCTGTGAGGAGATGGCGAGGGTCGCCGAGGCGATGTCGGGCGCACCTGCTGCGGAGACGGAGGCGGGGCGGGTGGCGATGGCCCTGAGCGGGTAAGTGACAGGAAGCCCGGGCATGTGGATGAGCTGCGAGGGCGCGCCCCTGGAAGGCAGATGGACCGCCCACGATGTGAGCGGCCCGGAGGGCATCAAGTACGATCTCATCGAGCCCATTGACATGGATGCCGACGGTGACCTCGACCTGCTCACGTGCGAGGAGCGCGAGGGGCTTGGGGTTTTCTGGTACGAGAATCCGGCGGCGGCAGTAAACTAGGGACAGTTCCCTATTTCCTGAATCTCCCTGTATGATACCCGTACGTCGCGGACCAGGAAATGGGGAACTGTCCCTAGTCTATTCAGGTAGGCGCCTACGCCCCATGCACCCTCGGCATCCAGACGGGCTCCTTGCCCATCTCGGCGAAGAGGAGTTCGCGGGTGAGATCGTTTTTTAGGTCCTGGCTCGCGGGGTCGTTCCACAGATTGTTGACCTCATTCGGATCGGCCTCGAGGTCGAATAGCTCGCCGTAATCCTGCCTGTAGTAGACCGTCAGCTTGTGGCGTTGCGTGACCAGCGTCTTCACGTGGATCGTATCCGGCTCGTGGCGATTCTCGACGATGCAGTGGTCGCGGGCGGTCTCCTCCCCACCGAACCACACGGGCGTCTGATCGACCCCGGTCATCGCCCGCGGTACGTCGATGCCCATCGTGCTCAGGAAGCTCGGGGAGAGATCGACCAACGACTGCAGCGCGTCGCTGCGCTCGCCCGCCGCGACCTTGCCCGGATAGCGGACGACGTATGGCACGCGGATCAGATCGTCGTAGTGGAACGCGCCCTTGGCGATCATCCCATGCTGGCCAAATAGGTGCCCGTGGTCGGTTGAGAAGAGCACCAGCGTGTTGTCAGCGAGGCCAAGGTCGTCCAGTTTGTCGAGGATGGCCCCGATGTACTTGTCCATCAGCGTGACCATGCCGTAGTAGACAGCCACGTTCTTGCGCATCGTCTTCTCGTCGTGCAGATGCGATTGGAAGCCGTGGAGGCCCTGCCCGCTCACGCGCCAGGGCGAGAAGTCCGGCTTCTGCTCTTGCGTGAGCTGGAAGTGGGGCGGGTTGTTATCGTGCTCGCCCGGCACGAGCGAGGGCATGGTGAGAGAGTCGGGGTCATACATCGTGTCATACGGCTCGGGCACGAGGTAGCCTGGATGAGGATCGAAGAAGCTCGAGTAGAGCAAGAAGCTCTCGTCGGCCTGCGCGTACTGCTCAAGCAGCGTGTTGGTCCGGTCGGCGATCCACGCGTCGTAGTGGAACTCCTCGGGGATCGGCCAATTCCAGCGCTGGTCGCGCGCCGTGCCCGTCGGCGGCACGTAGTAGTCGCGCCAGTTCTTCAGACCTCGCTCCTCCATCCAGATCGCGTAGTGCTGACCGACGTGCGCCTCATCGACGTGGTTGCGCGCCAGTTCGCAGTGCTCGAAGCCGTAGAACGGGCCGTTGAAGTTGCGCCAGAAATCGAGGTCCTGCATGACCGGATATGATTCCAGCGATGGATACTCCTCGGTGCCACGTAGTGGTTGGAAGTGAGCTTTGCCCACGAGCGCCGAGCGCACGTCGTTCTCGGTCAGGACGTCGCCGATCGTCGGCACGTCCTCGGGGAGCTTGGTGCCCAGCGAGTAGGCGCCATGCTGGCTAGGGTAGACGCCCGTGAACATGCTCGCCCGCGTGGGGGTGCACGTGGGGTTAACCGTATACGCGCGGTCGTAGATCGTGCCCTGCGCGGCGAGGCGATCGAGGTTGGGAGTGTGGACCTCGGGGTTCTGGAAGCCGACGCTGCTCCAGTGGTGCTGGTCGGATGTGATGAGCAAGACGTTCGGGCGGTTGGATGGCATGTGGGTGATCCCTCGGACAGTGTCTGAACGCAACCGGTGCGCGTGGCTCAATGCGTCGCGAGGGGCGCGTAACCCTCCCGGAGGTGCCGCGCGGCGCTGGACGAATTGGGATGGCAATCATGAACTCAATCGCTCTGATGCTTGCCATCGCAACCGGAACCGGCTGGGCCGCGCCGACGGTCGCTGTCTTCTCCGATCCACAATTCCCATACTTCGCCGCCGGGACGGGGCTGATCCCGCCGGATGTGGCCGCGCATCTTCGAGCCATCGGGTTGGACGCGGAGTTGCTCAATGCCGAGGAGCTTGCCGATCCGGAGGTCTTCAACGCTGAGAGGTTCTGCGGCCTCGTCAATCTCTACGGAAACACCTTCCCCGCCCGCGCGGGCGAGAACATCCGCCGGTTCCACCAGAATGGCGGCGGGCTGATCTCCGTGGGCGTGCCTTACTGCCACCCGTGCGAGCAGGAGGGGGCCAGGGGATGGTCTCCCATCGCGGCGGAGAGCGATGAATTCGGTAGGAGCGCTGAGGCGGCGCGGACGGGACAGTTCGGGCTGAAATTGGTGAAGGACAGCACGCCCGGATGGTCGGGCGCGGTGTCGGGACGCGTTCCGGCGGCAGCGGGCGAGGAGTACGTCGTTGGAGGATGGGCGCGCACCGGCGGCGAGATCGGCTCGGGCGACAATGACACGCTCTTCGTGCGGTTCTTCGGCGCCGGCGGCGAGTTCCTCGGCCAGTGGGGCCCGCTTCTGCCGGAGGCGGCAAGGGAGTGGACCAGCATCCGCGCGGACGTTCAGGCGCCTGAGGGCGCCACGCAGATGGATGTCTGCCTGGCGCTATTTGCGTCGCCGGGGACGGTCTGGCTGGACGATGTGAATCTGACGGGCGCCGGCGAGGAGTTGCTCGCCGATGGCGGCTTCGAGGCGGGCGGAGGGGCGTGGATGGATCTTGGCCACGTGCAGAGGTGGCTGACTCACGAGGGCGTGGGTTCTGGCGGGTTCGTGACGCTGACAGCCGAACATGGCGGGCTGACGTACCACCGAGGCTCTGATCCGCTGGAGCTGTCGGGCATCGACTGGGCTGGGTGGGCGGATGCGGTCGGCGATATGGACAGCGCGATGCAGGCGCTTGACCCCGCGTCGCTGCCGGAGGGCGACACGGTGATCCCCATCGTCACCATCGAGGATGGCGGCGTCGAGTGGCCGATCATCGCGGCGATCCAACACGGGTGCGAGGAGTTTAGCGGCGCGGTCGACATCTGGGCCGGCGTCACGCTGTTCAGCCAGATCGGGTTCTACGACGCGATCGATCAGCGCGAGGTGATCTCCCGCGCGGCGCTGTACATCGCGGAGCAGTCGGAGCGGATCGATACGGAGCCGCTCCACGCGACAGCCGACGAGCTGTATGCCTCGCAGAAGATGCCGGGCGGCATTGCGCCCGTTGCCGAGCCGAAGCCCTTCGATGGGCTCTTCCCGAAGTCGCCAAAGTCCGCGGGGCGACTGGTGCGGGCGGATGTGCGGCTTGCGCGACGCGACGTGCAGATGCTGCTGACGTCGCTTCAGGGCCTGGTCAACCGGAAGCGCCCGCGGATATATCTCGACATCACCCAGTTCCCCGGCGAGCCTTCGCCCGACGAGCGCTGGCTCGCGTGGCTGCAGGAGCGCGGCGACGTGCAGGCCGTCCGGACGGTAGACGATCCGCTGACGCTGCTAGGCGAACATCGCTCGGAGTACCGGGGGCTGGTTGTGACGGATCCGGCCGTGCCGGGCACGGTCAATGTGGCGACGATGATCGCGGGAGTGGAGAATCTGCTGGTTGCCTCACCGGAGCTGGCCGCGGAACTCGACATCCCGGTCATCGAGGACCTTCGTGGCCGATGGACCACTAACGCCGAGGCGCTGGACTGGGCGGGCGAGGAGCTGTGGCCGAAGCTCAACCACCACGCCTTCGCAGTCGTGCACCCGGACCTACCACACCTCCGCGACTACCTGATCGCTCACCGGATCTACACGTTCTGGGTGACCGGCGACATCGACGGCCAGCCGCCGGCCGGATCGCCCGTTGCGGAGCAGATCGCCGTCGAGCGCGTGCTGGCCAAGGCGCCGGTGAATGTCGGGTGCCTCGGCGCGCCGTACAACGGTGTCGGGATCGGCTTCAGCGAGGCGCCGGGAGTCTCGATGCTGTCGCGGTACGGCAAGTTCCTCGCGTGGTCGAACACGAACGCGAATCTCAGCGTGCACTCCGGCACCACGCCGCGACAGCCGCTCCGGCACAGGCCGGCGGACGTCCCCGAGCTGGACCCAAGCAAGGTCTACATCACCATGATGGTCTCGGACGGCGATGCGCCGGTGAACTGGTACCAGTTCTTCCCGGGCATCTATTGGGACGATCCGGCGAAGGGCACGTTCCCGCTGACGTGGAGCATGGGTCCGAGCGTGTATGACCTGATGCCCGACATCATGGACTACTACTACGCGCGCGCGAATGGAGGCGACGGTTTCGTCGCGGCGTGTTCGGGCGCGGGATACTGCTACCCCGACGCGTATGGTCGACAGTACGCGGATCAGGACACGGTGTATGAGGGGTACCTCGATCTGACGAACCGAGCGATGGAACGGCTGGATCTGCGAGGAGTGTGGACGCACACCGCGACGGGGCAGAAGCTGCGCGATCTCGCCGAGCGCGTGCCCATGGCGGAGTACTTGCTGCCCGATTACTCTCGGAAGCCGACCACGACCGCGGCGAACGCGAATTACGCCATAGGCGATGTTGCCGTCTTCCACGCGCTGACCAGCTTCAACGTGAACCTCGGTGCGGATGCGACGATGAAGCTGATGATCGACGACATTCGCGGGTATACTCCCACCGAGCGGCCCGGCTTCATGAACGTGTTTGTGCAGTGTTACCCGTGGACGCCGAGCAAGCTGAAGCAGGTGCTTGACGCGCTCGGTCCAGAATACGTGCCTGTCCGGGCGGATCATCTCGGCGAGTTGTACCGCAGGGCGACGCAGTAGACCCCCAATGTCGAGGCGAAGGCTGAGGAACGCGCGTTTCAGCTATTGAGGCAGTCGCACACCTGCGCCTGGAGGTAAGTGTCATGGGTTCTGACGATCACACCAATCGACGGACGTTCATTGGACGCTCCTTGCTGGGGCTTCTCGGCGCGGGCACGCTGATTGAGGGCTGCGCGAGCAGCATTGGCGGCGTCGGGCCTCCAGGGGGAGGAGGAGGGGGTGGCGGCGGTGGAGGAGGAGGAGCGAACAGCCTCGCTGCGGAGCTTCTCGGCGGGCAGCTCCGGCTCGAGGGCATTCAGTTTGAGCTGGGGATTTCGGGCAACCCGACGGGGGCCGATCTGGCCGCCTGGCTCGATCGCGTCAACGCGCTCATGGCGACCGCCCACGCGAAGGCGAAGACGGTCGGCGAGGGCGAACTGCGGATCAACGTGGCTCCGGAGATGGAGCCCGCGATGAATGAACTCGACGCCCGCGCCATCCCTCTCAACTTCATCGGCGATGCGCCGAGTTACTCGCTGGCGGACCTGCGCCAAGCGGTGACCCGGACCGACGCCATCCTCGCCGCGCGTGGCCCGCACGACCAGAGAACTCTCTGGACATTCCTGGCGATGCTCATGATCCTCCGGCCGGACCTGTCGGACGCGCAGGCCATTGTCGTGGCGCGCCGCGCGCGCCGGGATGACAATCGCGACGCGTCCGGCGACATCCGCGACTGGATTGACTTCGGCGTGTGGATCCCGGGCGACATTGACGCGCTGGTCATCGCGGCGGTCCTGCTCACTTACCAGGGCCTGGCGCCCGACGCGGCGGGCGAACTGGGGATGCTGCTTGGGGCGCTACTCCTCACCGTGCTGTTCATCATCCTGGTCGCGGACGGACTGATTTGACAGGGGCTCTCAGGAACGTTCTGCCCCAAGGAAGGCATTGTTGGGTTTAAGGCCGGAAGCGCTGATGATCGCGCTGCACGAGGACCCAACCTTCGTGCGGGACAT
>CAZKUN010000023.1:6411-57337 GCA_964555935.1 uncultured Armatimonadia bacterium | reverse complement strand
TACACCCAGATACTAACACTGAACCTGGACTCGCTTTAGGGGGTAAGGCCACCTCCCGGTTGGCCTCGGCTACTACACCTACCCCGGCTCGTTGACCACGCCGAATTGCGCCGAGGGCGTGACCTGGATCGTGTTGAAGAACCATGCCCACGTCAGCACGGCTCAGATGACGGCCTACCAGGCGCTGTTCCACGGCACGACCAACCGGCCGCTGCAGCCGCTCAACCTGCGCACCATCAGGTACAAGCCGTAGCGCAACTGACCGCAATGCACCAGGCAATCAGCCGGGGCCCTTCGGGGCTCCGGCTTCTTGTTGCCTCGAGGCCGTTCGCCGAGCGAGGGACCGAGCGTCGGGGCGTTGAAGTGGGGTGTCAATGCAACCACCAACCGCGAGACAACTGGGGCGCCTGGTTGGTCGAGCGGCGTGTCTCGTCGGCCTCGGGACCGTCCTGGGACTGGCCGTCAACGCCGCGCATCCGATGCGGCTGCCCTTGGCTCTGGGCGAGGTCGAGGGTCCCGGCATCCCGATGTGGATTTGGGAGAGCGTCTCGGTAGTCAACGTCCAGGAGGCGAGGAGCATGTGGGAGGACGGGTCGGCCACGTTCCTCGACGCCCGGAACTCGCAAGACCAATGGGACGATGCGATTCCCGGTAGCGTGCCCTTGCCGTTTCACGAGCTGAGCGAGTGGTACCCGGATTTCGTAGCGCGGACGAGCAGATCCGAGCGCTTCGTTCTTTACTGCTACGGCAGCCACTGCGGCCTCGCGATGAGGCTGGCCAAACGGATGATCCGCGATGGGTATGAGGATATTGTCGTGCTGCGCGGCGGCGCCGCCATGTGGGAGATCGCCGGCTACCGGCTGGAAGCGCGGACCGAGGTCGCGCCATGAGACGTCTTCTCACGCCCCCCTCACCACAGTCCTGCGCCTCGGCATTGGCGGGTTGTTCATCTACGCCAGCCTCGCAAAGACGATCCACCCGGATCAGTTCGCGGACATCCTCCACGACTACCAGTTCATCCCAGAGGGGTTGGTAAATCCCGTAGCGCTCGCGCTCCCGTGGGTGGAACTGGTCATCGGCGCCTGCCTGGTGGCGAACGCGTGGCCACCGAGCGCCGCGCTGGTTTCGGCTGCGATGACGCTCGCGTTTATCGGCGCGGTCGTCGTCGGAGCGAGCCTCAGCGGCGGCGACTTCCACTGCGGATGCTTCACGACGTCGCAAGAGCAAGCCGATGATCCGTGGCAGGTCCTCGGGCGAGCCGGCCTGCTGCTCGTGGCGACGGTGTGGCTCCTGGTGGTCAGTTGTCGCCGGTCCCGAGCGACGGGAGATCCGGAGACGTCTGGATAAGCGGGAGTTTGGGTTTGCATGGGCTGGCAGCCCATGCCTCCTGAGGCGCGCAGGGGGAGAGGGACGTCGGGCGGCGTTGGAGAGCGACCCGGAGCCGGCGCCAATGAGTCGCTTGGGCATCCGCCGGTGTTGAATCTGCAACATGCCGAAGGCGAGGCCGCCGGCATCATCGCCCCGCCGTGGTGACACCGTTCGCTTGCCAAGGAGGGACCACATGAATCCCACGAGAGTCTTCACGTCGGTCGCGTTGGTGCTATGCGCGCTCCTTCCGCGAGTCGCGGTTGCCGAGCTGCCCGAGGGACTGACATACGACGACGGATACGCGTATTTCGAGGTCGAGACGCATGAGGACACCAAGGACGGCAAGCGCTATGCCAAGGGGTGGAGCCTGACGGCCGAGGTCCGCATCCTCGGGCGCGTTCCATCACGCAGCGCGTTCAGGATGGTCGTGAAGAAAGACGGGAACGAGGTCGCCTCCGCGCGCCAGGAGGCGTCGATCTACTACTACAACCCTCCGGCGATGGACCAGAACCCCGACATGATGTGGCACGGGTGGCTGAGAGACCGCGAGCAGATCGTCAACGACATCGGTCAGTTCGACGTGGAGATCTACTACATCGACGGGGACGATCTCACCGAGCACCTGGCGCGGACGCACAAGGTGGACGTGCAGAAGGTCACCCGCGTGCGAGGCAACGACGATCCCGACGCGCCGCTATTCTATGTCAACCGACACGGCGAGGCCGCAGCGAGCTTCATCGTCCAGCGTCCGGCAGGCCGGTACCCGCACATCGCGGCGTCGCGGCCGAACTACTACGATTCCAACGTGGTGGCGACCTACTTCACCATCTCCGCCAGCGAGAAGGGCCGTAGCTTCCAGAACGGCTACCTGAGGTGTACGGTCAACGGCGAGAAGCTCGATCTGACGCCGTTTGGCGGATCGGATCAGGTTAGCGGCGACCTGGCAGGCGAGCGCTTTTATGCGGTCATCCACACGGCGCCGGGCAACGTGAAGGAGGAGATCAACTTCCGCCAATACATGGCACTCCTCCCGCTCACTTGGGGCGCGGCCGACGATCCGAAACGCCGGGAGGGCTACCCCTCAATCTCGGACCATCCAGGGGACTGGGAGTGCAAGTACATCGTGAACGGCGAGCTTATACGGGGATGGCGATTCACCGTCGGCGAGGACGGCAACATCGCGCCACATCCGGAGGAATCTCAGGGCCTGTCGCTGGGAGCCGGCGCGCATTTCGTGGAGATGACCATCCCCGAGGGCGGCGCGTACATCGATGAGCGTCTCGTGCCGGCCCAGGCGAAGCTCGGAGGGTTCTCGGGCCATGAATGGCAGAGCGACGGCGCCAAAGCCGCCGCCGCCGCAGTGCCGGCCAAGGGCACGCCCGCACCGTAACGACGCATCCGCGCAAGCATCGCCCCACCACGGCGCGCGATTGCTACAGTGACTCGGGGTTGAGTTCGTCCTGGGCTTCGGCGCGGCAGCGCTCAAGGTCGATGGGGTAGCGCTCCTGGAGGATGCGCTTGGTCGACATGCGCTCGGCAACCGCGTAGGCCACGCTGTGAGGTCGCTGGGCGACCATCGGGTTGCTGGCGGCCAGCTCCTCGCGAACGATCTGCTCGATCTCCATCTGATCGCCCAACGTCAGCGCGCCCTCAAGGATCTCATACGCGCGCTCCTCCACGCGCTGCTCGTGAATGGCCTCGGCGCGCTGGCGGTTCTCCTCATCCCGACGCGTCTGCACGGCGCGAGCCTCCCGGAACGACACCGGCTCGGCCCAACCCTCGCGAATCGATTGCACCAGCACCGCCGGCGGATCGGCGGCCTGGCGCGCCGAGAGGTACGCCATCTGCGTACGGATCTCGTCCTCGGCATACTCCTCGGTGAGCGTCCTCGCGACGGGCTCGGACACGCCGATCTCGGTTAGTTCGCCGATCAGCAACTCGTTGGGGCCCGGCTCGTCCGGTTGCTCGAGTTGGAGCTTCTCGGGCTTCGCGAATTCGTAGATGACCTTCTCGCCGCCGCTGACCATCGGCTCATAGCTGACGCCGCGCAAGAAGCTGCGGTCGATGAGTTCCTGGTGGCCGCGCTCGAGCTTCTGGCGAATCTGGCTGGGGTACTTATAGGATCGACTGAGGCCGAGGTGTTCGAAGGCGAGTTTCTCGAGGCCGATCTGGAACGTGGCCTTCCCGTCGTAGCGCTTCTTGTCGAGGTACCGATACAGGCGCCGGGCGATGGGGCTCTTCAGCGAGAAGAAGAATGCCGTGTCGAGGCGTTTGATATTGCCGGCCTGGAAACTCGCGAAGATGATTCGATTCCACGCGACCTGACCGGCGGGCAAGGGCTTGGTCCGGTCCTTGCGCTCGTCGAGGAGAACGTAGTCATCGATGAGGCCGAAGCTGACCGTTCCGTAGCTACGCTTGTCCGGATCCCAGAAGGCGTTTTCGGCGTGGATATTGACGCCGACGAGTCGATCGAGAGAGGCCTTGATCTGGCGATAGGCCGCACCGCCGTGGGGGAGGCCCAGGCGCTTCGCGATATCTTGGCGCGAGGTCTGGATGATGCGGGTGTTGAACCCCTGTTCCTTGCTGGCTTCCATCAGCGCGACGTAGACCAGCTCGTCCGCGGCGACGGGCAGGCCGTGTTTGGGCGAGCCCGTGACGGTCCATCGCCGCTCGACCAACGCGCCGCTGGAGCCGCGAATCGTGTCGGCGAATCGGATCTCGTTCATGCCCTTGGGAACGCGCTTAGACAGCAGCGCAAAGGGGAACTCAGCCAGGTTCATCTCATCCCGGCCGACCCGCACGAGGTCAGAGCGTTTCTTCTGTTGGTCGCCCGTTGGCGTCATGGTCATTCACCAAGAGAAATCACTGAAGTCGTTGCCGGTCAACCAGGAGAGACGTTGGCGCTGACTTCCAAAGGTGTTGTAGTTAGAAGTCTAGAACAGTTCTAAGAACCAGTTCTACGATAAGAAAACGCTGGAATTCAGGGGTTTGTTAGGTGTTCTCTTACCCTATTCACCACGTTCGCTTACCTCACCTTCCACATTGAACGCCCGATCCTTACTCAAAGTCCCACGTTCGCTTACCTCAGTGACCACGTAGAACGGTGTTCCTTACCCGACTGACCACATCAGAACAGATCGTTGTGGTTAATGGGGTAGACCGCGCCCTGGGTGGTGTATAAGTTTACCTCGATAGTGGAAAACTAGCTCTCTGGCTGTTGATAAGCCGGTTACAAGGGGCGTGAACCGGGATTTGGAATGATGGTAACTGAGGTAAGGCGAGGTGGTGGGTGAGATAGATGAGGGAGGCGGGGGGATGTGGTTCTTGGGGTAGACCGGGGCGGCGGACGGCGACGAAACGGAGGAACCACCAAGGACACCAAGGGCTACCAAGGACGACCGAGCAGTGATGACGGCAAGAGAGGAGGGGAGAGGCGATGGGGCAAAGATAGGGGCGCTGGGTAGACGGACCGATGGAGGGGATAACGTGACACGACTCTTCGGTATTGTGCTTGCGATCATCATGGTGACGGCGTGTTCGGCTCACGTCGCGGCGGATGAGGCGGCGGACATCCTGGGGACGACCGGCGTGACGGGTGGCGTCATCGTGCATGTCGGGTGTGGCGACGGCGAGCTGACAGCGGCGCTCGGCGCGAGCGAGAGCTTCGTGGTGCATGGGCTGGATTCCAGCGCCAAGAACGTCAAGCAGGCGCGCCAGCACATCGATTCGCTCGGGCGGTATGGGCGAGTGTCCGCGGAGGTGTGGCGCGAGGAGCGGCTGCCATACGCGGATGGGACGGTGAACCTGCTTGTCTCGACCGCGAGGCGCGCGCCGGAGACCGATGAGATGCTGCGGGTGCTCGTGCCGGGTGGCGTGGCATACGTGCCTGACGGCGATGAGTGGGAGATGACGATCAAGCCGCCGGCCAAGGGCACGGACGAGTGGACGCATTTCCTCCATGACGCGAGCGGGAACGCGGTGGCGGATGACGAGCTGGTGGGACCGCCGGGCGTCCTGCAGTGGACGGCCAATCCGCCGCACACGCGAAGTCACGAGTACATCCCGAGCCTCCACGCGGTGGTATCGGCAAATGGGCGGATCTTCTATATCTCGGACCAAGCGGCCATCGGATTCATCCGCAAGCCCGCGCAGTGGAAAGTGATGGCGCGGGACGCGTATAACGGCGTGCTGCTCTGGGAGAAACCGATCGAGCGATGGTACCCGCATATCGTCAACTGGGGACAGACACCGCAGCAACTTCAGCGGCGGCTGGTGGCGGTGGGCGACCGGGTCTACGCGACGCTGGGGATACACCTGGCGCTGAGCGAGATCGACGCGGCTACAGGCGAGACGATCCGAGAGTTTGCGGGCACGGAGGGCGCGGAGGAGATCGTGTATCACGACGGTGTGCTGCTGGTCGTGGTAAGGCAGGTGACCGACGAGCGAGTCGCCGAGATGGATAAGGTCAGCGAGCTGGAGTTGACGGATGACTCGCCGCTGAGCAACCGGGATTCGGCGGCGCCGATCATCAAGGATCTGAAACGAAGCGACAACCAGGCGCAAGTGGCGCTCGTCGCGCTGGACGCGGAGACGGGGGAGACGCTGTGGCGGAAAGAGGGGGACGATATCAGGGGCCTGCGGACGAAGAGCCTGTGCGCGGACGGAGATCGGGCACTGTATCACCGCAGCGGCAAGGTGTTCTGCGTGGACCTCGTGACGGGCGAGGAGAAGTGGATGATGCCGGCGGTGCTCATCCGCGTGGCGTATGATGGAATGGTGGTCTGCGCGAACGTGGATCGGGTGACGCTGCTGGATGGCGAGACGGGCGACATCAGGTGGGATCGGGAACTGACGCTGTCGCAGTCGACGGATGTGTTCATCGCGGATGGGGCGCTTTGGATCGGTGGCGGGAGGCCGTGGGAGCCGCCGAAACCGAGCAAGTACAGCGGCCCGGCGTGGGGGCCGTACTTCGCGGTGAAGCACGACCTGGAGACGGGCGACGTGCTGATGGAAATCGCGCAGGAGAATCCGCTGCACCACCACCGGTGCTACCAGAATAAGGCGACGAACAAGTACATCCTCGGCGGGCGGCGCGGGACGGAATTCCTGGATCTGGCGACGGGCGAGGTGCAGTGGAATAGCTGGGCGCGAGGGGTATGTCGGTATGGGATCATGCCGGCCAATGGACTGCTCTAGCACGCCGCCGCACGCGTGCGCGTGTTATCCTGGCGCGAGGCTGATGGGGTTCAACGCGTTGGCGTCGCTGCCGGAGGATGGCCCGGGCGAAGTCGAGCCGGCGGAGGTGGAGCGTGGCCCGGGGTATGGCGGGCGAATCAAGGCGAATGGACCGGACGATTGGCCGACATACCGGGGTGACGCGGCGCGCAGTGGCGTGACAAAGGCGGCGGTGCCGGCGGAGCTTGAGCCGGTGTGGCGAAGGGAACTGGGAGGCGAGTTGACCGCGCCGACGATCGCGGGCGGCAAGGTGTATGTGGCATCGGCCAACGAGCATGAGGTCCACGCGCTCGATACGGAAACCGGCGAATCTAAGTGGCGATTTACGGCGGGTGGGAGGATCGACTCACCACCGACGCTGCACGATGGGCGGGCGATATTTGGCTGCCGAGATGGGTACGTTTACGGGGTAAGGGCGAGCGACGGCGCGCTGGCGTGGAGGCTGCGAGCGGCTCGGCGGGAACGGCGAATCGTCGCAAACGGGCAGCTCGAATCGGCGTCGCCGGTGATCGGGAGCGTGCTGATCGACGACGGGATCGCGTACTGCACGGCGGGGAGATCATCATACCTCGACGGCGGGATCGACCTGTGTCGCGTGGAGCCGAAGACGGGCGAAGCGCTCTCGCGGACGCCGGTGTATAGCCCGGATCCGGAGACGGGCATGCAGCCGCCGCAATCAGCGCCGGCGGTTATGCCGGGCGCGCGGGCGGACATTCTCACCAGCGACGATGGGCACGTCTACCTGCGGGACATGGTGTTTGGCAAGGACGGCGCGCCGATGGATGAGGGCGAGCCACACATCTTCACGCTGACGGATTTCCTGGACCATAGCTGGGCGCATCGATCGTACTGGATGTGGGGGACGATACCGTCGGCCAATACGGGATGCAGCGGGCGGAGCAGGGACCTGGTGTTTGGGAGGGTGCTCGTCACGGATGAGTCGGCTGTCTATGGATATGGCCGAGAGCAGGTTCACTGGTCGAACATGCTGGAGGATGGACCGTATCGGCTGTTCTCAGTGGGTCTGGCCGAGGGCGCCGAGGGATGGGAAGTGGACGTGCCGATCCAGGTGCGAGCGATGGTGCTGGCGGGGGACGTTCTCTTCATCGCCGGGCCGGATGAGAACGTCGGCGACCCACTCGTGCCGAGCGACATGGGCGCGCTGTTGATGGCGATCTCAGCGAAAGACGGCAGCGAGTTGGCGCGGTATGAGTTGGATGACACGCCGCTGATGGACGCGATGGCGGCGGCGGGCGGGAAGCTGTATATGGTGACGGAGGGTGGCGGCGTGGTCTGCATGGGGTGAGGACGGCAGGGGAGAGGGGACAGTTACAGGGGACAGGGAACGACGGAGGGCCACGAAGGGCTGCGCGAGCTGCGAAAAACTTAGGGACAGGTACCGATTTCACGGCGTCTGTGAAACTCGGTGACCTGTCCCTGATTTTTCGCGACGTTCGAGAGGGACGGCACCGAGCTGAGAATACCGTGCGCTGAGGGAGGGATGCGAATGGCGGGAAGCGCTGCGAGAAGGGCAATGGCAGCAGCGATGGCTGTGGCCGTGGTGCTGCTTGGGAGTTGTCTTTGCGCGTGCTGCGAGGGGCAGACGCAGCCGGTCGAGTTGACGGATGACGCCGAGACCGTGACTCTCGCCAACGGCATTGTCTCGGGCGTCTTCGACAAGGCGACGGCCGGGATGGTCTCGCTACGCAAGGGCGAGCGCGAGTTGATGGGCAACGGTGGCGCGACCTACTTCCAGATGGTCGCGGATGGTGCTTACTCGTCGCCCCAGAACGCGACGGCCGAGATAGTCGCGAGCACGCCAGAGATGGTGGATGTCTCCTTCACGCGAGACGAGCCTGGCTACCCCTTCCTCACCGAAGTGCACTACGTGCTGCGTCGTGGCGAGAGCGGATTCCACACCTACGTGGTGTTCGAGTATGATCCCAAGCGCACCGAGACCGCGCAGATGGAGCAGATGAACTGGGCCTTCCGGCTCGACCCCGCGATCTTCCGCTTCGCGCACGTGGACGAAGAGCGGCAGGTCGAGCTGCCGACACCCGAGGACCTGCGGAACGGGGAGACGCTCAGGCCCCGCGAGGCCACGCGGCTTGAGGATGGTCGGATCGACGACAAGTACGCCCTGTCCGCGATGATGGGCGAACACCTTGTCCACGGACTCACCGGCACGAGCGTCGGCGCGTGGGTGATCCAGCCAAGCCGCGAGGACATCAACGGCGGCCCCACCAATCAAGAGTTGACGCTGCACCAAACCCACACCACGCCGGTTGTTCTGCGGATGGCGCAGGCGGGCCACTACGGATCGGGCCGGCTTGATTTCGATGCGCGTGACGGGGTTTGGCGGAAACTGTATGGGCCGTGGCTGCTCTACGTGAATGAGGGCGACGACCGCGAGTGGCTGTGGATGGACGCGAAGGAGAAAGCTGACAGGGAGGCCGACGCGTGGCCCTATCAGTGGCTCGACCACGCGCTCTACCCGATAGATCGCGGCGTTGTGGCCGGACGCCTCGTCATGGGCGACGGCAAGCCCGCGAGCGGCGCTCGCGTTCTTCTCGCTGCGCCAGAGGGCGGCCGCACGCCGAACTGGCAGCGACAGGGCAAGGGCTTCCAGTTCTGGGCGAAGGCCGACGGCAAGGGGCGCTTTCGTATCGCAAAGGTGCGGCCGGGCGATTACTCCCTCTACGCGTTTGTTGCCGGCACGCCGGGGGAGCTGCGCGTCGATGGCGTCAGCGTGGAAGCGGGGCGGAAGACGGATCTGGGGACGCTGGAGTGGCAACCGAGGACGCGCGGGAAGACGCTCTGGCAGATCGGGACGGCCGATCGAACGGCCGCCGAATACCTGGGCGGCGATCGGTTCCGGGAGTGGGGCACTCATCTGGAATTCTCGGCTCTCTTCCCGACTGGCGTCGACTTCCGGATCGGCGAGAGCAGAGAGGATAGAGACTGGTTCTACCAGCACTGCACCGTCGAGGTCGAGGACGGGCAGTGGTTGCCGGTGCCGTGGCGCGTCCGGTTCGACCTGTCGGAGCCGATGTCGGGGAAGGCGGCGCTGACGGTGGGCATCGCGTCAGCGACGACAGCCGGGCTGCGGCTCGTAGTTAACGGAACGGAGATCGCCTATTGGCCTGAGCTGATCACCTGCGGAGCCAACTGCCGCAATGGCATTCAGGGCTACTCCCGAGAGAAGGCGGCCGTGTTCGACGCGGGCCTCCTCAAGGTGGGCGAGAACGTGCTGGTCCTCGAACAGACGCGCAGGGGCGAGTTCAGCGGCGTGATGTACGACTGCGTGCGCTTGGAGGTCGAAGCGCCGTAGTCTGGGGCGCCTCGCTTGGCGGCACGAAGGCGCGGGCCGGATACTTCGATCACACGGCGATCTCGTATTCGACCCCTCCAGACGACATGGTGTCGTCGAAGCTCGTGGAGTTTCCCTGTTGAGACCCTTCCTACACTTGGGGTCGGGAGATGGTGATGGCGTGGACGGGGAGGTCGGATGGGATGGCGAGGCGGGGCTCGCGCAGGATGCCCTCGGCGAGCACGTCGCCGTTGTAGTCCTCCATGCGGTATGAGCGGCCGGTCAGCCACTTCGCGTGGATGTCCACGCCGACGCGGCCGACGAGCACGGGGATCTTCCCGTGGTTGACTATGGAGCGCGCGAGGCCATTCGCGTAGTCGGTATCCCCGGCCATATTCTCCAGGTCGAGTTCGAAGCCCGAATTCCAACTGGTGTTGGCGACTGAGACCAGAACGTCGCCTGAGCGCTTGAGCGGCAGCCCATCCCGGCTCCCGATCGCTATGGCAACATACCTCTCGCCGGGGATCACCAACGGCATCTCGTCGGGCGTTTCAACGTGCATGTTGCGCAGGCTAAGACCGTCGGCGAAGTCGTAGCGCTGCTGCGCGAATCCGGTCAGGACTTTGACGCGCGGATCGTCGATGACGAGGAGACCGTCTTCCCAGCGATAGGCTATCTGATCCGTTGGCTGGATGACGGGTGGCGCCTCCTCGTCGGGCTCGGAGAGCGATCCGCGAACGGTATCGGCTCTCTGCCCGGGTGCGAAGGCCCACCGAAAACCCTTCCGAAGCGCCGTGGCATCGGCCGCGGCCGACCATGGCTCGCCATTGATCCCGTCGAAGCTCCACATCGTGTCAGCGCCCAAGGTCACGACCGCCGGAGAACGAGCGGCGCGCAGGTAGCCGCGCTTGAAGATCTCGCCCGCCGCCCGGACGGCGGCCATGAACACCTCGTCGGATCGCAACACGCAGCCGTTGAAGGGCACCGTTCCGCTGGTCGGCATGTACTGAATCGTGTGAGCCGCGTAGCCGCCCTCGACGCCGGGGAACGGCAGCGGGTGCCCGTAGTAGTGGAAGTCCACCACGTCGATGTCCTGCGCGGCCGCCCATGCCAACACTCGGTAGGGGTACTCGGCGCGGTACTTCTGCGGGTTGAACACCATGTTCTCGTAGACGAAGGCCGGCTTCCCCTTGACGCGCCTCGAGTCGAGCCAGTTATTGATCGACGGCGGGCTCGTCAGGGCGCTGCGAAACGGGAATGTCGGGTGATCGGGACTGTGAGTGCTCTGGTCGATGTAGCTCCCGCAGGCAGTCGCATCGGCGAAGGAGTGCATGTAAAACGGCAGCACCGCGCCGGAGTATCCGGTGTCGTAGACGAGCGGCACGACCTGACACCCGAGGCCCTCGCGTCCCTGGGACTTGAAGACGGCGGCGGCCGCCTGCTTGTAATCGAGATGCAGCTCGGTGAGGAAGCGGATCACGTCGGCGGCGCGCGCCTTGGTGAAGTCGTCCGGCCCATACTCGGTCTGCTCGAAGCTGACGCGGAGGCCGAGGGTCTCTGTCATCTGCGCTGTCTCTGTCTTGCCGAGCAGCGGCAGCAAGAGGACCGATGATTCGTCCAGCGATTCGCCCGGCAGCAGCTCGCCCCAGGCCCGGGTCAGCGCGTCCGTGTCGGGGTACTCATCGCGTAACCACTCGTTCCAGGCGTCGTTCAAGCCGCGTTGGAAGAAGGCGGGCAGCGTCAGGTGATTGCCCCAGAGGATGCGCATGATCCACCACTCTTCGTTGGTCAGTTCCCACGTGAAGAACGTCGGGTCCTCGGCATACGTCAGCCCGTTGTAGGGATTGCGATGAGCCAGGACGCGGCGGATGTAGTCGTGGTAGACCTTCTGCATCCGAGGATCCCACGCGAGGGCAAGAGCGCCACGCACCGGGAGATGGTCTCGATCACCGGCCCACTCCTCGACGGCCTCGCGCCACGCGTCGGCGGTGTCGGGGAGATCGAGCACGTCAGCGTGCTCGGGTCGGATCTGGCAACTGTTAAGCATATCCGACCACATGAAGAGACCGTTGCGGCCGAGGCAGGCGATGAGGTAGTCCCTGTGGTCCTGGCCACTGAGGTCGCGGGGCGTGAAGTTGTCGGTGATCTCCTCGGACCACCAGAGGCTGCGGTGGGCGTTGAACCCGTGCTCTTTGAAGCGCGCGACCTCGAGGTCCATGTCCGCGTGGTTGAGGGCGAGGAGGTTTCCCTGGGCGCTCCAGGCTCTGAAGCGCTTCGACCCGCGCCAGAGGTGCCCGCGTCTTACCGTTACGTAATCGGAGGGCCGCAGCGACTTGGGGTCGATCGTCGCGGGGTGGTGATCCAGCTCGCCGAGCGTCTCGGCGACCGGCACGATGCGGAGCGCAGCGTCGTCGAACCATGCCCACCCGCCGTTGCCCTCGCTGCGCAGGCTCAGGCGCACGCGATCGCAACCGTCGGGCGCGATGCCGCGCGCGTAGAGCGGCGCCCAATCGTTGTCGCCGCGGATGGGGTTGAGGCGCCAGATGATCGTCCCGTACGGCGAGCCGCCGTTGCTCTGGCTGAGCAACTTGCCACCCGCATGCCAGTCGAGAGAGATGCGCGTCTGGCCCGTTGCGTCTTCGGTCCGGGCCCAGACGCGGGCCTCGACGAGCTGCCCCGGCGTGACGGGGATCGCGTGGGCGGGAGCCTGGAGCCAACCGCCGTGTCCTGAGCTGGTGTGGCCGATCTTCAGCGAGGCGCTACCAGCATGGGCGATGGTCTGATCCCAGCTCGCCTCGGATTGCCCGGCATCGGAGGTCCACGCGCCCAGTTCGGCTGGGTCTGTCTCGAAGGAAGGGTTCGGCAGGGCGACCTGCCCCGCGCCGAAGTCGCCGGCGGCGGCTAGAGGATCGACCAGACCTATCAGCAAGCCCAGAGTCAACAACAGCATCGGTTCGCCCCCGAGTCACGCGTGGCATGGACGGCTGGAGTCGTGGTTCTACGGCGGGGTACTGGGAACCTGTGCGGGGTTGGAGGAGGGGAGAGGACACGGCGGGGCCGGCATGGAAGCTCCGGGAATTCAGCGGCCGGAGGGAGCCTGTGATGAACTCTACACGACGCGACTGTCTGAAGACGATGCTGGCCGCCGGCGCGTTGGTGTCGTGGGCCGGGATCGGCACGCGCTCGAGAACGGAGGCCGCGCCAATGGATGAGTCGAGGGCGTCTGATCGCGACCGCTACGGCGGATGGAAGGGCAGGACATTCGAGGCGACCGGGTTCTTCCGCACGGAGCACGACGGCGAGCGGTGGTGGCTGGTGACGCCCGATGGCAATGCCTTCATCTCGTTTGGGGTCAACCACTACCACGCGGGCTGGTGGGCGCAGGACTACAACCGCGAGCACTGGGTCAAGGCGTTTGGCGCCGGGCAACCGTGGGACGAGGCCTGGAAGAGAGGCTTCCGCGACGCGGCGCTGGCCGATCTGCGGCGGCTGGGGCTGAACACGCTGGGCATCCACACCGACGTGCCGATGCTGACCGAACCACCGGGCGAGGCACTGTTCCCCTACGTGGCGCGTTACGAGCCGCTCGTGCTCTCGCACTACCGCAAGCCGACGCCGGAGACCTACGCCGACGTCTTCGCGCCCGAATACGAGGCGATCTGCGAGGCCGCCGCGCGCGAGATGGCCGAGCCCTACGCCAACGACCCCATGATCCTCGGGTACTGCATGGCAGACGTGCCGGCAATGACCGACAACGACGCCGACTGGCACAAGAGCACGACCTGGCCCCGCCGCCTGCGCAACCTGGGCGCCCATACCCCCGCCAAGCAGGCCTACGTCGATACGATGCGCGAGCGCCACGCCGACATCGCGGCTTTCAACACGGTCTACGACACGGACTTCGGCTCGTGGGACGCTCTGCTCGCCGCCGAGAACTGGCGCCCCAACGCCCGACCCGCCAATCAGGCCGAACGCGACGACAACGCGGCCTTCCTGCTGCTCTGCGTCGACAAGTACTACGGCGTCGCTAAGGCTGCCCTGCGGCGCGTCGACCCGAACCATCTCTTCCTCGGCGACAAGGTCAACGCCAACAGCGACGCCTTCGACACCATCGTCAGCGTGACGAGTCGCTACACCGACGTTGTCAACATCCAGTACTACGCGCCGTGGGAGAAGCAGAAGGCGACCATGGACCGGTGGTCTGACAAGGTCGGCAAACCGTACCTGAACGGCGACTCGGCCTTCACCGTGCCGACCGAGGACACGCCCGACCCCTACGGCCCGCACGCCAGAGACCAGGCCGAGCGCGCCGAGTGGACGCGCGAGTTCATGGAGAACGCCACCGCCCGGCCCGACTTCGTCGGCTGGCACATGTGCGGCATCATCGATACGTCACGCAAGATGCCCGGCAAGGAGAAGAAGCAGCATCAGGGCCTGATGACGACGCGCGGCGAGTTCTACCCGGAGATGGAAGCGGCGGTTCGGGACCTGTCGGCGCGGCTCTATGAACTAGCGGAGGGCGGCTGAGGGGAGTCTCCTTAGGGCCCGACCCACAACGGCAGGGCGCGATGAATCGCGCCCCTACTCGGCTCGGGCGATGACGCAGGCCTCGCCGGGGGAAAGGGTGACGGCGAAGGGCGCGGCGGATGAGATGGTCTGGGCGGCTGAAGTGTCGCGGAGCTTGCCATCGACATCGAAGAATCGGGCGACGGCCTGGACCGATTCACCGTGCCAGCAGTACTCGCCAGAGTGGGTGACGATGATTCGCTCCTCGCCGAGCAGGTAGCCGGCGTGGAGCTGGATGGGAGTGAAGGGGAAGAGGTGGGGCGTGATCTCGTAGTCGTAATCGAAGCGCGTGCCGACGAGAAGCGTCGCCAGATCGAGCGCGCGGGTGATGTTGCCGAAGTCCATGCGACTGCTTGCGTAGCCGAGCGGCGTGTCGAGATTCCCCTCGTAACACCAGGTATCGTTGTGCTGAATCTCCACCATGCGCTGAACGCGGGCGGCGAGCAGGCCGCGAGTCGTCGTCGGACCGTTGCCCATGAGGGTGCCGCCGCGGGCGCGGCACTTGTCGATGACGGCCAGGCGGTGCTTCTCGCCGAGGAGCGTGGTCACGCCGATCTGTTGGGTGATCTCGAGGGAATCGGGATCCATGACGCACGTGCGCCCGTCGGGTTGGTCGTAGGTGACGAGTGGCACGCCGTAGCTCGTGCACTCCATCTCATCCCAGTAGAGCCCGTCCGCTCCGAGTTCATCGAAGTACGCATCGACCGCGTCGAGCGTGGCCTTGCCGAAGGAGTTGGTGAGGCTCGCGAACATCGACCATGTGAGCGAGTAGACGCCGCTCCACTCGGTCGAGCCGTGCTCGCCCTCGTGGTTGGTGAGCCTGCTGTCGGCGAAGCGGGTGCTCGCGTCGGCGTACGTGCCGCGCTGGGTGTCGTAGTAGATGAGGACTTTCATCTCGGGGCTGGCCTCACGGAGCTTCGCGATCGCGAGCGCGATGCGGCGGCGATAGTCGGCCCAGTAGTCGCTCAGGACCTCGGCCCCAAAGCCGATGCGCTTGGGATCGCTCTTGGCATCAACCCACCCGCCCCACATGCAGGCGTAGCGAATCCCGAGCCGGTCGATATCAGCGCGAATCTCGTCGACGGGACGGTCGATGATCATGTCGGGCAGGAAGAAGACCCACGCGCCCTCGACGGTGTAGTTGGATCCCCAATCATCGCGGACGAGGTTGATGAAGTCGAAGTAATCGGGCCCGGCAACCGGGTAGATCGACCACTCGAGGGTCTCGGATTCGCCCGGCCCGAGGTAGAGCCGGTCGGTGCGCAGACCGGTGGCGATGGCGTCGGCATCGAAGAACAGCGTCGCCTGATTGCGGAAGACATCGTCCTCGCAGATCATCCCCAGGCCGAGGTCTTCGAGGCGGACATGGACGGAGGGATTGGCGGGAGAGTACCAGGAATCGACGCCGGGATCGGGATTGCCGGCGAGGCGGACGACGGGATCGGGCCGCTCGGAGAGATCGAGGGCGTGGGTGACCTGGATGCCGATTTCGGCGTCGTCACTGGTGTTGGTGATCGAATCGGCGATAGTGATCTTGCGGTCTGAGACATCGACGCGGCGGGCGCGGGTGCAGTGATCGCCGGCGGAGGCGAGTTTGGTGGCGAAGCTCAGGCGCTCGTCGCCGATGGTGAGGAGCACTTCGGAATCGGATGGCTGGTCGGCGGAGAATTCAGCGGGACCGGCGGCGGGCTCGCCCCGGTTGATGATGGGCTGGAGATTCGCCTCGGCGTTGAGGGTCGGGCTGACGCCGGGCTGGGTCAGCAGCGTGACGTGGTCGAACACGAGGTCGAGATCGGTGCCGACGCGCTTGGCGAAGGCATCGGTGGCGGTGCTGGTGATAACGAGCTGGTTCTCCTCCGCGGTATCGACGAGATCGGTGACATCAATGAGGAGGCGGTACGGATCGCCCTCGTAGAAATCTTGGGTCTTCGCGGTCTCGAAGTCGGCGGCGTAGACGACGCGCCAACCGCCGCGGCCACCGTACCAGGCGTGGATGAGCGTGGGCGTGATGGGGGAGACGGGTTTGCGGTTCATCAGGCGCATGATCGTGCGTGACTTGGCGGGGCGGAGGGGCTCGTCGTTGAGGGTGAGATCCATGAAGAGCGTCGAGCCGCCGAGGCCCGGCGAGTCCATGCGCGCGTAGGTCTCGAGGAGGACGGTGGTGTCGCCAGTTGAGATCGGTTCGAAGGTGAGCGTGATCGATTCGCCGCGCGGGATGGTGGTTTCGGAGGCGAGAGGAATCTCGTCGGCGCGAGCGGGAGAGATGAGGAGGAGGCAGGTGAGAATGACCATGCAAGAGGGTTCGAGGGGAGGGGATGAACGACCTTGGGAGACGGGCGACGGCAACGAAAGAGGGAAGACGCGAAGACACGAAGACGACGAAGAACGGCAGGAATGGGTTACGGCGCAGGAGGCGGGATGGGGCGGAGCGAACTGCGGAGGCGATGGTGGACAGCATTCCCTGCACGATAGCGAGTGATCCACATGGGCGGCGAAGCTGTTGGTCTGCACCCCGTAAACTGGGCAGTGATCGTGGCATACCTGGGCGCGATGCTGGGGCTCGGATGGTACATGAGCCGCAAGATCAAGGACAGTCGCGGGTTCTTCATCGCGAGTGGCCGACTGGGCTCGCTGGTGGTTGGCTTGAGCTTGCTCGGCACGTACCTGTCCGCGCTGACGATGATGGGGCTGCCAGGCAAATCGTACGGGCCGGAAGATTGGCTTTGGGCGATCCAGGTCCCGTTCCTGCTGATCACCGCGTGGGTCATAACCGGGTTCGTGCTGCCGAGGTATCGTGCGGCGGGCGTCATCAGCGTCTACGAATTCCTGGAGCAGCGGATTCATGTCTCGGCACGGATGCTCGCGAGTTTCTGCTTCCTGATCCTGTCGATCGGGAGGATGGGGCTGGTGCTGTATCTGCCGGCGTTGGCATTTCACACCATCACCGGCACAGACATCACGACGACGATCATCGTGATGGGCGTGATCGTGACGCTCTATACGGTGATGGGCGGCATCGAGGCGGTCATCTGGACGGACGCGGTGCAGGTGGTGATTCTGGCGATTGGGGCGGTCCTGAGCGTGGGGTACATCCTCATTGACTGCCAATCAGCGGGGGCGAACTTCTTCCAGCTGGCGGCCGAGAGCCACAAGTTCCGGATAATCGAAGGGTCGATGAACGTCACCAAACTCGCGAGCGCGTGGCTGATCCTGGAGACGATCTTCCAGACGATTCGCATCTACGGGACGCAACAGGACATGACCCAGCGGTTCATGGCGACGAAGTCGACGAAAGAGGCGAACAAGAGCGTCTGGATCGCGATCATCGGGTACATCCCGTTGTCGCTGCTGTTCTATTTCATCGGCTCGGGGCTGTTCGTCTACTACACGGCTCACGTCGATCCCCATGTGATGGATATCCTGGCGCAGGACAAGCCGAAGTACGATGCGATCTACCCGCACTTCATCGTGACGCGACTGCCGATAGGAATCGGAGGGCTGGTGTTGGCGGCCGTGTTCGCGGCGGCGATGTCGAGTATCGATTCATGCATGAACTCGAGTTCGACGGTGTGCGTGGAAGATTTCTATAAACGGTTCTCCAAGACGAGGCGAACCGATGAGCAGTACCTGTCGATCGCGCGGTGGTTGACGCTGATCTGGGGCATCGCCGCGGTTCTTATGGCGCTTGCGTTTAAGAACGTGCAGTACGCGCAGGATACGTGGAGCAAGGTGATGAGCTACTCCACTACGGGGGTGCTGGCGCTGATGGCGCTGGCGTTCCTGCCGATCCGGATTCGGGCGTTCGCGGCGATCGCGGGCTGGGCTTGCGCGGCGGCGTCAGTGGCGGTGATGAGTTACGGAACGGACTTGCACTTCCTGCTCTTCCCCGTGATCGGGAACGTGCTGGGGTTTGCGGTCGCGCTGGGAGTGAACCGGTTGATGGGGCCGGTGGAGCCGCTGCCGCTTGGCGACTTGCCGGAGGAGGCGGAGCCGCTGGAAGTGGCGGATGAGGGATAACGAGGGACATCAGGGCGCGATAGATCGCGCCCCTACGCGGGGCCCCATCGCTCGCGCGGCGCGGCTAGCCGCCCGTCACCGTGACGTTGACAGTTTCGATGGCGGCTCGCAAGGCCGAGAGGCGGAACGGTTTCTGCAGGCGCGGGTTTGGTAGCCCGCGCAAGAATGCGTCGCTCTTGTCGGTCGGCAGAATCCCGGTGGAGAAGACCACCCGCGCGGCTCGGTCCGGGTGCTTTTCGTTTAGGGCGCGGAAGAAATCGGCGCCGTTCATCATCGGCATCTTGATATCGCAGACGATCAGATCGTATTTCTCCGCCAGCGCCATGCGAAGGGCCTCGGCGCCGTCACGCGCCTCGGAGACGTCGTAACCCATGCTCCCGAGGTACTCCCGCAGCAACCCCCGCATCGACTTGTCGTCATCAACGACGAGGCACGTCTCGGCGGTCTCCGAGGCGGGTTCGGGCTGATGATCGTCCACGAGCGTCTCGGCTGGGCGGAGTGAGGTCGGGTCGGATGTCGGCAGGTCGACGGTGAATCGCGCTCCTCCGTCCGGTGAGCTGTCGGCTCGGACCTGTCCGTCGTGTTGGTTGACGATGCGGCGGACGATGGACAGTCCGAGTCCCGTGCCCTCTCCGACGGCCTTCGTCGTGATGAACGGATCGAAGAGCGTGCTGGTGACCTCCGGCGCGATGCCCGGACCGTTGTCGGTGACGGTTATCCGGACGCCGGCGGGCGTTGCCTCGGTGGTCAACGCGACCGCCGGCGAGTCGCCGTTGGCGGCCTGGATGGCGTTCTCCAGGAGGTTGCGGATGACTGCAGTGAGGTCCTCAGGGTCGCCGGCTATCGGCGGGAGCTGTGTTGCGAGGTAGAGCGTCAGCTCGACCTCTGACGCAGCCGTTGCTGCCTCCGCGCTCCTGACCGCTCGGTGAGTGATGTCGTTGATGTCGATGTCCGCGAGGAATGGCTGCGAGAACGTGCCCTCGGCCAATAGGTGTCGCACGGCCCGCTGGCACAGGCCGGCTTGCTCGAGGATCATCTGCAGACGGGCTCGTGCCGCGGCGGACAGCTCAGGATCAAAGAGCGCCATCTCAGTGTAATTGAGTATGGCGGAGATGGGCCGGCTGAGTTCGTGGGCCACTTCCGCGATCAGCCGGATCGTGAAGGTCTGATCGTCTTCGCCCCTCGGCGGGCGCGCCGTCGGCACCATCACGAGCGCGGCCCCGGGACTGTCGCCCACGCACATGAAGGTAGCCGAGATTGCCACAGGCCCCTCCACGTGCCCCGGCATCTCGATGCTGATGGCGATGCTTCGCTCGGTGGCGAGGCACTCCTCGACCGCCTCCAGGATGGGCGAGAGGGTACTAGGTGGCAACGGTAGATCTTCCAGGCGCGCGGTGATCGGCTCGCCTGCAAGCTGTTCCGCAGGTTGATTAGATGAGAGTACTTCGCCACCTTTGGCGACCAGCACAAGGCCTGGCTGTCCACTGTCAAAGGGTGGTAGGCGACCTCCCGACATCCTCGTCGTAGGCATCCAACCTGGCTCCTTTGCTACCGCCTCAGTACGTCTTGTCCCTGAGGTAGAATATAGTAGTAAGACACATATTGTCAACAAACTCCGAGGGCACTATACCACAGAAATAGAACGTCTGTTTGATTTTTCTCTCCACCGAGGCATTTTTTTTCTGAGTATACTCACAGCATGTCCGCCTAGGAAGCGGGTAGGGACATACATCCGACGGATGTATCGGAGTAGGGCAGTCATCATTGAGGCAGGCAACCGTCGGGTGAGGGCGCGTGGCAGTTGGCGGAGGCAGATCCCGAAGTTGTCTACGGTTGCGACCCTCATCTCGGTTCCTTTGGCGACCCCAACGGACCTCGCGAATGGCCTGAGGAAAGCTATTGCATCAGTTCTGAAAGAACGCTATAATATGCGCCGCCGTGGTGGGCGTGGCCTAGCGGTAAGGCACCAGACTGTGGCTCTGGGGATCGCGGGTTCAAATCCCGTCGCCCACCCCATACAACACGCAAGGGGCGCTCCCAATTGAGGGGGCGCCCCTTTTTCTTGCGCAGTGAGAGTGACGACAGGGGCTATAAGCCCGTCGCCACGCGAGTTTGCGGCGTCTGCTAGAAGTCGCTGACGATGTCGACGGCCTGGCCGGTCTGGGAGGACTCGATGGCGGCGAGACAGGCGGCGACCGTTTTGGCGCCTTCGCGGGCGTCCATCGCATTTTCGGCATCGCCGCGGATGGCTGAGATGAAAGCGCGGTCCTCGGCCTCGACGGCCTTGACTTGGATGCCTACGGGGACGAGGGTCGGGACCGTCTGACCGGTCGCGACGCCCGAGGGCATGCGCTCGTCGGAGCCTTCGATGAAGACCTCGATCTCCTGCCTGCGGTTATCGCAGATAACCGTCCCCTTGGTCCCCCAGAAGACGCTCCTCATCGTGTAATCGCGCTTGCAGCCGACCGAGCAGATGACCTTGCCGATGGCGCCGCTCTCGAACTTGAAGACAGCGGCGTAGCAGTCATCCACGGGCCAGTCTGTTAGCGAGAGACGGTTCGAGAAGGCGAAGGCCTGCGTGAGCTGTCCGCCGACCCAGCGGACGAGATCGACGGCATGGCACGCGCCGCCGAGAAACGGATAGCGCGGACGCGCGGGGTCGATGCGCCAGCCGCCGTGGCCCTGGGCGTGCGTGTAGTCGTGGGCGTACTCGCTCTCGACGAGGAACAGCTCGCCGATGGTGCCCTCGTCGACGATTCTCTTGCCGGTGACGAAGCCGGGGCTATAGCGGCAGACCTGGCCGATCATGAACAGCGCGTCGGATTCATCGGCCGCGGCGACGATCGCGCGGCACTCGTCCAGCGTGGTGACCATGGGCTTCTCGCACATGACATGCTTGCCGGCCTCCAGCGCATCGACCGACTGGTAGCCATGGTCGAAGTCGGGGCTGCCTACAACAACGGCATCGACGTCGTCACGAGCGATGATGTCTTTGTGGCAATTGGAGGCGAAGGGGATTCCAAGGGTCTCGGAGACCTCCTTGACGCGCTCCTCGTCCGGGTCGCAGACGGCGGTGATCTCAACGCCTTCGATGTTCCTTAGCGCGTTCACGTGCGCGCGCGCCATTCCCCCGGCGCTGATCATTCCGATGCGGATGGGTTGGGTGTCTGACATGGTGAAGCCGCCTCCCTGGGCGCTATAAGGGCGTGGTGAGACCGTCGGGATGCGTGTTCGTCGGGCGGGCAAGAGATCCTTCAGTGGGGTGCGGAACGTCGGCGCCAGAGGGCAACGGTGATGCCGGCGGCGATGGTAGCGCCGGCCGCGTTGCAGACGATATCCATCACCGCGAAGCCGCGGGACTCGATGGGGATCTGGTGGAGTTCGTCGAGGGTGGCGTAGACGACCGCGATGAGCAGCGCCCAGGCGACCGTGCGGTAGCTGCAGCCGTGGAGCCGACATGCAAGGCGCATCAGGAGCAACCCCATGATGAGATAGCCGATGACATGGGAGGGGGCGTCGCCGGGCCTCCAACCCGTGCCCTCCAGAGGCGCGTACGGATGGGGAGCCGTCGTGAAGTAGAGCATGATCCCAAGCCACGCGAGCAGAGGCAGCCAGTAGACCAAGAACGCGTTGGATGGGCGAGTCCGAGTCACTGGGCGCCTCGATTGAGGGAATCGAAGAGAGCTGCGTGGTCGGGGCAAAGCCGGGAATCTTCGCTGCAGTGGGCATGCAGCAGATCGGTCTGGCGACGCGCATTGAAGAGCGGGCAGCAGGCGTCCTCGCAGAATGCCTCGCCCACGTGATGGTACGCCAGGGCCTGAAGCACGTGCCCGACAGCGACGGGCGTCATGCGGGGATCGTCGTCGAGGAGCATTTGGCCGCGGAACTCCTCGCGAAGACGGGCTTCGACAACCTCGCGCGGGACCATGCGGGTCGTCGCGAGGCCCTGGCCCTGATAGTAGGCTTTCGGGCGGGCGGGCGCCTGGACGAGGCCGGCGGTTGAGATGAGATTCGGTCCGCCGTAGATGCCGGTGTGAGCGTGCCAGCGCCCATCCTCGCGCATGAACGTGCCCACCAGGCGACCGGTGACGATGATATGGCAGGCGTCGATTTCGGAGGGGTCGATCAGACCGGCCATGAGGTACTGGATCACCACGCCATCGTAGAGGATCCCCTTGCTCGTGCGGCCGGGTTCGCCGAGCACGCGCTTCTCAGCGGAGATCTCAGCGTACATCGGTTCGTTGTCGGGAGGGGCGTGGGTGAGTGGATCCGCCACGCGCGCGCGGACGAAGGCGCTCGCCATGGCGGCGAGATCAACGGGTCGGCGCTCGATCCAGTAGGAGACGAACTCGTCGCGGAGTTGGGGCCTGATACCCGTGACGCGGTGGACGTCGGCGAGGAGCGCGTCGATATCCAGGGCGGGAGCGGTATCTTCGTTGTAGATGTAGGTTGTCATTGGCGATTGAGCGCGTGGCAGACGCCGGCGTCACTCAGGAGCGGCGCCGGCGATGATAGACTGGACCTGAGCGACCATGTCAGCGACAGCGACCTTCTCTTGCTGTCGGGTGGCGAGGTCGCGGACGCCAACGACGCCCTCGGCCTGCTCATCGGGGCCGATGACGGTGGCGATGGGAATCCCGCGCCGGTCAGCGTAGCCGAATTGGCTGCGGAGCTTGCCCGAGCCGAGATAGACCTCGGCGTTGACGCCGGCCTTGCGGAGCGCCGTAGCAGCCTTGAGAGACGCCGGCCGGGTTGACTCATCGAAGACGGTGACGAGGACCTGACACTCGCCCTGAGGCTTGGGGAGGATGCCGAGTTCCTCCATGGCATTCGCGACGCGGTCGAGGCCGAAGGAGGCGCCGGTCGCGGGGATGTCGCGGTTGAGGAAGATACCGATTAGGCCATCGTAGCGCCCGCCGCCGGCGATACTGGGCGAGGAGAGGCCGGGGACCTCGACCTCATAGACGGGGCCGGTGTAGATCTCGAGCCCGCGCGCCAATGAGAAGTCGATAATGACGCGCTCCTCGGGGACATCCATCGCGACCAGGCAGTCCATGATGGTCCGCAGTTCGGCGATGCCCTCCATGCCGACGGATGAGTCGGAGAGTATGCCGACGGCCTCCGTGAGGCGCTGATCGCTCGTGCCCTCGATGCCGCCGAGGGCGAAGATGGTGTCGCACTGATTGGAACTGAACCCCTTCTCGCTCAAGTCCTCGCGGACGCCGTCTTCGCCAATCTTGTCGAGTTTGTCGAGACTGCGCATCATCTCCGTGGAATCGTCGCCCGAGCCAACGGCCTCGGCGAGGCCGTTGAGGATCTTCCTATCGTTGAGACGGGCGCGCGCGCCATCGAAGCCGAGATTGGCGAGACAGGTGCAGAGAACGGCGACGATCTCAGCGTCGGCGGTGACGGAATCGACGCCGATGATGTCGACGTCGCACTGGACGAACTCGCGGTAGCGGTTCTTCTGGGGGCGATCGCGCCGCCATATCGGTCCAACCTGGTAGCGCCGGAAGAGGCCCATCTGCAGCTCGGGGTTCATCGCGACCACGCGCGCCAATGGGACGGTGAAGTCGTAGCGGAGGGCGAGTTCCTTGTTGGGGCCGCGTTCGGAATCGAACTTGTAGATGAGGCGCTCGGCGTCGGGGCCGTACTTGCCCTGAAGCGTGGTGGCGTATTCGATCGCGGGCGTCTCAAGCGGGCCGAAGCCGAAGCTCTCGAAGGTGCCCGTGACGATGCGCAGCACCTCTTTGCGGGCTGCGGCGAAGTCGGGAAGTATGTCTCGGGTGCCGCCGTAACGGCGCGATTCTACTCGCACGAAAAGGCCTCCAACGAACCGGAATGCACTAAGGCGACAGCGTCGACGATCACGACGATCGTCGCAGGGGCTGTCCAGGACGCTTCGAGAGCCCCGGACGGCCCGTAATCCGCGTTACCATAGACGTACGCCGGGAGGGTGTCAAGGTGTCGTAGCAGGGCGTGGGCTGCGGCTGCGGCGTCAAAATGCAGGAATTGGGGCAGGAGAAGTGGTAAGTGGCTTATGTTATGTTGACTCCACTTGCACGGCGTGGTGCGGGTGGCGTGAGGGAGCGAGGTGAGACTTGGCAGACGGACCGCGGGACACAGGCGTCTCGGCTGTCGGCGCGGGGCGCCGGATGGCGCAAGCTGCTATGGCGCTGGGCGCGCTGGCGGTCATCGGCGGGCTGCTGGTCGGCTGGCTTGGGTATCGCGCGTCACTCGCCAAGATAGAGCTTGCCTACCAAGCGAAGTACCTGGACGAATGCCGGCTTCTGGCGACCGTGGCGAGGGAGGCGAGCGAGGCCCACGGGGACGATGACGTCGTTTTGGCCGAGATCGAGGCCGCCTGGCGCGAGGACACGGACAGCGCCCCTGACGAGTACGTATGCATCGTGGATTCCCACTCAGACCTGATCCTCCACACGGCTCACCCCGAGGCGATTGGCAAATACGCGGGCGAGAACCCGATTGTCTGTGACCCCGACTGCGAGTTCGTCGGCGAGACGCTGGCCGAGTTGGTGGACCTGGGCGCCGAGCATGTCGGCGGGTACGTATCCAGCGCAGGTCAGAAGCAGATCGCGGCCTTCGCGCCGGTACCGGGTCGAGGCTGGGTAATCGGAGTGCATCGCTCCGATGCGGCGTTGCGGAGTGAGGCGCGAGCCGGGCTGTGGCCGGCGATGCTCGGGTACGTGCTTGTGTGTGGTCTGTTGATCCCCCTTGCCTTGGGCCTGATGTACCAGACGTTCAACCGCACCCTCCGCGAGCGGGAGAAGGCGACGGCTGAACTCGCCAAGAGCGCGTGGCTCTTGGGTGAGATTCACGACGCGGTGATCGGCACGGGTCCGGCCCCCGAGTACCCAATCACCTCGTGGAATCGGGGTGCGGGGTGGGTCTACGGGTGGGCCGCGGATGAGGTCATGGGCAAGCCGATTGGCGAGGTGCTGCTGACTGAGTACCCCAACGACAGCGAACGCGAGCCCGGCGATGGGGCGGCAACAGGCGAGTTCTGGGGACACGTGACGCAGGCTCACAAGGACGGACGCCGACTGACGATCGATGCCCATGTGGAAGCCACTCGCGGCGAGCATGGCGAGATCACCGGTTGGCTGGCGGTGAACAGAGACATGACCGACCGCGTCGAGGCGCAGGCGGCGTTGGAGGCGAGCGAGGAACGGTTCGAGCGGACGCTGGATCTGGTCCCGGTCGGCGTGGGAACGGCGGACGCAGACGGTATCGTTCTCACGACCAACCGCCGGATCTGTAAGATCCTGGGGTACGCGGCGGATGAACTCATTGGCATCCACATAGGAGACCTGTATGTCAATGCTGATGATCGCGCGCGAGTGCAGGCGGCCCTTGTTGGACACCAAGCAGCTGGCGGGATCGAGGTCAATCTGAAGCACAAGGACGGAACGCCGGTGCCGGTGGAGCTGCACGTGGTGGTCGTGGATGTTGGCGGACAGACCACGCGGATCGCGGCGATCCACGACCTGACCGAACGCAAGAAGGCAGACCGGGCGCTTCGGGAGAGCCAGGCGCGACTGGCCGAGGCGCAGCGTATTGGGGGAATCGGGAATTGGTCGGTGGATCTGAAGACGCGCCTCGTAACCTGGTACGAGCAAGCGTACCGTCTGTTCGGCCTCGACTACAGCGCCGACCCGCTGACCCAGGCGGACTTCATGGCGTTCGTCCACCCGGACGACCACCACATCATCGCCGAGATGAACGAGGCAGTCATCGAGAGCGACGGGCCGTTGGTGATCGAGTACCGAATCACGCGCGCTGACGGGCAGATGCGGTGGATTCGAGAGCACGTTGAGTGCGAGCGGGCGCATGATGGAACGCCCGAACGCTTGGTCGGGACGGTGCAGGATGTCACCGACGAGCGTCGGCTACAGGACGCCATTCGCGGGATCATCGAGGGCGCGGCGGCGGCGACGGGTGACGAGTTCTTCAACGCGATGACGAGCCAGCTCGCGGAGGCGATTGGGGCGGACTTCACGATCATCGGCGAGATGGCTGACGACACCAATGAAGCGGTGCGGACGCTGTCGGTCTGCGCTGACGGCGAAGTCGCGGACAACTTCGAGTACGACCTGGCAGGGACGCCATGCGCCAACGTCATCGGTAGGGATGCGTGT
Source organism: uncultured Armatimonadia bacterium (assembly GCA_964555935.1). GTDB lineage: Bacteria > Armatimonadota > Zipacnadia > Zipacnadales > VGFC01 > CAZKUN01. The sequence continues at coordinate 30,682 of CAZKUN010000023.1, read as the reverse complement.
GTCTACGAGGAGGGAGTAGCGGACGAGTTCCCGGAGGACCACTTGCTTCGCGAGATGGGAGTCGAGGGCTACGTCGGCGTACCGTTGTTCGACAGTCAGCGACGGCCGAACGGGATTATGGCAGCGTTGTACCAGGGGCCGGTTGTCGACGCCGCGCTTGCCACGACGATTCTGCAGGTGTTTGCGACGCGCACCGCGGCCGAGCTTGAGCGCCGCGCCGGGGAGATCCAACGGCACGGGCTCGAGGAGGACCTTCTGCGCGCGCACAAGCTGGAGAGTCTGGGCGTGTTGGCCGGGGGAATCGCGCACGACTTCAACAACGTGCTGGTGGCGATTCTGGGCTACAACGAGCTGGCCCTGAACGCGACGCGTCCGGATGACCCCATTCGGGCCGACCTTGAGAATGTCCGGCAGGCGTCCGAGCGCGCGCGCGACCTCGTTCAGCACATACTGACTTTCAGCCGCCAAGCCGAGTCGGATCGCGAGCCCGTCAGCATGCCGGATCTGGTCTGGGAGACGCTTCAGTTCATCCGGGCAACGCTGCCTTCGACGATTGGGATTGAGGAGGAGATCGACGCGGAGTGTCCTCCCGTGCTGGCGGACCCGACGCAGATCCACCAGATCATCATGAACCTCTGCGCGAACGCGCAGCACGCCATGCGCGACGGTGGCGGGACGCTGCGCGTGCGGCTATCGAGTCGCCCTCGGGGTCAGGTGAAGTGTGAGGGGGCTCGGGAGCTGGAGGGAGATCGCTTCACGTGCCTGAGGGTCGAGGATACGGGCTGTGGGATGGACGCGGAGACGCTGGGCCGGATCTTCGAGCCGTACTTTACGACGAAGGGTGTGGGCGAGGGCACGGGGATGGGGATGTCAACCGTGCATGGCATCGTCTCGAGCTATGGCGGCGCGGTCAGCGTGGAGAGCGAGGTTGGAGTGGGGACGACGATCCGCATCTGCCTGCCGGCGCACGAGGGCGAACCGGACCGCCCCACGCCGACAGTCTCAACAGAGGGCGCGGTCGGCGGGACGGAACGCGTCTTGCTCGTGGATGATGAGGAGACGTTGGTGATGGTGGCGACGCGAATGCTGACGTCTCTGGGGTATGAGGTAACGGCGCGGGCGGACAGCGGCGAGGCGCTCGCGTTGTTTGAATCCGACCCCGATCAGTTCGACCTCGTAGTCACCGATCAGACGATGCCCGATCTCACGGGACTGGAACTCGTCGAACGCATGAGACGCATCCGGGCTGACATTCCCATCATCATGGCGACGGGCTTCAGTCCTGAAGTGGATGAAAAGAACCTCGACGCGCTCGGCGTGGACGAGCTGGTGATGAAGCCGTACGACCGCCAGAGCCTGGCGGAGATCGTGCGCCGAGTGCTGGACGGACGTGGGTAGAGGGGCGTGGCGCTCCGCTGGTGAGTTGGGAAATTAGGGACAGCAACCATCTTTCCCAACGGCGGGAAAATGGTTGCTGTCCCTAATTTCCCTAAGTTCCCCGCGTGGCAGAAGAGATGGGTCGCCAGGCTACTCCAGCGTAAGATCGTAGACGTCGTCGGGGTACAGTCCCTCGAGGCCCTCGCGCGGAATGGTGACCTCGCCGAGGGGCAAGTCGCCGAGGCGCAGGCGGACCTTGGCGGCGACGGGGTAGACATCCCACGGAGCGTCGTCGAGCGGAAGCATGTAATCGCCCAGGTTGTTCGACTGGACCGAGCAGACGACCGTGCCGTCCTCAGTCAGCAGCTCGACGACGAGTTCCTCAAGCGTGCCCTCGCCCTTGCCCTCCACGCGGATCTTCGGCGGCCACTCGTGCCCGCCCGCGCCGCGGTCGAAGATGTGAGACCCGTCGGTTCGGCGGAAGCGCACCATGACGGGATGTGACGCGGCGCGGGGGTAGATGCGGACGTCTTCGAACCAACCGTTGCTCTCGGCATCAGCATCGGCGTTGGCGTCGCGCATCTTGATCTCGCAATGCGTCGTCCGAAGGTGCGTCAGGACGGGATCGGCGATGGCGTGCCATTGCCCGCTGGAGTCGCGGACGTCGGTGGTGCACAGGTTCGTGCTCCCGTCGAGACTGACGCGCGTGAGGAAGCCATCTTCATCGCCTCGGTCGAGGTCCACCTGTTGCCCCCAGCTGCTGAAGTGGCCCGTGGGAACGGCGGCGATGACGCTGAAGCGCGCCTGATTGCCGCCGAGATCGCGCATGCCAATCTCGACCCAGTGATCGGGACTGTGGGGAGAATCGCCGCCGCAGAGATGAAGCAGGATGTTGTGGGCCTCGGGGGCGGTGCTGGCGATGTTCATGCGGCCGACGAGGGTGACGTCTTTGAACTTCTGGGCATTGGGCGACCACAGGCCGTTGTGGGCGATCGGCCCGCGCGAGCGAATGATGAACCGGCCGTCATCGATGGCCATGGTGACATCGTCGGGGTCCATGTGCCAGATGCGCCAGCGCTCGAGGTCGACCTCGGCGGCGGAGAAGTCGTCCATCAGTTGCGCGCCTCGATCTCGCAGCTCCCAGCTCACGAGGCCCTTCTGGATGGGCTGAGGGCCGTGAGTCTCCTGAGCCTGCAGCGTGGCGCAACCGGTGACCATCGCAATGCCTAGCAACATGATGCGTCTCCTTCTGAGTACGGGCGTTGAGGAAAGGGGGTTCGCGCGTCGGTGCCGCGAGCCCTTGTGGCCCAGAAGGGGAATAAGGCATGGCGGGTCAAGACTGCCGGCATGAGCGGAGTGGTCTAGTTCCCTGGCAGGCACGGGAGGGACACGGCAAGAACGCAGACATCCTTGCGCAAGCTCTGGTTTGTCGTCACGTGACGACAAACGGCCGGGTCAGGCGTGGAAACTCAGACCACGAGTTTCCCTGGCAGGCACGGGAACATCACATCCGATACGAACGCGGACCTACCTGCGCGGGTACTATACGGGACGGAGCGAGGGCAATGAACGCAATTGCGGTGATCTGCATCATGGGGGGTAGCGCGATGGCTCAGGAGTATGTTTGGGAGGAAGTCACGCTGGAAGCGGATTTCGCGGGGCGCGACGGAGCGGGGATCGTGGTCTACGAGGACAAGATGTGGCTCCTCGGCGGGTGGAATCCAGGGGATAAGGTCAACTTCCCGGCGATCTGCAACAGCGAGGTCTGGAGTTCGACCGACGGCGCGGAGTGGACGCTCAAGCTCCTGAAGGCGCCGTGGGAGGGTCGGCACACGGCGGGGTACGCGGTGCATGATCAGAAGATGTGGATCGTGGGCGGTGACTGCATTGCGGGAGAGTATCAGACGGATGTCTGGAGCACGGCCGATGGCGTGGACTGGACGCTGGTGAACCCGAAAGTGCCGTGGTGGCGGCGGGTGCTACACCACACGGTGGTGCATGATCAGAAGATCTGGGTCCTGGGCGGCCAGACGCTGCCGGGGTTCATCGCCTCGGAAGATGAGGACATCTACTACAACGATGTCTGGTGCAGCGAGGACGGCGCTGAATGGACGCGCGTCACCGAGCACGCGCCGTGGGCGCCGCGTGGAATGATCGGCGGCTCGGCGGTCATGAACGGGCGGATGTGGTTGCTCGGCGGAGGGACGTATGACACGCCGGACCATCCGCAGCGGCTGTTCTACAACGACGTGTGGAGTTCGGCGGATGGAGTGAACTGGGAGTGTCACACCGAGGCCGCGCCATGGGAGCCGCGGCAGTATCACGAGGTGGCGGTGTTCGATGGGAAGCTGTGGGTGATGGAAGGGTACGAGGGCGTGGCCAATCGGAAGGATGTTTGGTACTCGGAGGATGGGACGAATTGGACGGAGCTGAAGGACACGCCATGGGCACCGAGGCACGCGGCGAGCGTCTGCGTGTATGACGGGGGCCTGTGGATGATCGCGGGGAACAACATGTTCCCCGATGCGTGGAAGCTGACGCGGCGGGAGTAACGAAAAATAGGGACAGCAACCTATTTTCACGAAACATTTCATTGAGATAGCCTGAGAAGTGAAAATAGGTTGCTGTCCCTATTTTTCTATTCTCCGGCGATTTCGGTGGCGGTCAGGGCGCGGTTGTAGATTAGGACCTCGTCGAGAACGCCGGTGAAGTGAGCGGGGTGATTCTGGGCGTAGCTGCCCAAGGTGAGCGGACCCGTGGGCGCGTAGATGCGTCCGCCGCGCTGGAGCGACGCGACCTCGGCGCCGGCCATGTAGATTCTGAGCATGTCGCCATCGTAGGTGGCCGCAACGTGGACCCACTCGTCGAGGGGGAGAGGGTCGGGAGCCAGGAAGTGGTGGCTCCAGGGGGTCTGCGGAATCGAGAACGCGAGCTTGCCGCCGGATAGGCCGAACCGGAAGCCCGATCCCCCGTTGCCGTAGATGCTGTTGACGAACCACTTGTCGGACTGGTCCGGAACGTCGGTTTTCACCCAGCACTCGACGGTCATCGCATCGATGGGTTGCGCAAAAATGCCAGGTGGGATGGCAACGCAGCCGCCATCGCACAGCAGCGCCTTGCCGCGAACGCCCTCGACCCGCGTTCCGCCCTCCAACATGCCGCCCTGACGGTTGCCGGAATAATCCAGGGCGATGGGGGCATCGTCATCCTCATCGAAGGACCAATAGCCGACGACGCCTGCCGGGAGATTCTCAGTCAGGGCGTAGACTCGAGCGGATTCGCGCTTGGTCTTGAATGTCTCGTAGAGAGAGTCATACGGCCCGAGGCCGACGTCAGACGGGACGAGATCGACGTGCTCCTCGGGGGCGTCGGTGAAGACGTTGCGGATGGCATCGAGGTAGCCGAATCCGAACTCGCGCGTCGGCGCGATGTAGTGCCCCTCGCCGAACTCGTTCCAGTTGTCGAGCAGCACTGTCTTCCGACCGAGAGAGCCCTCGGGGAGGGTCTCAATGTGAGCCTTCGCGCTGCGGCAGAGCCGCTCGAAGCTCTCGGGCTGAAGCGCCCACGCGCTGTGGGTGAACCCGTGCCAGGGCGTCGAATCCCAGCCCTGGGAGATCGTGATGATCTCGGGGATGACATCCAGCTCGCGCCACTGGCGCCAGTAGTCCTCCTGGGTCGCGACGGCGGTCTCATCGTCGGGATCGCCGGGAATGGCCCAGCAGTATTGGAAGGCGTAGTCGAGGCCCTCGTCGACCATGAGCTGAAGCGGCTTGGGGTTGACGCCACGGTACTCGCCGAGGAGGGTCAGTCCATCGAAACCAGCCTCGCGGCAGATCTGATCGGCTTTCTCGAGCGCGCTCTTGACGGCCTCGACGCTGCCGAGGTCGTTCACGAGGAACTCGGGCCGGTAGATGTAGAGCAGCGGCTTGTTGTCGATCTTGACGTAGTTGTCGCGCTTGAAGTAGGTCTCGATCCACCACGGCAGGAGAACCACGAGGAAGTCCTGCTCGTCGCTGATGCCGGCGACGCCCTTCTGCTGGTTCTCCCACATGATCGTGAACTTGAACTGGTCGCCGTAGCGCGCCTCGAACAGGCCGTCGTGGACTGCGTGGCCGAGGAACTGATCCACGCGGCCGTTGCCCTGATCGGTGCGGTACCAGCAGTAGACGAAGTAGTCGATGCCATGCTCAAGCGCCCACTTGATCTCCCAATCGGCGACCTCCGGCGAGCCCTCATCGTACCAGCCGAGGCCCGGCTCGCGCTCGGGATAGGGCTCGATCAGCTCCCAGCCGCTGCCCCGCGAGCCCTGCTTCCAGAGCGGGCAGTAGTGCGCGCCGACGAGGAGTTCGCTCTCAGCGACCTCGGGCTCGGGGACGTAGTCGGCGGATGGGAGGTTGACGGGCGGGGTGACATTGAGGTGAAGCGGGACTTCGGCGGGATTCTCGGCGAACCGTCCCAGGGTGCGGGCCAGGCCGGCACGAAGCGTCACTGTGTGACGGCCTGGTTTATCGGCGGTGGCCTGCCATCTGAACTCCTGGCGCTCGCCGAAGCCAGCAGAGATCCTCTGCTCCCGCTGCTCGAAGGGTATGGAGAGGCCGTCGTCCGTCTCGATCTGGACGAACGGCGGATTGGCATAGCCGTCCGCGGGGCCGCCCGTGTTGTGGATCACCGCAGTCACGCCAAATGGCTTGCCGGCGCGGACGATGGGCTGATCGGCCAGCAGGGACTCAATCTCTATTTCGGGCAGGCCACGCGGTGAGGCACCGAAGCTCAGGCGGTCGACCCGTACCGATGCATCGGCGTCCGACGGCGCGAGGGCAAACGATCGCATCGCGCCGAGCCATTTGGCGTGGTCCCTCAAGTCGAGGACGTACGAGTGCATCTCACCGTCGGCGTGCAGCGGAAACTCGACGATGCCGGGGCCGTCGTCGGCTACGAAAAGCAATCGGCCTGTCTCACCCGCAGACACCGACATCCGGAGCGAGGCGAAGGTGTTCTCGGCGGTCGGAGCATCCATGCCGCGACGCACGAATGCCGATGGGTGACCGGAGACGGTGCCGGCGAGGCGGCCGCGATCCTCGGCGAAATCATCGACCAAGATCCCCTGCCAGCCGCGGGGGGTGTCTGCATCAAGCCCATACTCAGCCAGCAGAATCTCCGCGTCGGTGAGGGGGCGGTTGTAGATGCTGACGTCGTCGATGATCCCCTCGAGGCCGTATGGCCCCCACTTCTGCGGCAGGCCGATAAGGAGCGGGTTCTCAGTGGAGACGAGAGGGCCCTCGCGCTTCTGCCGGTACTGGCGACCGTTGACCCAGAGCGAGGCGTGGCTGCCGTCCCAACTCGCGATGATGTGATACCACTTGCCGACCTCGGCGCGCGGGCCGCGGGAGCGTGGCTCAAGCATGCCGCCCACGTTGACGAAGAAGGAAATGTTCGCGCCCTCGGGAGCGGGATCGATGCGGATCTGGTACTCGTCGGGCTTGGCGAGGATCGCCATGTTGTGGGAGACATCGCTGAACTGCACCCATAGCTCCACCGCGAAGCCCGCGGAGGATCTGAGGGCGTCGGCGTGAGGGATCTCGATCCCGCCGGCGCCGGTGAGCCGGATCCCCTTGCCGTGGATGGCGTCGACAGTCGCTGCGCCGGATATCTCGGGCGCGAGGTCGGCGCCCTCGAAGTCGTAGTGAGCGATGGGCTCAATGGCGAATGCGGCGGATGCGAGTAGCAGAAGTGCGGTCATGTAAGGCCTCCACAGTTACCGAACGGAGCGGCGAGGAGGGAGTTCCGTGGGAGATGGGGGCGGGCCTCTGCGTTGGGTGACAGGCGAGGATGCCTGTCCCACGACAGCGAAAGGACCGACCGGGGAGCGTGATCGCCATGTCGGTATCGTGGGAACGTCGCGAGTGTGATCGAGAACTGTTCGAGCGGGAGCTGGATGGCTTCGTGCCGCCGGCCGTGTTCGACGCCCATGCACACCTATATATAAGGGAACTGTGGCCCGAGCCGCGAGGGATCATCGACATCGGCCCCGAGGTCGTCACGTTGAGCGAGTTCCGCGCGCAGGCGGAGTGGATCATGCCGGGCCGGCGGATCGACGGGCTGTTCCTGGGTTTCGGTGATCGCAGCGCGGTTGCTGAGGCAAATGCGCATGTGGCGGATGAGGCAAGGACTGACGACGGCTGCGTCGGCGCGATGCTGGTGACGCCGGATATGGACCCGGAGCATGTCCGCGAGGAGGTGCGACGTGGGGGGTTCAGCGCGCTGAAACCGTATCACCGGTTCGTGACGGGGGAGATGGCGTGGGACGCGGATGTGGAGGAGTTCTTCCCCGAACAGCATGCCCGGATCGCGCATGAGGAGGGCCTGTGCGTCGTGCTGCATCTCGTGAAGGCACGGGCCGTGGCTGACGCCCGGAATCAGGATTCGATCAGGCGCTATTGCGCGAAATACCCGGAGATGAAGCTGATCCTGGCTCACGCGGCGCGCGGGTTCAACCCGCACCACACGGTTGAGGGCCTCGTCGCGCTGGGCGACCTGCCGAACCTGTTCTGCGATAGCTCGGGCATCACCGACTGCGGCGCGCTGGAGGCGGTGATCGAGGTGCTCGGGCCGGAGAAACTGCTGTACGGGAGCGATTTTCCGGTGAGCCACTTCCGGGGGCGGTGCGTGGCGATCGGGGACTCGTTCGTGTGGCTGGATGAGGGCACGCTGGATTGGGAGGCGGTGGCGGCGTACTCCCGGATCGAGCCCGTGCTGGTGGGGTTGGAGGCGCTGCGATGCCTGAAGCTGGCGGCGCGTCACGCGCGGCTGACGGATAGTCAGATTGCGGGCGTGTTCGGTGGGAATGCGCGCCGGTTGCTGGGCCTCACTCCATGAAATCCCACAGCACGGAGCCGTCCGCGTCGGCGGGGACGGGGATGCCGAACGCGGTGGCGCACGTGGGAGCGACGCTGGTGATGAGCGTCGGGCGCTCGCGCCGGTAGCCGGACTTCACGCCCGGCCCGCTGAGGATAAAGTAGGCGTCATCGGAGTGACTGCCGGCATTGAGACGAGGCCAGTCCCACGTGCCGGTCTGCTCGCGCGTGTGGGTGCGCCAGAACTCATCGCGCGGCGTGGCGGTCTCGGCGCGATGGACGGCGGGCAGCAGGAAGATATCGCCGACGCGATCCCCACCCACGGCGAATCGGCCCGCCTGCTCCATAGGCAATACCACGCGGAAGACGTGCCGGCCGGAGCCATCCTTCGCCGACAGCAAGGCCTCGATGATCTCGTCGCGAAGCTCGTCGTACTCCCGCCCTCGCTCAATCTTCCCCTTCGGCTCGCGACCCTTCACGTTGAGGTAGACGTAGTGCTCCGTCCCGAGGGCGACGGACTCCGACCAGTCGATGCCCTTCTCGCCACGCACCAGCCAGCCGCGCTCGCGGAGCACGGCGTTGGCGGCGTCGCGGTTGTGGAGGCCGGGCAGCATCGTGTCGCCTCCGTGGTCGCTGACGAGCGCGACGAGCGTGTCCGGACCGGCGGCCTCGAGCGCCGTCGCGACGATGTCATCGCCCCATCGCATCAGCTCGTCCCACATGGCCCATCCCTCGTCGGCGCGGTCGGGCTCGTGCATCGGATGGCGCGGATCGATCATGTACATCGTGAGATGGTTCGTCCAATCGGGCCCGTGCCACTTGAGCATGAACATGTCCCACGCCTGGGTGGTGAGCAGTCGCGCGGCGGCGCTTTGCCACCAGCGGGCGAGGTACTTCTGCTCCTCGAAGTAGGTCGCGATGTCGGACGCGCCGCCCTGAACGACCTGCTGGCGCGAGGACTGGATGATGAATGGCCCGCAGTGCTCGACGAGGCCCGGCGCGAGGCCGGTGGGTTGGACGAAATCCTCCTGGCAGTAGATCTCGGAGAGGTATAGGTGCACCTCGCTCGCGTCGGGCGAGAGCTTGAGGAGCTTGGCACGGACCGCGGCCTGCACGTCCCTGCCATCGGCGCGGAATGAGTGGAGCGCCCAGTCGGTCCACTCGCCGAGCCGGCAGCTCAGCAGCGGCGTCTTGTCTTTCTTCGCCGCGAGGATGTCGATCGATTCGAAGCCCTCGTCGCCAAGGCGGATGACGGCGTGGAGTGGCTTGACCCTCTTGTAGCGGCTCTGCGGGCCGGGATCGATGGGCAGCTCGAAGATGGCATCGCCCTTCTCCGGCACTTTGGGCGCGATCTCGGTGACGTGAGGGCCAGGCTGGCGCGGGTGGGTGGCGTACGCGCGGACTTCCTGCAGCGCGCGCTGGGCGTTGTCGGGCCGGCCGTCCTCGCCGACGTGGATGATGCCCTCGTCATGCTTAAGCGGGAAGCTCTGGGCCCAATCGAAGACGATCGACAGCTTGTCCGCGTCATGGGCGGTGGTCCAGATCTGCTCGGCATTGCAGACCGAGGCGGGGAAGCCGGAGGAGCGCTCGTCGAGGCGATCTCCGGGATAGTGGACGCTCATGTTGCATCCGGTGACCCACGGGCTCGCGCCGGTGGCGAGGCAGGCCCAGTTGGTGCCGGTCTCCATCGGAAAGCAGGGCCACGTCTGCGTGACGGATCCCTCCTCCATAAGCTTGCCGACGGTCGGCAGCGCCCCGCGACGCACGAACTCCTCGAGGGTGGGGAGGGAGATGGAATCGAAGCCGATGATGATGAGTTTCTTGGCCGGCGCGTCTGACATGGGCAATTGCCTCACTGGGGAATCAGTAGGTAGGCCCGTGTTCGTCACCGCGTCACCAACGGCCTTGGAAAAATAGGGACAGCAACCCTTTTTCACAAATCCAACCATTATTCTGCAACGAAAGGTGAAAAAGGGTTGCTGTCCCTATTTTTCCGGGGAGGGATAGCGCGGGCGGGCAGACAATAACGCCGGACCTATCGACAACTGGGGAGGACCTGCAATGCGCGCGCGAATCGGGATACTGATCTGTGTGTTGCTGGCACTAGCGGTGACTGCGGCGGCAGCATCACATGGCTTGCCGAAGGTGGGCGAGACGGCCACGTGGGAGGCGGAGGACGCCACCGGGTGGGCCGCCGTTGAGCGAGGCGAGGCGAGTGGCGGCGCGTATGCGACCGGCGAGGGCGCGCTCGAGTATCGATTCAGCGTGAAGCAGCAGACGACGCTGCGCGTGAACCCGGTCTGGTGGCGTGATGGCGAACAGAAGCACGCGGACCGTTTCCCTTATCCGGTGCAGGCTCAGAGCGGCCCGGACAAGGTCGTCGTGCACAACGGGTTGGTCTTCTACACGGCGCCAAGGACCGGTCGCGTGGGCGTGGTCCGCGCCGAGTCAGGCAAGCCGGCCGGCTACCATGACATCGGCGGGTACCTGACGGACATCTGTGTCGATGGCGAGAGAAACACCATTATCGTGGCCGATGCCGCGGGAGATCGGATCGTTGGATTCCCCGCCGCGGGCGTCGACAGTTCGCGCGACTAGTGGGAGATCCCAACGCCAGGCGAGCCCTGGTCGCTTGAGATGTACGGGGGCTTGCTGTATGTGGGCTGTCGCGAAGGGAAGTGCGTCACGGCGATACGTCCGCCCGATCTGACGACGGGTACGGCCGCCGAGACAGTGGCGACGATCGAGTTCGACGCGCCGGTCATCAATCTCGAGATACTCCGCGAGCCCGAGCCTCAACTCATCGCGCGATTTGCGCCGGCTGTGTTCGATGATTACGAGGTTGAGCAGCTCCTCGCGGATCAGCTTAGCTACCCGGGTGAGAGTCATCGCTCCGCCGCCGCTCCGGACAAGACGAAGTACGACGCTCCGAATCCCGGCGAGTTGCGCATTGCCACCGCCGGGAAGACGGAGACGGTTGATGTTTCGTCCGTCACCGACGCGCCCGCGCCGAGCAATCCTCCCGTCGCGCTGGCCGGTCAGCAGGGCCCCACCTCGATGGCGCTGCTCGGCGAGCGGCTGTTTTTCGCCGCGCCGAATGCCGGCAAGGTCGGCGTGCTGGACGTGAAGACGAAAGCGGTTGCGGGCGAGATTGAGATCGGCGGCTACGTGCAGGACATCGTGGTCGATTCGAAACGCGGGATGCTGTATGTCGCCGACGCCCTCGGCGGGCGGATCGTGGTCATCAACACGGAGACGCTGGCTGTCGAGGAGATCGAGACGCCGCCCGCACCGTACGGACTGGCGATCGTGCATGGCATCCAACTCCAGCGGCCACACATGGAGCCGGCGCTGTCGGTTGAGAAGTTGTTCGTCGCGTGCCGTGACGGGGAGCGCTTGCTGGCGATTGACCTTGAGACGCGGAAGGTCGTCGCGGACCGCGAGTTGCCGGGGCAAGCCCTCAGCGTCGCTCCCGTCGCGATGCCGAACTACAGTTGGTGGCCGCTGATCGATCTGGACCGCTTCCCGATAGCGCTGACGGGACGGGTCGCGGTGGCGCTGAAGCCTTGGTCGGTCTCGCTGCCCGACCTCGCTGATCCGAAGCCCTACGGCGCCTCGCCGACGGGCAAGACGAGGAGCGGCGTCGAGGTTGAGGGGACGAAGTACATCTGCACCAATGACCTGCTTCTGAAGGTCGGCGACAAGTTGGTCGACGTCAGCGATGTCTGCGATCCGCAGCTCGCGAATCCGCAACCGTTATCCGAGCGCGACGAGCCCGGATCGATCACGGTGGCGATGGATGGCGGCCCGGAGTTCGACTGGATGAACGACCGCTGGATGTCGCCGCGCAACCAGGACTTCCTGGTCTATGGGACGGATGAGTTCTGGCACTGGAACGCGCAGGAGTTCACCGTCGAGCCCGGCGAGCACGTGCTGAAGATCCGCGCCAAGAGCCCGCACGCGAACCTGGACGCGGTTCAGGTGCGGCGCGGCGTGGCGGGCCTCGACATCACCTTCTCCGCGCTGCCCGAAGACACGCATGGCGGCGTTAACTTGCCCGGTTACCAGGGCGTGTTCTACGAGGACGAGCCGGCGATCATTGAGGCCATGCTGAACAACAGGGGCGGTCCCACCCGCAAACTCCGCCTGTCGTGGCAACTCCACAACTACATGGGCGAGCTGGTCGATGAGGGGCGGGCCTCGGGGACGTTGAGACAGTCGGGGACGGACGTGCCGCTGCGTCTGAACGCGAGGAAACCGGGTCGATACACGCTGACGCTGACGGCCACGAGCAAGACCGGCGCGACGACGGGCATCGCGCGGTTTGTGCGACTGCCTACGCTCGAGCACCCGCGGCTATTCTTCGGCAAGGAGGACCTGCCGGCGATCCGGGAGCGGATGGCCGATTACCCCGCCCTATATAGTAGGTATGGCGAGTGGCTCGCGAGGCAGGCGACAAACGGCGCTGAGAACTACCCGGAACGCTTCCTGCCGCCCGGTCTGACGCGGGATGCCTCCGCGAGCGCGGCGCCGGCCGAGGCCGACCCGAAGTCGGCCGGTCAGAAATACGGCTGGCGGATGTACGATCTGGGCTGGCGGATGTTCGCGCTTCAGTTCATGGCCACCATGTCGGATCACCCGGATGTGGACACGCTCGCCGAGGCGATCCGGCCGCTGGTGGAGGAGTCGGAAGTCGGCGGATACTGCCAGTTCCATCACCACGGCCCGTTCTTTCCCGGCGCCGCCGCGTCGCTGTATGACATGGCGACCGCCGAGCAGCGCGCTGAACTGCCGATGGGCGACCTGTTCCGGAGTCGCATGGGCAGCATGGACGTGATGCCCTGGATGTTGGTGGCGATTGAGGAGCCGATTACGCCCGATAAGCGGGCGATGGTCTACAAGATCATGCAGTACGCGAATCTCGCGGACACATACTTCGAGACCCACAACGGCTCGCGCGCGGGGACGCTGTGGCAGAACCCGTGGACGGGATGCCACTGCCCGCTGCAGGGGATCAGCCTGGCGTACATGTTCACGGGCACCTTCTTTGGGGAGGATCGGATCTACCAGAAGCCGCAGCTCAATGGCGTCCTGACATTCAACCAGTATGTCGATCCGATCAGCGACAAGCGGCGCTATCTCCCGGCGATCAACACGCCAAACGGCGAGCCGTGGCGCTGGCTGCATGGCGCGATGGGCCGTCATCCGCTGGAGCAAGGCCGCTACCCGTGGAAGGAGTGGATCGGCAAGCTACAGGCGGAGGGGCTCAGCGATGATGAGGTCGACGATCTTTTCGCGCTGGAGGGCATGGGCCTCAAGGGCGAGTTGGCGGGGAACGCGAGTTACTACGCCACGGGCGCGGCCGTGCCGATCGGGCTGGCGCTAGGCTGGTACGATCCCGACGCCGACACGGTCACTCGCGAGGAGATCCCGCCGACGGCGCTGTTTGACTTCGAGGGTTGGGCGGCGATGAAGTCGGGCTGGGACGGCAACGCGACGGAGGTCGGCTTCATCAGCGGCGCCCGCGACCACGCGAACCGCCAACAGCCGAACCACTTCACGATCATCAAGGGCGGCGACATCCTGATCGGGACGCCGTCGCTGTATGGCGATGACGGCAACTCGACTCCCGCGTGGGGGAACGTGGTCGCTATCGGCGATGATTACATCACCGGCTGGCGGCGGAATCTATGGGACCCGCGCTCGCCGGAGCGGCTGATCATCAATCGATACAGCCCCGAGACGTACGATTACATGGCGCGCGACCGCTCGTTGACGGGTTTCCAACCCGCCGAGGGAGGATGGGGCGGAGGGCTCGACCTGCACGGACACACGCACACGCCATTGTGGGGCAGGGCTCGGTGACGGCCTTTGAGACCCGGCCCGAGCACGACTACATCGCGGGCGACGCGACGAACGCCTGGCCCGCGGATGTGGTGGACGAAGCCGTGAGGCAGCTTGTCTTCCTCAAACCGGACACGGTGATTGTCTACGACCGCGTCCGGCTGCACGAGCCCGCGACGACCAGGTGGCTGGCGACGACGGCGCCGGGGCTTGAGATGACGGAGGAGGGCTTCCGCGCGGGCGATCAGGCGGCGGCGGTTCAGGCGACGATTCTGCTGCCCGAGGGCGCGCAGGCGATGCTGCCCAAGCAACCGGCGAACTTCAACTGGAAGGGCCAGCAGTTGGTGGGAATCACCTCGCCCGTAGGACAGGCGTCCTCGCCTGTCAACGTCGTCGAATATCTGGTCGTGCTCCGGGTAGGGGACGACAAGGTGCAGCCGGCGGATGCGGAGCTGATCGAGCGTGACGGAATGGTCGGCGTGGCCATCGACGGCTCGGACTGGTTGTTCAATCGCTCCGGCGATGTCGGCGGTCCGGGGCTCTCAGACCGCGTCGACAACTCCTACCGCCACTGGGAGAGCGACCCGCGTTACGCGAAGTGGATGACGGAGTCGCGGTTTGACTTCATCATGGGCGAGCACGGAAGAGCCGCGGAATGACGGGAAGGGCGCCGAGCATGTGGATCACGGCCGGGCTGATGCTCATACTGATCGCCGCCGGCGCCCTTGCCGACGATACTTCCAGCGGGTTTCTTTGGAGGCGCGGGGATCACGGCTATCTCTGCGCCGGCGCCGAGACGCCGCTCTGGATCACGCTGCCGAAGGAAGCCTTCGAGACCGGCAGATCGCCCGTGCTCACCATCAGAATGGACTGGCGAATCCGCATCGTCACCCATGGCACCTCAGGTAGCGCGTTCTTTCAGCCGCCACCGCTCGTCGTGCCCGAGAGCATCACCCACACCGAACCCGACGTATCAGGCCGGCGGACATGGACGCTCGTGCTGCCGGCCGAGGTCGAGAACCACGCATCCGGCAAGGGGCCGCGGATGGCCCTGCTGTGTCGCCCGCGCAAGCGCATGAAGCCTGGGCGGACCCGGCTCGAACTCTCGCTCACGGGCTTCGCGTCCGCGACGATCGCGATCGACGTGCTGCCGCCGCTGCGTGGCATCACGCCCAAGCGCATCCGCGTCGGCGCCTTCACCTACGCGGGCTACGATAACCCTCGCTATCGCGCGGGAATCGTGCGGACATCCCTGGCCTCGGGCATGAACGATCTCATGCTCATGCACGCCCCGCCCGAGGGGCAGCGCACCCTTGTTGAGATGTTCCGAAAAGGTGGCGGACGTACGGGCGTCGTCTACGGATGGGATGACCGCCAGAGCATCGCCGATCAGTTCCCCGACGCGCGCCGACTTGATGCGGACGGCAAACCCATCGCGGGGAAGATCTCGTACTGCTGGGCCTTCGAGCACCGCGAGGAGGTCGTGGCGGCCCTCGCTGAGTTGATCCGCAAGCACAACACGCCCCGCCGGTTTGATGTCATCATCAACGATACCGAAGAAGGCGCGCTGGTCGACGGCAAGGCGCAAGGGGATCTTCATTCGCCGATTGCCATCGCCCGATTCCGCGAGCAGGCGGGCATCGCGGATGATGTTGAGCTGACGCCCGAGCGAATCGCCGAGGACTATCCGCACGAGTGGGTCGACTTCCGCTGCTGGGAGAGCACGGAGTGGGCGGGCCTGCTGCGCGAGGCCATGCGCGTTGCGGATCCGACGCTGCTGGCGGGCTACTACAGCGGCTACCACAACGCCGCCGCAAAGGCCGATCGGACCGGCCAGCCGCTGGGTACGCGCGCGGGCTACAGCACGGACTGGGAGATGCTCGGCGCGGCGGGGATTCTCGATGTGGGTAGCGCGGGATACTTCGGCGGAGCCAGCGACCTGCACCAGACGCGCCGAGCGCTGGCGGGAACGCCGTTCATCCCGGGCGAGATGCATATTGCGAACTTCCTGCACTACAGACGCGTGCCGCCGGAGCCGGAGACTTGGGCGTATCGGCTGATGTGGGCGGTGATGACCGGTGGGGGAGAGGGCGTGTGGACGTGGTACCTGCAGGTCTACGATGCCGCCGCGTTCTGGGCCCATGACCGGGTGGCGCAAGTCTGCGCGGCCATCGAGGATATCGTGCTTGACGGTCACGACATCACGCATCAGCTTGCGCTGCCCGAGGGCCTGAGCGCCGGCCATGTCTTCGCGCACCGGAAGGGCACGCGGTTATCAGTCGTCGTGTTGAACCCCGGCGAGGCGATCGACGCCGAGATCAGATGGCGCAAGCCGATCCCTGGCGCGGTTGCGCGCGAGGTGTTGACGCGCGAATCTTCCGATGCGGAGACGGGCATTCACGTCAGCGTTCCGTCGCGCGGCTTCAGGGCATACGTGGTGGGCGAAAAATAGGGACAGCAACTCATTTTCACTTTTGAGACTATATCAATGAAACGTTTCGTGAAAATGAGTTGCTGTCCCTATTTTTCTACGTCAGTCGGATCTCCCCCAATCCGCCCTCGCAGGGGTAGCCCTTCACCATCCGGATCGTTCTCTCGCGCGGGCACATGATCGCCGCCGAGCATGTCCGAACGTCGCTGCCGGGCAGCTCATGCCGACAGATCGGCGCGCCGTGGTCGGAGAGAATCGCCTCAAGCGAACCCCAGTCATGTCCATCCGCCTCGCCCAGCAGTTCCCGCATCCGCGCCGCCCGCGTGGGTGAGTTTCCGGTCAGCTCTCCCTGATCAATGTAGGCCGACAGCGTTTCGTCGTCGTAGTGGTTGGCGTGCGCGAGAACGCCCGCCTCGTTCAGGTTGATAACCGAGTGCCGCTCGCCGGTCGTCTCGATCCCGACCGCCTCTCCGTCCGGCCCGCCGATGTAGTAGAAGTGTCCCGACATGCGCGGCGCGTCGGTGATCGTGCGGACGGCGTCATCGAAGGTCGTCTGGGCGAGGACCTTGTGGATCATCGCCAGGTACATGACGCCCGGCTTCGCGTCGTGGGGCACGAGGTTCGTGTTGCCTATGGCGATTCCGCACTCGTTGATCCCCACCAGCGAGAGGCAGCCGGATGTCGTCATCGTGACGGACGCCGGCGCGCCCTCCGGCCGGCGCTCGAAGGCGACGACGTGCGGATAGGCTGTCGCGTTCATGTCCCACGTCTGGCCGATGAATCCGCTACCGGTGAGGAATGCCGTGCATTCGGATGGCCCGCCCATCTCGCGGTTGACGAGATCGATGACATCCGTGTAGCCGTTGCCGACCAACAACTCCTCATCACTGATGCGAGCGCCCGCAGCGATGCCCTGGAATTCCGCGTAGACATCAGGCGCCCACTCCGCGAAGACCGGCAGCGATTCGGCCGCCAGGGCCATCAGGTTCTCACGCGCCATGCCCGCGTCGATGCAGAGCTGAATCCGCGCATCACACATCGCCCGCGCGCCGTCCGCGAGCAACTCGCCATGCCGCTCGCCCATCTCGCGCGGCGTCCCGCTCAGACGCACGATATCGATCTCCATGGCAACCACCTCCAGCCTCCGTTTCTCCGCCGAGAGGTCCCCGCCCTCGCCCGGTGGAACCTCGCTCGGTTACTCAATTGGGAGGGACGTCCGCGTGTCATCATTCACGGTCGCGCTGCTGCAGATGGATCCCGATGGATCGAACCAAGATACCAATGGTGCCAAGGCCGACGACTTCTGCCGCCGGGCGAAGGCGATGGGCGCGGACATCGCCCTTTTTCCCGAGATGTGGAATGTGGGCTACCACTTCTTCAACGCCGAGGAAGAGGGCGCCTACGAGAAGTGGGCCGCTCAGGCGATAGGCCAGAACGATGCCTGGTTCGCGCGCTTTCTCGACTTGGCTAGAGAACTCGACATGGCCATCGCGGCGACTTACCTCGAGCGCTGGGACGGGCCGCCGCGCAATAGCGTCTCGATCATCGATCGCCGCGGCGAGGTGCTGCTGACGTACGCGAAGATGCACACCTGCGACTTCAGCGTCGAGAGGCACTGCACCGCCGGCGACGCGTTGCCGGTCTGCGAGTTGGATTACGGCTCGGGGAGCGTGAAGCTGGGCTGCATGATCTGCTACGATCGCGAGTTTCCGGAGACCGCGCGCGTCCTGATGCTGAACGGAGCCGAGGTGATTCTCACGCCCAACGCGTGTGGATTGGAGCGGCACCGGATCGCCCAGTTCCAGACGCGAGCGTATGAGAACATGGTCGGCGTGGCGATGACGAACTACCCGAGGCCGAAGGCGAACGGGCACTCGCTGACCTTCGATTGCGTCTGCTTTACCGAGGACGGGTCGAGCCGGGACACGCTGGTGGTCGAGGCGGGGGACAGAGAGGGCATCTTCCTGGCTGAGTTCGACATGACCGCCATCCGAGATTACAGAAGCCGCGAGCCGTGGGGCAATGCGTTCCGCCATCCGCGCCGGTACGCGAAGCTGCTTGACGAGAAGATCGAGGACCCATTCGTCCGCGAAGAGTACCGACCTTGATGCCCACGGAGGGCCTAATGTTGCGACGCTTGACCCCGATCATGCTGGCGCTCGCGGTCGTCGCCGCTCCGACCGTCGCGCAGGAGCCAGACCTCGCGCAGCTAGTCGCCGATCTTGAGCTGCCGAGCATCGGCGCGCTGACGTTCGGCGTCGGAATCCACATCGGCATGCTCGACGACAAGTTGACCGATGAGGAGATCGAGACCCAGATCAAGGCGCTCGAGGCCGATGCCACAACCGCAGCCGACTACGAGCGCCTGCATGAACTGTGTGCCAAGTCGGCGCAGCGCGAGAAGTCGGCCGACGCTCGCGCGAAGGCAGCGGAGCTGTACCAGGAAGGGCTCCGAGCCACGCCGGATGACCCGGCGCTCTTGACGGGCCTGGGGCGCATGCTGGTGGAGTCGGGCGAGGTGCTGAAGGCGGAGGAGACGCTGACGAGAGTCGTGACGAATCACCCCGACCACCTCGACGCATACCCCCCGCTACTGGACAGTCTGCAGTACCAGGCCGTTCCGTTCCTCGCCTGGGTGAAGGGCATCGCCAACGCGCTGCCCGAGGCGATCGAGGCATACGATCTCTCGCCGAGTCGCCCCGTGCCGGCCGCGGGATCTGGTGCCGCGGAGGAGCTTGCGGCGATGCTCGCGGAAGCCGCGCCGACGTTGCTAGCGGGCCTGGAGAAGCTCCAAACGCCGCCGAGCCTGTTCCAATTGTCGACACGCCAACGGGCCCTTGAGCGGGCCGCCGGATGGTTCGCTCAGGCGAGGCCGCGGTATCTCGAGAAGCTCAATGCCGAGCCGACCATCGAGGCGTTCCAGGACCTCATCGGCGCCTATAGCACGGTTCTCACGTCCGATCTGATGCTCGTTCACGCGCGCATGATCGCGGCGGGCGACGACCCCGACCTGCCGCAAGTGGCCCAGGCGATGATGCAGGTGCTTTCGATGCCGGAGATGATGGAGATCGGCGAGCGCGTGGTGGCCGCGAACCCGGATCATCTCGGGCTGCGGGGCCTCATGGGATGCCTGCTGGCGATGTCGGCCGTGCAGGAACTGGTCGCGCCGATAGTTGGAGGCGAGGGCGTGGAGTTCGGGACGCCCGAACTCAAGAAGCTGACGCCCGCCGCGGACCACCTGACCGCGGCGATGGCGCTGCCCGTCGGCGAGCGCGAAGGGGTGCTGTCCGCGCTGGCGCTGATGCGATTCCTCATGGGGGAGAAAGCGGAGACGCTCGACCTCGTGGAGCAGGCGATCGACCGCGGCGAGTGGGAGTCATCCGCAGTGAACTCCGCGCTGCTGGCGATGCTTGACGTGTCTCTGGGCGACATGGCGACGGAGACCACGGACCGCGTCAACGAAGACATCGCCGCCCATCCGGAGGTCGGAGAGACGCTGACCCGGTGGCTGGAGAAGCTCCCTCAAAGCGAAGCGCAGCCGCACGCAAACCTCGGCCGGATCCGATCGGCGTCGGCTGACTGGGCGGGCACGGTTGAGGCGCTGACGCGGGCGTGTGAGATCGATCCGACGAAGGCGGTCTACGCTTGCGGGCTGGGCGTCGCCCACCTCAAGCTCGGCCAGCACGCCGAGGCGGAGCAGCAGCTCGCCAACGCGCTAACGATGAACTTCGGCGACGACGAGGAGCTGGAGGAGCTAACCCACCACGCGCATGGCGTCGCGTTGCTGGGGCTAGGCAAAACGGCTGAGGCTAAGGAAGGGCTGCGGTGACCACCATGAAGACACGCGCTACCACAGCGATCTCCCTGCTGCTGCTTGCGTCTATTACGTGGGCAGCGGATGTTGCGATTCTCGAGGCGGCTCCCGGCGCGGAGGGAGATTCGCCGATTGCGTATTGGGCCGAGCAATGGGAGACGCCGCGCCCAGTGCGGCTCCACTTCCTGCGAGTTGATCTGGCGAGTCCGGGCATCGAGGTATTGGCGATCGTAGGCGAGGATCCCGATGGAGAGGGCCCGGCTGAGGCGACGCTGACGCGGCCGACGCAGCTGCTCGCGGCCGAGAGCGCGAGCGCGGGGGTCAACGCGAACTTCTTTCGCCACCTGCCCAGCGCCTCGGACGAGGAGAAGAAGCGCGGCTGGTTCGTGGGAAAACATGTCGACATCTGCGGCTTGGCGGCGGCCGATGATGCTGTGCGGAGCCAGCCGGAGGAGAAGTTCCCCGGCTTCTGGATTGATGGAGCGGGCAATCCGCATGTCGGTCCGGCCGATGTGGATGAGGTCGCTGACGGCGTGTCGGGGTTGCCGCTCCTGAGGGACGGCGAGAATCTGCGCGCGCCGGACGGACCGCTGCACCCGCGGACGCTTGTCGGGCTTGATGCGGAGGCCCGATACATGCTCATCGTGATCGCCGACGGCCGTCGCCCGGGCTACAGCGAGGGCGTGTCGCTATACGAGTGCGCCGAATTGATGAAGACACATGGCTGCAGTGACGCGGTGAACCTCGACGGCGGCGGGAGTTCGGTCATGCTGATTCAGGAGGAAGAGCCACGCGTCATGAACCGGCCGTCGGGCGCCATGCGGCCGATCCCGGTGATGTTGGCCATCCGAAAAAACTAGGGACAGTTGCCTCACTCGTGACACGCCGCGCAGAGCTCTTTGACCGGCTTCTTGAGCAGTGACTTGGCCGCGTGGCCGTGCAGCGCGTGGCACTCGCTGCAGGCGGCGATGGGGTCGAGCGGGTGGAAGTGGGCGAGTTCGAAGTCCTCCAGCGAGTGGCAGACGATGCAGGCCCCCGGCTGATCGGGATCCCCAACAGCGAGCATTCCCTCGTCTTCCGCAACGTCGTGACAGTCCGCGCAGTCCCTCCAACCAAGCTTGTCGGCGTGGGATCTGAACGCGCCCTCCGCGTCGGGCGCCACGCGCACCCTGAGCTTCTTCTTGCCGATGAGAATCCTGTGCTTGCCGGGCGCGAGGTCGAGCCTCGACGTGAGGACGGGAAGAGACACCATCTCCCAGATCGCCCACTGGCCGTCGACCTTGAGATCCGGAATCGGATCGCCCTCGGGCAACACGCAGATGAGGTCGCACTCGCCCTCGATGATGGTCGCGCCGTTTGCGGGGAAGAGGACGCGCAGCTCGGCATCGTCACCAGCAATCGCAGCGGTCGCAATAATGAGCGCGCCGACGCCGAGGCACCTAGACCACACAGTGTTTCCTCGCAAAGCCCACGTTCTCGGCGACCTCGTCGGAGTGACGGGGGAACATCCCAACGATGACCGCGTCGGTCGGCTTGATGTTCTGATACGCCCACGAGAAGCAACCCTCGACCGACGGCTTGCTCCAGCACTTGCGACCGGCCGCGAGGATCTTGAATCCGAGGCAGGGCGTGTCGACCTGCTTCACGACGGCAGTCATGTCGGATGGATCGGACTCAAAGAACGGCTCGCCAACCGGGACCTTGCCCATGTCCGCTTCGATCTCCGCGCGCGGCCGAGTGACGTAGTAGAAGCACGTCATGAACAGGTCATTCTCCCAGCCCTCGTCGGCGATTCGCTTGATGTTGTCGGGGCAGTGGGACGAAATCCCCGCAAGCGCGCCGGCGTCTTTGACCTTCTTCACGAAGTCTCGGACCTGGTCGTACTTGCCCGCGCGGAAGAGCCCGTCCGTCACGCCGCCGTGATGCACGATGGCGATCGGCTTGCTCTTCATGACCTCGGGCAATGGCGCGTCGTGGCCGCGCTCGGCGTGCAGGCTGATGAGCTGCATTTCGCTGCCCTTTTCGCGCGCGATGCGGATGGCGTTGAGGACCTTCTCGGTGTGATCGTACTGCCACGTGTTGATGCCCTGGCGGCCGCAGTGGAGCAGGAATTCGGCGGTCTGCTCCGCGGTGAAATACTCCCGCATGTGCCTGGCCATGTTCAGCGTGGTGTGGGAGTGCCCGCCGATGGGATTGTACCCGGCGATCATGCGGGTGACCTTGTGCTCGCCGAGGTCGATGGTCGGTAGCAACGGTTGCTCGGGCGCCGCCTCCTGCGCTTCGCCCTCGCCAAGCCCGCCGGCGGCCAATAACGCTGCCGCGCCTCCGGACAGCGCGAGAAACCCTCGTCGGTTGACCTTGTCTTTGCCGCCGCATTCAGGATACATGGGTGCCCTCCGGGAAAAGCGCGTTGCGCGTCAGTACTACTGGCTTCGCCCCGCGCGGGCAGATTCCTTGCGTAGGAAGAACCATTGGACCTTTCGCGCCTGCCGCGCTACTCACGTATGATGGTGGAGGCCGCCGGCGATTGGCAGGTCAGTTGCAGGGCGATGGCCGCACAACTATCGAACCGCAGGGGGAGCTAGCACGATGAGCGACAAAGGCATTCCGGTCCAAGAGATCGGCGAGCTGTTCGACATGTTGGGAGACAAGGCGCCGAAGATCATCTCTGAGCTGATCCAGGCCGTTTACTCGGAGAATACCGGCCGCGAGTTGGGCAAGGCGACGGGGGCTTTCTACAAGGAACTCGTCGACGCTGGAATCCCGAAGGAGGACGCCCTTGAGATGGCCAAGGATTACGTGAGGGGCCTCAGGGATGCGATGTCTAGCGCGAAGGTCCACGGTGGCGAACATGGAGGCCACGGTCATGCGAAGCATTCCCATCTGGGGCTTGGGGAAGCTGGCGGCGAGGCTGACGCCGACGCTGATTAGGCTGAAGCTCGCCCAGCGACGCGCCACCCGGGCCTTTCGGGATGAGCTGACCGACATGGGCCTTCCGCGTAATGTGGTGGATGAGCTAAGCGATGCTTACCCGAGCATAGGCCTCAAGGACATCAAGCGTGGGGGAGAGCCCACGAAGTCGTAGGACTTGCCGAGTAGTCGTAGGACAGGCGTAGGGAAACTCGGTGTTTGAGCTTCCACGCCTGTCGGACCAATCCTAGTCCATGATCCATGGAGGAGAAGCGCGACGATGGCCGATCCTGGAGGGCGCAAGCTGGGGATGGGTGACCTCCGCATCTGCGCCACGCTGGCGACGGTCGGGCTGCTAGTGCTGGGACTGAGCGGCTGTCCGCTCATCCCCCAGCAGGATAGTGATCCCTCGGAAGAGGAGCCGCTGACCGTCGTCCCGGAGTCCGGGCCCAAGGACGCGACTCCCGCGGAGCCGGACCGAGGCGGGGGAGAACTCGACCCCGACATCCTCAGCAAGCTCAAGGACGCCGTCGTGTTGATCGAGGTGCGGCTCAACACGGTTCTAGTCGAGGGCGGCGGAACCGGGAGCGGGTTCTTCACATCCGCTGATGGGCACCTCGTCACGAATCACCACGTCATCGCGAAGGTGGCGCAGCGATGGGACCAGCCGCCCGCCGTCGCTCGCGACCGAGAGATCCGCGTCGTGCTGCACCCGGGCACGGAGAACGAGCGAACGCTCCCGGCGGAGATCGTGCGAGAGAATCCGGAACTCGACCTCGCCGTGCTGCGGATCGCCGAAGCGCCCGGCGCGTTCCTTGAGTTGGCCGATTCCGAGGCCGCGAGCGAGACGTCACGCGTGTTCGTCTGCGGGCACCCGTTAGGGATGCGGGAGTTCTCGATCCGGAGCGGTACGGTCACAGCTCACCGGGTCTTCAACGGACACGATTACATTGAGCATGACGCGATGGCCGAGGGCGGCAACAGCGGCGGGCCGGTCGTCGACTCGCGCGGCGAGGTCGTCGGCATCCATTCGCGGAGCTA